>NZ_JAMWXW010000016.1:0-187491 GCF_031570135.1 Paraburkholderia sp. USG1 | reverse complement strand
TCGTCGTCTTCGCATTCGCTTTGAGCGTCGCGCCGACATTCACGAAGCATTCCTCAAACTCGGTTGCTCCCTCGTCTGCTGGAACATCTTCAGACGTACGGAGCAGTCTTTTTGAAACGGTCTCTTAATCACGTTGTCCAAAAATTGTTATTTTTTGCTTGTGACCAGCATCTTCTGTCAGTGAGAAGGCACGATCGGATACAGAGACAATGGTCGCGTATGCAGTTGCACCATGAGGATAAAGGTCTGATAGGTTAGGGAAGTGCCCATCCCTGCCTAGCATCTGTGTGACCTCATTCGCCGACAACTCCTTCGTCCCGACTATGACCGTCGAGGGAGTGGTTTTCATTTCATCCATGGTCGTCGTGATACCTTTACCTTCTACGGACCAGGTTCCGGCCCAACTTGCCAAGTATTCCGCCTGAACAGGATCGGGCGTACTATCTCGGGCGGTAACTGTCATGATCCCGCTGGTGTTATACCTTCCATTTTGAAAATACTCGCTGGTACCTCGGAAACCGAGGCTAACGCCTCCGCTCAGACTGTACTCCCAGTGAGTAGCCCACCGACCGAGGAAATGTGAATCTGTTGTCGTCCCCGCAAAAACGCTTCGAACTTTACCAACAAAATCGACGGCGGTAGAAACATAGCTCATCGCAGCAGCTATCGTCGCGATGATCATGCCAAGCTTAATTTTTTTATTCACTTTTGCACTTGTGGAGCGAGGCCTGTCGTATAGATGGTCACAATTATGCGGGACCATCTGGTGGCAATCTTAATGAAGATCCTTCAACTGAAGTTTCTCTCGATAGATGCCAATCCTTTTTCTCGCCCGTTCGATTACATCGCTAAAGTAAAGTATCTCGAAATAAGTCTCACCGAGCGGAAATCGCGTTTTGGGATCAAGAAGAGCATCCGATCGAAAATACCCGCTCCCCAGCGGGAATGGCGTCCACCCCGATAGGCGTAAGGGGTTCACAGTATCGCCAATCAGATATCCATATATCTTCTTCAGTTTCCCGCCAGATTTGGCCGATAGAAGGTGTGAATATTCGGCGAGATCACCCACATGATCGTCCAGGTGGATTCCCGGAGCCTTGAACTCGATGATAATCGCCGAGCCTTCCTTACTAAAAATCGCTATATCTGGTCGTTTCCCACCGTTTTCCGAATTGCGTTTGTCGAGAATTTTCTTGATTTCATCATCGATGTCGCTTTCGAATAATTTTTGGGCTCCATCCCATGTGATGTCGGCAAGTGGAACATCCGAGGCTATATAGTCGTAATAGTGATATTCCTCACTCAGAAGCCAAATGTCATGATCATCGACCTCCGAGCTATCCTTACGCATTGGGAAAAATATGTTATGAATGATTTGCTCATCCTTGCGACGACTACCATCATCTATATTCTGAACCGCAAGTTTTTTGTCGCAAGCTAAATCTAATATTTGAACAATGGCGGCTCTTCTTACGATGAGTTGGGACAGATTGGCCATATCAAAATTTTTCAATGATGACGTGTATTTCCACGATAAATCATTGATCAGCGTGCGAAACTCTTCGGAATGCGGCTCTGCCTTGATGATTTCCTCCTTAAGGTTAAAAATGGCAGCGGTTTCGTCAACTACTCGTTCCTGATATTTTTTCAATACTCGTTCGGCGACCGCCTGTGGTGTTTCACCATAGACAATGCGCGTCGAAGTATCTTGGAGCATGGCCTCGCTTATGCCGAACTGGTCAGTTACGTCGCGTAGTACAACGTCTTTATTCCAGTCCGCCGGGACCACCATTTCCTGAATCACAGGATCGATCGCATCATAAATTGTTGCGTACGACAGCTTTTCGCCTGAAAAAAGATCGCCGGTTGCTAGTTCGAGGGGAATATTTTCAAAGTCATCGCGCTGTTCATTCACCCGCTGATCGAGGTAATCGCTTTCGATCAGGACGATGTGATGGTAACCATCTACGGGATTGTTCTGTTGAGTTCGTGTGCGCAGATAACGCTGCGTGATGTCCTTCACCGGCGAAGATTTTGCGCAAAATGCAATTGCGTTGCGTGGAAGACCATACTCACTAGCATTAAGCTGATAATGATATAGCGTAAAGTCTTTGTAGGTGCCAAGGCCATTTCCCGTGTTTGGATCACGTTCCTCGACCTTGACCTCACGTTTTGCCGTAATAGCTGGCAAGTCGGAACGGGTAAGCAATTCACGTTGCTCACTATTGTTCCAATGACATGTGACAAAGCTGATTTCGAAATTGCCAAGACGACGGTCGAGACTAACCAGACGCTGAAGGAAAGCGATCAACATCTGTTTTTTTAGTGCGGAAGCGGAAAAAAGATTGCTAAGCGGCTGCCATTGCGCGATCCGGCCGCGCACAGCTTCCTTGAAACCATCGAGGGAAATAGAAGTTCCTACTTCATTCTTATTTCCGGAGCTGAGTTCGAAGTTTTCTGCGTCAATTTGTTTCGTAGGCTCCGAATATTTCATTTCTCTTTTGAGAAATTTCTCGCCTCTTTTGAAGGTGCTAGTGATAGCAAGGCTGGAGAAGTGGTGAAAAAATTGAATACGGCCGGCCCCTTTGCAGCTTCCAATCCCTGAAATGGAAAGATCATCTTTGTAAGATGTATCTTTCGTCAAAAATGCTTTAAGTTGATCGTCGCCTAGACCGCACCCGTTGTCCGTACAGGACACTGTCATGTCCTCTTTAACACCGAGCAGATCTTCGCACTTGAACTCAACGTCGATCTCAACATGCATGTCTTCCGCCGAAGCGTCTAGATGCTTTCGTATAAGAAAAGAGTCGATAGCGTTAGATATCAGCTCTTCGAAGACGACGTATGGATTAGAACTGAGCTTGGTGTTCTTGATGCTGCCCCGGATATCAAGTGTCATTTTTTCTCACGCGCTGTAGAGGACGAGTTGCAAAGATTTTTGGCGGCTCGAATAGCAATTCAGGGTTTTGGCGGCCTTGACCTCTGCTTTCTAGATCAAGAGGATTATAACGACGACGACTTACCATCGACGCAAGAATCATGAGTCGCACGGCCGGTGTACATCAATATTCTATTTGCATACGCAATGGAACATTTACCATGCAGCGTTCGCGTGCCGTGAGCGGTTCAGACAACAGGGAGAATCGTACAATGCCTTGGACGTACTCTGCACAATGGCCGCATCTATCACGACGGTAGCCTTGTCGGAATCGGTTACGGAGGTAACCTCATGGTCAAACCATGCCGTTCATTCTAGCCGCCGCCTTCTGTACGCCCGATCACACGCAGAAGCAATGGGGCTGACCGCTTCTTCTTTTAGATTCAGTCAGCCCATCCTAGCCTCCGCCGAACCGGCGCCGCCGGTAGCTCGTCGTCTCCGGCGGCTACGCCGCCTGCGACTCCTCACTACCGGCCAGGATGATCGCCGCACGACCGGACAAGTTCATTGTCGCCGTCCAGGCGAATCTCTGACACAAGAAACGCGGGTCGTTTCGCAGCTTGGGGACGGGTATGCCGCGAGCAAGGACGACCGACGACCCACGCCTTGCTGGCAAGCAGTGCAAATCTGGAGAATGCGGGTTGCGCGTGCCGTCGCGATACCGGAAAACCCCATCGGTCGCGCTCTGCGGAGTGAACGACCAAAGTCGCGCTACTGACGCGCTCGGCCTTTGTTGCCCGCTCTGTGTTCTTGTGCGGCTGGCAACCGGCTGCACAGATCCTTGACCAGCATCCCCACCCACGCGCGATCGTCGCTGCTGAGCCGCGCGAGCTGCTCAGCGATCTCCAGGCTGACATCTGTTGGCCGGTCGGACGCGCGCCTGAGCAGCGTCGAGACCGGAATCCTGTAGAGGTCCGCTAGCTCCAGTAGACGCGGGATGGTAGGCCAATGCGCGCCGCGCTCAAAGCGGCTTACGGTTTCGACAAAAACACCAAGATGCTCGGCCACCTGCTCCTGCGTCATTTCTGCATCGGCTCGGGCCGCTGCCAACGCGCGCCCCAGATGCTTTGCGCTTTTCTGCTCGTTCACGGCAGTCAAAAGTCACCATTCCATGTTGTCATTCAACATGGAATGGTCTCTTCAATGTGCTGATCTGATAACATCGCTTTATATTGGTAGGCAACATGAATTGTTGCTTTACCGTTATTTCTGCCTCCCGTGTCATCGTAAGGAAGATATATGTTGTTCACAGATGCAAACTGGGCCGAGTCGAGTGCCTTCCGGCGTGCCATCGCGAAGCCATTCCAGCCGTGGCGGTGCGTGGGCTGGACGGACGACACGATCTGTTTCTGGGTTTTCCCCGCATCCGAGTCGGACCGGCCCGGCGCGCTGCCCGACGGGTTACTGGTTGTCGACCCGGCGGCGCTTCTCGATACCGCGAGTCAACTGACGCCAGACAGCTTCTCTGTGTACGTCATGGAGGCACCCGCCGAAGGTCGTCCGGCCGCGCGAATGCAACGCGTGACAGGCTTGCTGACCCAGCAGCGAATCAATGCGTCGGTGTGTGACTACTGGTACAGGACGCAAGAGGGTGATCTGCATCCCTGCTCCCGGCTGCAGCATCACCTTCCCAACGATGCCCCATTGCAGCTTGCACTCAGCCTGGACGCACAGGACTACGGCGAGCCGATAATGGTCGCGGGGTAGTCGAATCCGACATGGAGGACATCACCCGGCTAGTCCAGTTTCTGATGGATTTCGCTCCACGCGGCGAGCCGCTCGATCTACGCTTCCTCGCCGAATACGGCGTGACGCCGATCGAAGCATTAGATCTGGTAGCCGGCGGGTGGCTGCGGCGACTTTCTGACGATGCCTATCTCCTCAGAGGTGATTTACCAACGCTGGAGGGCGCAGTTGCCTTTTTTGCCAGGCGCATCCCCGGGCTTCATGTGAGTGGCAAGGCCGCGCTGGACATGCGCGGCATACGCCATTACCTGTACGCACGCCCCCGGATCAATCTGTGGGGCGCCGTGCCCTTCGAATTTCCTTCGTGGGCGAAAGAGTTGCTGTTGCTCACGTACGAGTACGATCACCTGTTCGATGATGCGTTGCCGGCGACGTTCGCGATTTCAGCGTTGCCCGCTCGTAGCGTGAGGATGCCGGTGGCCGCCACAGAACGTGCCATTCTGGAATATCTGGCCGGCGCTGTGCATGACGAACGGCTGCGCGAAGACAACGTCAATCTCGTGAGCATGCTGCGAAACGTCCGCCTCGACGTGCTACAGAAACTGGTTGATCACTGTCCGCGGCGAGATGTTGCCCGGACGCTCAAGGCTATCGGGGAAGATGAAGATTTCGGATGGGCGAAGCAGCTCGTTTGCTGAAACTTTTTCACCGTGAAAACGATGGGCCGTCATCTGCTTCCGCCTTGGCGAGATCGGTCCTACGATGAACTTGTCTGAGGCAAGGTAAAACTCCGCGCAACAAAACGTCGGGCTTGGGAGAGATCCGTACTCGCATACGATGCAGCCGTCTGCACAGAAGCGTGCCCGAGCAGCATCTGCACGACCGGCAGCGGTACACCCTGTTCGACCACCAGTGTGTGCGCATAAGAGTGACGTAACCAGTGAGGCGAAGCTATCTGCAGGGCGCTGCGACTGGCAGATTCCGTTGCAGCGAGAGTGGAAGAAATCTCGCGCAGCGCCGCCTTCACTTCGGCGTAAAGGCCACTGCGCCCCAACGAACGACCGCCGCGTCCCTGAATGAGCGGGAGCGATTCCGCGGACGAGGGGACTGGCGGGAGTCCGCGTGCGACGCGATAGCGTTTGACAAACGGCATGCACACGTCGGGCAACGGTATCTCGCGCAATTTGCGGCCCTTCCCCAGCACTTCGATGGTCCATCCGTCCTCGTCGATCCGCAGACGCGGATAACTGTCGTGGTGGGCCAGTTCGTCGAGGCGTGCGCCGGTCCACCGGTAAAGCGCGACGATCGCGGCGCGACGCACTGTCGCGAGCGACGGAGTGGTGGTGGCTGCTGCCGCATCCAGCCATCGGTCAAAGGCAGCTAACGCAGCACGTGGCAGAAACCGGTTGGGCCGGTAACCCGCGCGATCGGTCGCTCGCTGACCCAGTTCTGCGGCTGGATTCACCGTCATATAGCCGGTCCCGAGCAGGTAGCCGTACATGCTCTGTACGACAGCCAGCGCCCGGGTACAGCTCCGCGCGCCCAGGATGCCCATCGCGGAAGAGGGCTGGCTCCCAGTCCCGGGCAGACTGTTCCCGAACTGGATGAGTTCTGCCCTGGACAGATCGGACAGAGGCCCACAGATCCTGTTTGCATGACACCACGCGATCAGCCGTCGGATCTCGGCGACGTAGGCGCGCCGCGTATGCGGCGATCGGCCGGTGCGTTCTGCCAGGAAGGCCATGACGGCGGCACCGTCATCCGGGACGGCAAGGCTGTTGGTCGCGCGGTCGTGGTTCGCGAACCTGCCCGTCCTTTTCAACTAGGGATCGCTCCCGAGTGACTCCGGCGCTGATACGGTGACCCCCCGCTCCTTCTGCGGCTGAACCTTGCCGGAGTCCGCGGCCGGATAGGGATCACCGTCGGTGGGGCGAAAACGGAAGCGCTGCGTGCGCAGCAACCGTTCAACGACTGCACCTGGCGGGGGCGCCAGTTCGGCCGGCAGCGTAACGAGCTCGCCCAGTTGCCAGAACTGTATTACCGCATGGCAGTTAAGGAGCAGGGCAAAGACCTCCGGCTGCTCCGCCTTCGCGGTTTTCATCGAGCCATATCGACGGGCAAGGGCCGCGGGTGTCCAGCGTAAATAGACCGGGCAGCCGATGGCTGACGCGAGGTAACTGATCGTGTCGTCGAGCTGTCCGGGCAGACGTCGCGGCGGCGATGCCATGATGTCGACGATGTCTGATAGATCCATCTTTGTTCCTCACGACGTCCATGCCTGTCTGACCAATCGTCAGCGGACGTCACGCCCGTCGGGCTGCCGCTTGCGGTTGGCGAGCTCGTCGAGCAGACGTTGCCGCTCCGCACGAACCTCCATGAGCCGTTCGTCGGCAGCGCGCAACTGCTGCTCAAACGCCCGTCTCGCATCAATCCACGCCTGCCGCTGGGCATCCGTCTGTTCCAGCAACTGACGATGGAGGCCGTCATACTGCGTTCGCACGGCGGCGAGCTGTTCCTCAAAGGTATGACGGTCCGTGTCACGTTCGTGCTGAGTGGTTGCCAGCCGGCCGGACAGCTGCTCGCGTGCCGTGTCGCCATTCGCCAGTTGCCGGGTGGTTTCGGCCAGTTCCGCGCGTAGCCTGCCAATCGTTTCGTCACGCGCCGCGAGATCCCCGCGCAGATCTTCCAGTTCCGTTTTTAGCATGGTCACCACGGCGTTCGCCTCGTCCCGGCTTTCTTCCGCGCCGGCCACAGCGTGTTCGGCTTCCTTCCTGATACGCCCGATCTCGCCGGTCTGCGCATCAAGCGCCGCCCGCCAGACCGCGCGCATCAGGTTCGCGACGTTTTCCGGCAGGTCGGGGATCGTGTCGCGCGCAACCGCCTCGCGCGTGACTTCCGCTTCGACCGAATTGAGGATGCGCGAGAAGGTGCCCAGATCGCCGCCTCCGCCCATGCGCTCGCGCAGCCTGCGGGCGGACAGCACACGCCGGAACAGCGCGGGCGAGACGGGTGCGCCATGACTGTTCTCGGCCAGCATCGCGAGTGCGGCGGCCCGGACAGACTGCTCGGAATGAAGTGGCTGGCGTCCCATGGGCCGATTATGCAAGCAAATCCGGCTTTATGGCGAATTACCGCATTTCAATACAGAATGCCCGTAATGAAAGGATTGCCCGTTGGGTAATTAAAACCGTACAACGTGATAACTTTAATTATCGTGCGAGATGAGGCGGTATTTTGCGCGCGGTGCCGCCACGACGCGCCGGGTCTGAAAATCCTTCACATAGTGTAGTTGAGTACCTAACTAAATGTTACCGGTAACTGTTATGGGAAACGCGTGATGTTCGCAATCGAACATCACGGTTGCGCGTGCCGGCAATCTACACGAAATACCACAGGCGAAGGTTTCAATATTAATAGTATTCTGCCAAGCTGCTCCCCAATCCTTTGTGCGGCGTATATCGGCATTTCGGTCTTCTCCTGCGACCACGTTTTTGTACCCAAAAACCGTTTACGTGCCCGTGTTATCCAGCCAGCCGTGCACGGACTGTCAACCGCCACCCATGACGTCGACCAAGGGTCCGCATCACGGGTGGTTATGCCTTATTCCTAGGCAGGCGACCTATGATTGTCCCAGGCAGTGCCCGCGTGATTGCGGTAACTCGCGGGACTGGAAGTCGAGTTGCGGGAGGTCGTCGGGAGCCGACGCGCCCGGTCGAACAGGACGCGGCGGGAGGCGTACAAATGGAGTCAGTGAAGATCGGCGGCAAGGGTTGCGGTACGGCGAAAGTCGCCATGAATGAGCGAGGTCGCTGGCCATGCCCATGGCGGGTTTTCCGCTGCGAACCGGGCGGAGATCATCCGTCCCGGCTCTTATTGAAGCTGTTTCACCGTCACTGCTCCTTGCCATTCGTCAGGGATCGACGCCACCGATGGAGTGGCGCCTGGTGGCCGGTTAGCCGTGACTGGATGGATCTCAACAACATCGAAGTTTTTGCGAATTCCTGCAGACCGAAGGCGAAAGCTCGCTTACGGCTCAGCGTCAATCGTCCTCGAAGGCGCGATGAGCGGGTAACGAGATCGTCATCTCTGCTGGCAGGCTGACCGAGAACGCCCGGCTTCCGACCTTTGGAACAGCGTGCATATGAGCTGCTATTGCAGGATGTGTCAGGCGTGTGACGGATGGCGAGCGCAACAGCGTTGATCAGGATGAAAGTATCAAGCCGCCGTCAATCGCCAGTGTGTTGCAACCACGGTGCATGGATTACAGGTGCCTGAATGTTCGGTCAACTGGAAGTAACTGAGTATCTGGCAGGCCATTCGATGCCGGATGCCACGCGCGAACTGGTCGAAAAGATCCGGCGCGGTCAGTCAGACTTCAACCCGTTCAATCATCAGGGTACCCGAACGGTCGTGACGATTCGTTCCGCAAAAATGCAGCAGGGCGTCACCGTACAGAGTAGGACGCTACACGCCAGTGCGGCCATGTGGTACGAATTTGACGACAAAATTCAGGAATACTATGCAAATGCGCATTCTTTCACTGCAATTACCCAGCGGGAGGATGGGAGTGTCGCAAACAAGTCGCAGCACTGGTTCGATTTTCTGATACTGGGAGATGGTGCGCCCCGCTTCGAGGACTGGAAAGAGGAGACGCTACTCTTCCAGATGCAGAAAAAAGACGACGATCGATGGAAAAAGGTGAGCCGCTTCTGGCGGGATGAATCCGATCGCTGGCATGACCGCGCGTGCGAGCAATATTGCGGGTCACTTGGAATTGCGCATCGACTGAGGACAAACCGGGAGATTCCACGACGGTTTCTCGAGAATATCCGTTATCTGCGGGATTTTTACGATCCAAGAACACCCATTCTCTCGTCGGATACGGCAGAGCGGCTAAGGCAATGCGTAGAGAAGGGTCCGGTCACTTACGATGACATGATCAAGCATGAGGGATTCGAAGCGGATGTACTGCTGTCGGCGATCGTGCAGGGCGTGCTGTTCGTTGATCTGAATAACGACAGTATCGGTAATCCCGCCGATCTGCTGATGCACCGCGATGCTGAGCTTGCCGAGGCCGATCGGCTCATTCGTCGGGGCGGCCTCCTGTGTGAGCCGTTGCCCGTTCCTGGGCTTGCTGCATGCCCAATCGGCACCCGACTGCAATATGGAGGAGAGGAGTGGACCGTTATTCTGGGCTCGACAGGACCGGACGCGGAGGTGCTTCTCACTTCGGGCGCGGGAGGGAGAATGACCCTCCCCACGGAGACCGCAAGGCAGTTGCTGGCCGAGCGCGCAACGGATGAAGAGCGCGTTGCGCTCCTTAACAACGAGAAACGGCGCGCCATAGCATCCCTAAGCAGGACGGAGCTCAAGGAAGGAATAAAGAAGTATAAGGCGGTGGTCCTGAACGAAGGGGCCGACCAGTACTCCGATGCGACTCTGGGCAGGGCCAGGCAGGCAATACGCGATTGCACCTTTGTACAGGATGTCCTGCTCGAGCTCGCGCCGCATCACGCAGAAAAAGGCAACCG
This sequence comes from Paraburkholderia sp. USG1, assembly GCF_031570135.1. NCBI lineage: Bacteria > Pseudomonadati > Pseudomonadota > Betaproteobacteria > Burkholderiales > Burkholderiaceae > Paraburkholderia > Paraburkholderia sp. USG1. The sequence goes on along the minus strand of NZ_JAMWXW010000016.1, from coordinate 177,336 downwards.
GTTGCCCCGGCTTTCACCACTCGTCGAGTTGCTTGCAAAGACGACGATTGAGACCGTTCATAACACGGCATCGGCCGGCAATGCCAAGAAGACTTACGACAGCTACTGCGAGGAATGCATTAAACAGAATGTCGTGCCCATGTCTTATCCCACACTGTGCCAGCGGGTCAAGGCATACGAGGACCCAAATGCCCGGTTCGGCAAACGTGTTGCGTACCGGGACGGGGCGATTCCCTTGATCCTGGACGCACGGGAGCCGGTGGACGGCGTGGCGCCCCACGAGGTCTGCTACATCGACCACACCGAACCTAATCTCTTTACGAAGGGTCCTGACGGACAGGACTGGGGAAAGCTCTGGCTCTCTGCGGCAGTGGACGGTAACGTAACCTGTGCGCGTGCGTTCTATCTCTCATATCGTCCACCATCCGCGCTGTCGGTGCTCATGACACTGCGCGACTATGTGCGCCGCTGGAGGCGCCTGCCGCGGATTGTGGTTCTCGATGGCGGCGCCGACATGCGCTCGCACGCGGTTGCGCAGTTCTTCAAGCTCCATAACATTGATGTGCGTTATCGGGCAACTGGTCGACCGCGAGGCGGCAAAGACATTGAGCGACTATTCGGTCTGACCGAGGAAGAATTCCTGTCCGGTCTGGAAGGCTGTTCGATCCAGTTGAAGGAAGCTCGTACCGTCACCAGGTCAGTTGATCCCACGCGCCGCGCTGTCTGGACGTTTCCCCAGATGTACCGCGCGACGGACTCCTTTCTTTTCGACTTCAGGTATCGCCGGCACGTTCATCCGGCGCTGGGGATGACGCAGTGTGACTACGAGCAGGCCAGACTCGAACAGACGGGCCGACGGGATCATATCCGGGTTGAATTCGACGAGAATCTGCTTCTGCTCACGGCGCCTTCGCCACCACGCAGCGAGCACAAGGTTCATGCGCAACGGGGTGTGTGGGAGAGCGGCATGTTTTATTGGCATCCGGAATTTGCAAAGATCGGCGGGAAGCAGTGTCCGGTCCGATACGAGCCGTGGCTGGCGAACGTCATCTATGTCTATATTGGTCACTGCTGGGTGACGGCCCTCGCGCGTGATCTCGACCCCTACTGGGGGCGAACGCGCTACGAAGTGGAGTACGCGAAGCGCATGGAGCGGAATTTCAACCGCCTTGCTGCAGAGCGTGACCGCCATACGACATCACGGGCGGTGCGTCTTGGGCAGGTAAGAACCCCTATCAGCTTTGACGAGACCACTGCAAAGAAGCAGAAGAGCGAATCAGAGCTTTATAAGGCGCTCGGGATGGGAACTGCAAGAGCCATTGATCTTGGCATGGTACCGCGTCGGGAACCGGCTTGCAGTCCAGCCGCTGGGCCTGGTTCCTCAGTCGACATGGCGTCCGATGCGGCGATCGCGCGAACTGATGGAGAAGCGGCTGCCGAACTCGCCACGCTGTCTGATCCGAACACTTCCGAATGGAGCGAGCCAGATGAAGCTGGACTTCTCTAAAACAACACGCGGGATCACGTACGAAGAGAGGCTGAGGTATAGCAGTCTGAGTCGTGAGCAGGTCCTCGCGCTCCCCGATACGGAGAAAGTTCGCTACTTTTATTCGCTGAGAGTAAAGCATCGTCTTCGTGACGGTGCAGAAAAGAAGCTAGCGGATCTGTTGGGGCCGTGCACCGATACCGGAATAATTACACTTTTCGGACCAACCGGAGGGGGTAAGACGGCGCTCGCCGAGACAGTTGGTTCCCGGATGAACTCAACTGAGGCCGGTCACCAGCCATATATCTATGTGAGAGCGCCCGCTTTTGGCGCCGCAAAAGTATCCTGGGGTGGCTTTTTCAGGAAAATCCTGGAGGCAGGTCAGGAACCGATGATTGACGCGAAGCGCTCATGGGGCGTCCGGGACAACCGGCTGATCGGCTCGAGTGGTCGGGCCGACCTCCCGGCTTTGCAAACTTCGGTATGCCAAATGCTGAAAAACCGTGACACGCGGCTACTCGTCGTTGACGAGATTCTCCATATCCTGCGATACGGTGATCATGATAAAGCCCTGGACTCGGTGAAGGACCTGTCGGACGCCATTTCAGCCCAGATTCTGTTGATCGGGCCTTATGAGCTGTTCGGCATGGTGGACAACTATGGCCAGGTGGTGCGACGAGGCGATCTGGTTTATCTCGGCCGGTACCGGAATGATCGACCGGATAAGGTTCAGACTAAAGCCGACGTGGACGAGTACAAAAAAATTATAAGAAAACTGATGGAACGCTGGCCGTTGGAGCAGGTGCCGCGATTTGAACTGGTAGCAGATGACTTGTTGACGGCGACGTTGGGCATCGTCGGATTGCTGAAGGAGTTTCTGACCCGATGTCTGATTTGCCAGCTTGAGAACGCGGGAAATTGGAAGGAAGGTTTCATAGCACTTGCACTCAAGAAGAAACACTCGATCAAAAAGATCCGGAAAGAAGTCGAGGACGGTGAAGCCATGCTGATAAGAGAAAATTTTGATGAGTCCGCCATTGATCCGGATCGTGTTGCGGAAATGGAAAAGCTCGTGGCGGGAGGATGAATTGAACGCAGATACGATGCAGTCTGCCCTGTCCGAAGACTTGCGTTCCAGTCTACCGCTGGCGCGAGAACCGGTTCCGTTGTTTTATGGGCTTCTGCCGATCGGGGTAGGGACGGGAGATTGCGAAGGTCTGGTGAGTTACCTTTGCAGGTTGGCTTTGGCGCACTGCGTTAGCGTCGATGATCTGGTCAACATGGGACTGGCGCGGTATTCCGCAAACGATTTCAAAATCTGGCGTCATTTTTCGACGTGGATGAAAGACCGCGCGGTGGATGTCTTTGCGAAGCAACGCACGCTGGCACTCCGCGACGCCCTCGTCGGAGCGACCGGAATTCAGGCGGTCGGTCGGCTTTCGCTAGCTTCTCTTGATGGTGTCATAGATTTGGCGGGCATGTCCTCTCTCCGTCTTCGCCACTGTCCGCTGTGCTACGGAGCCGCAGAGTTTGCGCAACTGCACCGTCCCCTTCTTTGGGATCTGAAAGCAGTCAATTGCTGTCCGGTTCACGCGGTGCGACTGGTCAATTCTGAATGTGGACGGGAGACACCCCAACGCCGTCCGAGGTGGCATAGAGTTCACATGCCCGGTGTCTGCACCGAGTGTGGTGCGATCGCCTACGCCTGCCAGGCGGTATCCCACGTAGGCGTGACGGTCGCAGAACAGTGGGTGGCGCGTCAGTCAGCGATGCTCATTTCTGCGGTCTCGGGTGGCGAGAAGTTCGACGCGCCGTTGGCGCCTGAGCGTATCCGGGAGCTCGCGACCCAGATAGGCGATGGCTCCCCATTTCGCGCAGCTGCAGTATGTGGGTTCAACAAAGCCAGGCTATACGATTGGATTCACGGAGTCAGGCCTATCAAGTACGCTCCTCTACTCGCGCTTTGCGCGGCATGCGGTGTAAATGTCGTTGATGTGTTGCGGGGCCTGGCGCAATGCTCGGAGGGGGCAGATTTTCGCTATAAGCCTCACGCGCGCCGAACGCCGGTCACATCTCTTGATGAGTTGCGCGAGCAGATAGACTCAGCGCTCACTGTCCTGCAATATCCTTCGGTGACGGCTGTCGCGGCTTATATAGGTTGCAGCAGTTCAACCATCTCTAAACGTCTGCCGGAAGAGGCGGCGATGCTCACAGCGCGTTGGCGTTCGGCGAGAAGCGCCAAGACGGCAGCGCGCAGACTTGAGGCACAAGCATCGATTGAGTCAACAGCGCGGAGTCTGAAGAAGGCAGGCAAGTCGGTTACGTTACGCAATGTGTGGCTCGAATCGGGAATTTGTGTAAGCCGAGGCTCACGCTTTGAAGAGCCTTTCAGGCGGGCGCAGGCGGCGCAAAGCGACGAACCTGGGCACCCCGACGCCCTGGTATAGCGAAATGGCAACGTCGAAATGCGTTGGTTGCGCCGACGGGACATGGCGAACTAGTCGTTCAAATTGCCCGGCCGGGTTTTTTTTAGTCGTCCTCGACGACCAGCACGATCACTGGAGTGCTTCCAGAGCGCGTCGCGAGATATCTTGAAGTTGTAGAGTCTTCGATTCGTTATGGCTAGGTGCCATGGTGACGAAGGTGCGTACCGTGAAAGACAAGGTGGATGGGCCAATTGTGGGAACCATCCTTTACCCGTTGAAGGCAATTGGTATTGGTTCATGGAGCTGCGAAAGCGTCGGAAGCTTTATGCGTCGCCTCGCGTTCCAGCATTGCGTACGTTATGCAAAGCTGAAATCATATCTTTCCGAAATTTATCCGGCTGGTAGCGGATGGCGCGATCCATTTAACAGCCCTGAGAAAGAGGCTGAAGCCCTCACTCTGGCAACGGGGTGCGCAGGACTGCATCAATGCGCACTGCTACCGTTTCGCAATGACTTCGCTTTATCGATCGGAGGGATAGATGGCGCCGGACGTTATTGCCCTGCGTGCATCGAGGAGTCTCCCTTTCCTGATGCGTGGGGCCGGGTACTATGGGATATTGCCATAGTCGATGCCTGTCCAGTCCATGCCGTCGAGTTGATGTCCTGCTCGTGTCTCAACCCGACGGTGTACGGCGTTGCAAACGCACCGGATTTATTCGGGGTATGTCCGTGGTGCGGGTCGGTTTCATATGGATGTCACCAACGCCCTGCAAGACGGGCATCCGGAAACAAGGTCATAGTCGCCTCGCAGATGGCCGGGCTCGTCGCGGCGATATCGGGTGGCAAGAAGTTTGATCGTAGCGTCGCTGCCGAGGCCGTCTTGTGTCACCTCGCTGATGACTTCGGCAGCGTACTGGCCGCGTCACGGTTTTTTAGAATGGATGTAAATCAGTTATACCATCTGGGCCGCCGATCAAGGCTCTCCGTCGATTTGCTGATGACGATATGCGTGACAACAGGCGCGAGTCTGGTAGGTCTGCTTGACGGAATAATTGAGCGCGCTTATCAGCCATCTGACCTCGTCCCTCTGGCGCGCCGCAAGGCGACCCGCAATAGTGAGCTCGCTGCCGCCTGTCGACAGGCAGCGAACAAGATGCCCGGAATATCGGTATATGAACTCGCACGGACGTTGCGCGTCACTCCGCGGGAAATAGAGGTAGCAATCCCGGAACTGGCCGCAACGATGCGGGGAAAAAAAGAATTTGAGGAAGCCAGTAGGCGTCGCGCACGTAGGCAGTCGCTCGTGCAAACGCTGCACGAGATCAGGAGAGAAGTTGAGGCAACTGGCGGCGGGTTGACAGAGTGCATTGCGCGCTCAAAGACAGGGCGACACTTCAGGACGGGCACAGAAAGCAGGCGCATACTCGACCTTGTCATACGAGGTAGACTGTAGCCAACGGAGTTAGTACTTGTCCCTACACAACGCGCGTGTTTTTTGGGTACCTCAAAATTTGCTTTCGATAGGAATAAAGCATAAGTTCGCTACTGTTTGCAATAAAGCATAAGGGCCGCTTTGATGATCAACTTATGCCTTATTTGTCAGATTCCTCACGCACCGAAACCCCGCGTACACGTACTGATAATGCGGCTGAAACCAGTTTCGGAAAGCCGGCCGCAACATGCACTGCGCGGTGCGCGCCGAGCCGCCTTTGATCACATAATGCTGGCCGTCGAAAAAGTTGGCGGAATAGCCGGGATAGAATTCAAAGGCCTCGAAGCCGGGCAGCGCGTCGAACACCGTCGAAGTCCACTCCCAGCCATTGCCGAATTGACCTTCCACCCCGAATGCGCTGACGTTCTCCGGATACGCGTCCACCGGTTGCGGGTTCCAGCTCCGAAAATCGAAATTACCCGACGCAGCGTGCGGTGTGCCGTGTGCCGCACGTTGCCATTGCGCCTCGGTGGGTAACGCTTTGCCAGCCCAGCGCGCGTAGGCGCTGGCTTCGGCGTGACTCACGTAGGCGGGCCAGTCGAGCGGCAGCGGGACTTCGTCGAACATGGTGCGCAGCATCCATGCACTGCCTTCGCCGTTTTCGCTGCTTGCGCCGCGCCGCGACCAGCAGGCGGGATGCTCGATATGCTCGGCTTCCTTCCAGGCCCAATCCTTCTCCGACCACCACTTCGGCTCGCGATAGCCGCCTGCCTCGATAAACTCGCGAAACGCGCCGTTCGTCACCATGTAGCGATCCATCTCGAAGGCGGGCACGTCCACCTGTATCTCGCCGAACTCGTTGTCCCAACCGAAGCTGCCGCCGTCGCGCGACATGCCGAGTATAGTCGTGCCGGCCGGCACGCTGACCATCGACGACAACATGTCGCGTTGTCCGGTACGCGTCACGACGGGCTCGCGCAGTTCGGCGACTTTTTCCGCGAGAGGCAACTGATGGAGCATGTACGCCAGCGTCTCGGCATGCATTAACCGATGCTCGATTGCGACGTTCAGCAATTGCCCGGAGGCCTCGGCTTGTGCGCCGTCGCGGCCGAGTTGCGCGGCCTGTGTCAGCGCATCGAGTTCGCGGTCGATCTGCTCGCGGGCGCGCAACGCATAGCTGCGAACGGTGTCGAGCGACGGCCAGTCGCTGGGCTTGTCGGTCGGAAAACCGCCGTCGACAGGGTCGATACCGAACGCAAAAAGCCGATCGAGAGCCGGATCGAACGCTGGCAGGTCGCACATGCGCTGATCGAAAAGATTACGATCGAAAGCTTCCAGGTGACCGATGTAAAACACGATCCGGTGGCGCTCGCGGATCGGCCGTTCATACAGAAACTCGGGTTTGACGATGGAAAACAGCGCGTCGGTCACTTGACGCGCTTCGATCAGGCGCTGGACGAGCGGGTGATGCGGGGAGGGATCGCGATTCATTTCGCCGGGTCTCCTTGCGGGGGACGGGACTAAAGACTGTACCCGCTCGCAGGAGCCGTGCCAAGACGAAAACGCGTTAAAAACGATGGGCGGGCGGCGCCGGCGGCGCTCCCGCGGGCGACCTAGACTTGCCGCAGGCCTTCCAGATCGACGATCCGGATGTGCTTGCCCTGTGTGTCGATCAGGCCGCGCTTTTGAAATCTTGACAGGGTGCGGCTCACGGTCTCGAGCGTCATGCCGAGGTAGCTGCCCATGTCTTCGCGTGTCATGCGCAGATTGAATTCCGCCGATGAATACCCCCGTTGTGCATTGCGTTCCGACACATCGAGCAGGAATGCCGCGACTCGTTCGTCCGCCGAGAGCGAGCCGAGCACCATCATCTGCGCGGCCTCCCGGACGATCTGCTCGCCCAGCAGTTTATGCATGCGCTCCTGCATCGAACTGATTTCGCGGCACAGCGACTTGAGCGCGGTGTAGGGCACGATGCACACGGTGCTGTCTTCGAGAGCGACGGCGCTGCAGGCGTGCAGGTCATTGCTGATGCCGTCCAGGCCGAGCGCTTCGCCGGCGAGCCGCAGACCCGTGACCTGCTCGCGGCCGCCACGGTGCGCCATGACGGTTTTCATCGAACCGGAACGCACCGCGTAAATATTGTCGAAGCGGTCGCCGCTGCGATATAGCGCTTCGCCGCGCGGCACGGAGCGCGCGGAGCAAATGAGCGTTTCGAGCTTGCCCAGTTCGTCCGGCGAGAGGCCGTGAGGCATGCACAGCTGCCGCATGGCGCAACTCGAACAGCGGGCAGCGGTGCGCGTGCTTGCCCGTGACGCCGCCGTACGGCGGCCGCCGCGTGCCGGCAATGCATTTGCAGCGGATGTGGCGGATTCGGGAGTTCCGTCGGTGCGCGTAACAGCAGTAGGAGTGAGCATGTTCTGCAGCCAATGGTCAGGTAATGAGGGATTGTCCCACCGGCCACACCGCGCGCTTAGCGACAAAATGACGCGTCGAGCAGTTAGGTATCTTGATCGATATCGCTGGCGGTGATTCCGGGTGAACTGCTATTCATGGTGGGCAGGCCATGCCTGCTCACGTTTTTTGCAGAATGTCGCGCTTTACAGATCCGGCGCACGGGCAGCGAACACGCGGCGCGCACGGTGCGCCGGCGCGTTCAGTCCGCTTCGCCGGTCTTCGCTGCGGCGGATGGTACGAGGAGCACGGGCAAGCTCGCCTGCCGCACGCAGCGCTCGGCGACACTGCCGAGGATCAGACGCTGTACACCACGCCGTCCGTGCGTGCCCATGACCAGCAAGTCGGCTTTGAAATCGGCGGCGGCCTTGAGCACTACCGCTGAAACGTCGTCGAGCGACGATGCCTCGCCTATCGCGAGTTCGCCCTTCACGCCCTGGTCGAGCATGGCCTTGGCGAATTCAGCGCCGAGTTCCTTGCCTTCTTCGACGAGGCGGTTACGCAATACCGATGGGTCGTAGCCGGGCGCTTCGAAATAAAGCGGCGTGTTCTCGACGACATAGAACGGCTGCAGGACCGCGCCGTTGGATTTGGCGAGCGCAAGCGCCGCTTCGAATGCACGGCGCGAGGTATTGCTGCCGTCGACCGCTACAAGAATGCGTGTGTACATTTCGACTCCGCGTCTGAAGAAACTGGATGCCGCAGCCGTTTCGAATGGCCGGGCACACTTTATTGGCAATGCAAGCGCAAATGGTCGCTGAACAACATTTGCCCAACTTGGATGTAAATCAAGTTCCTGTCAAATTTCGCGGCAGAGCATCTTGCCCGATAAGCGCTGGGGAGCAAGCATGAGCGGCTTTGCTCCAATTCGGCACGCATATGTGTCATCAGACCAGTGCCGGATTTGCCTTGCAAGGAGCCTGCCCAGACAAGCAACTCCAGCCGCGCTGATGAATGAGCGCAAAACGACGGGCTTGCCCGACAAAATCTACGGCGACATCCTTAACTGCATTGTCGAAGGCGAGTACAAGGTAAGCGCCTGCCGACCGGGCATGCGCCGGCCGAACGTTTCGCGACCTCACGGCCGACGGTGCGCGAAGCGCGGACATTGCCGCGATCCAGCATGCGTGGGATCAGCTGGAGCGAATCATCGAAACCCAAGGCGGCGGCGCGCAGGACGATTTCATGTTCCACCTCGCGGCGGCGCGCGCGTCGAAGAACCCGTTTTTCATCACGGCCATGTCGTTTATCGAAGAGCAGATCCTGTTCAGCATGAACTTGTCGCGCAATCTTTCGCTGGTCAAGACGGTGGGGCGGCAGCGGCTCGTGCAACCGCAGAACGGCACGGCGCCGAAACCGCCCGCTCGCGGCAGCGAGCGGGCGGCGAAACAAAACGGCCAGGCGGCGGCTACGCAGCCGCGGCCATCGGTCCGAACAGCGCGGTGCGAGTCTTCGGGCTCACCGCGATATCCAGTGCCACGGCTCGCTCCACGCCGATCTGCAATGGTGACCCGAGCCGGCTGATCTCGATACCGGTCTTGCGTAGCAGCCGCTCGATCGGCGTGGTGGTCACCGTGACATAACGCGTGATGCCCATCTGGTCGGCGAACGTCACCAGTTCGTGAATGGCCTGCATCGTCAGGTCGGCGAAGCCGAACGACTGCTCCTCGCCGCCGGTCTCGATCGCGAACCGGCTCAATTCCCAGATGTGCCGCCCAACCGGCGCCGCCGCGCCGTGCAGCAATTGCGGGAAAGTGTCCTTCAGCATGTTCGGGCCTTCAGTCGGCATCAGGCGCCAACAGCCGCGCACTTGCCCACCGTCGGCCTGGATCAGCATGTAGTGCGGCCCGAGCGCGTCGTAGCCGTCGATCTCCATGCCGGCGATGGTCGGAATATCCCATCCGAGCCGCCCGTGGAAAACCCGGGCCCTCAGCCTGTACATCTCGTTAATGTCCGCGTTGTCGAATTCCTGACGCATTCCAATCCGGATTGCTGTTTGCATGACGTTCTCCTGAACGTGTTGGGGTACCCAATACGCAAGAAAACTTATGCATTTTGAATCGTTCCGCCACCTACCTACCTGGATAGGTGCGCATGCTTATCGGGTAAAGCAGAATTCGAGACAAGCACTGCCCTCAACCGACAGGACACGAAAATGGAACTTCTCGAAAATCATTGGCAACCGCAAACCGGCCTCCAGGGCCGCCCGGCGGAGCCCTCCACGGCAGTGGATCGCGTTCTGATCATTGCATACCGCAAAAAGAAAAAAGAGAGCCAGCGCCGCTTCTGGGCTCGCTTCGGCGTAACGCAGTCGCGTGGGAGCCGTTTCGAATCAGGTGCCGAAATCCCGGCGCCGGTCGCAATTCTGCTTGGCCTGTACTTCACCAAAACTGTTTCCGACGCCGATCTGGGCCGCGCCGAGCGAGTGCTCTACAGCCGCGACGCCGCCTTGCTCAACCCGGGTCAATAAGCCCGAGTTGCGTTGCAATCACGGCTGCCGCACGCCGCGAATTCACACCGAATTTCGTCCTGATGTTCTTCATGTGGAAGTTCACCACGGCTTCCGAACAGTTCAGGATGTGAGAGATTTCCCAGGTGGATTTGCCGCGTGCGGTCCATTTCAGGCATTCGCGCTCACGCGGCGTCAACTTGGGCAGCAAGGTCTGAGCGTGAGTATTCAAATGCCGCTGGCTGGTGTCGATTACCAGATCGCGCAGTAACACCAGATTCGGCAATGCCACGTTGATATGACGCCAGAACTCGTCACTGGGATTGCTGTCATTGACGAAGCACATCATGCCGGCTTCCTGGTTCGGCCCATGAATCGGCAATGTCACGCCGGCGCGCAATCCGTGGGCGCGCGCTTCCTCATACATGGATTGCTGGGATGCAGTGGTGAAAATGTCCGGCGACCAGATTAGCGGTGTGGCGCGCGTCGCGCAGTGCGAGACCGTCGGATCGATGTGAACCAGTCCCTGCTCGTCATAAGTACGGCGCCATATGGGCGAGTACGTGCTGCGCACATATGCGTCTTCGAGGCGGATGGTCGGGCGCGGCAGCATGGCGATCAACAGCTTGTCGAAACCCCATGTCTCGGCGAGGCCCGCGATTGCGCCGAACCATTCCGCTTCGTCGGCGGCGTCCAGCAGCGGTGCCATCTGCTCGATAAAATGTAGCGGCAATTTTTTACTCTCTCAGGCTCGCAAACATCCTGTTGCGGTTAATTGCGGTCGGCATTCCGTCCGGTGGTTTTCTGTCTGCACAATCTATCACTAAAAATTATTTCGCAAAGTCAGAAATGATTCTGACAAAACGGCTACGGCTGTGGCTTTGCGATGAATGGATTGTTCTTTTGCCTGGCTTTTCCGATCGGATTAACATTTGCCGGTCGCTGCTGCGGTAATTTTCTCGTCGCCGCTTTTCGATGCCGATGATTGGCAGAATTTTTGTGAAACCTTTCTAATTACCCGTCCTTGCCAAAATATCAGTCACAATTGCACTAATTGCCGAAATTGTCCGCTCGTGCCGTCAATTTACGGCACGAATGTTACCGGCAGACTCTATTGTCATACAAAAGCGGCACTGGGTAGCTTGTGATTCTTCGATCACGCGTTCCAGGCCACCTGAGCACCATGCGAAGATCGACCGGCGGCGCGGGTGCTGCTCGCGCTGGAGTAAGAATTCGCGCAAGCAAACCCATACTTTGAACCGCCAGCATGAACGAAAACTGCCTCCGTTATCCCGACCCCCGAATCCGTATGTTCGATCCGCGCTTCAAGCCGCTGATCCTGGCCTCCGCTTCCATCGAATGTCTGTATCAGGGCGCGCGCTGGTCCGAGGGGCCGGTCTGGTTCGGCGACGGTCGCTATCTGTTGTGGAGCGACATTCCGAACGACCGCGTGCTGCGGTGGGACGAACCGGGCGGCACGGTGTCGACGTTTCGCCAGTCGTCGAACAATGCGAATGGCCATACACGCGACCGCGAGGGGCGCCTCATCAGTTGCGAGCATCTGACGCGGCGCGTCACGCGTACCGAATACGATGGTTCGATCACCGTGCTGGCGGACCGTTATCGCGGCAAGCGCTTCAATTCGCCGAACGACGTGGTCGTGAAATCGGACGGTTCGATCTGGTTCAGCGACCCGACCTTCGGTATTGACGGCTTCTATGAAGGCGAGCGGCAGGAGTCCGAGCTGCCGGCATGCGTGTATCGGGTCGACGGCCAGAGCGGCGAAGTTACCGTCGTTGCCGACGACGTGCTGGGACCCAACGGCCTGGCGTTTTCGCCGGACGAGTCTGTTCTGTACATCGTCGAATCGCGTGGCGAGCCGCGCAAGATTCGTGCGTTCGATGTGGGCGGCAACGGCAATGGCGTCGCGCTGGCCAGCAACCGGGTGCTGATCGACGCTGGCCCGGGCACGCCTGACGGCTTTCGCGTCGACGTGCACGGCAATTTGTGGTGCGGCTGGGGCATGGGCACCGACGAGCTTGACGGCGTACGCGTCTTTACGGCGGAAGGCGAGCCGCTCGGCCACATCGCGTTGCCTGAACGCTGCGCGAATGTGTGCTTCGGCGGGCGGCATCGTAACCGGCTGTTTATGGCGGCAAGCCACGGGCTCTATTCGCTTTATGTGAACACACAAGGCGTGCGAGGCGGCTAGTTGCCTGACAAGCGGTCGTCTGAGTGCCTGCTCGGCTCCGGGTTTGCCCTTGAATGCAGCGGCATTTCCTGGTGCGCTCGACAAATGCGCTCTGGGTCCGCGCAAGATGCAGGATCTCGCACAAGGGTACGGTCTCGAAGTGGCGTATATGCCGGCCAGTCCGCTGCTCGAATACAACCCCCGCCAAGGGTCAACGACCCGCCGAAGGCACCCGCGCAATTACTGCAAGGGCGCAAGACACATCCGGAGAAGCTGAGCTACGCACGCCTGGCGAATGCCGGCGCGGGCCGCACGTTCCTGATGGGCTTGCCGTATGTGCCTGGTGACAAGGATCCGCAGGATCCGATTCACGAATGGGACAAGACGTGGGCCTTCCTCAAGCCGCTGAACGATTGCATTCCTTACTATCCAGGCGGCACTGCGGCGGTGATGAAAGAGCTCGACGAGGGTACGCATGACATGATCCTGACCGTGACATGCAGGGACATCCAACCCGCGTGAACTTGGTATCGTGCCGGCCGAATTTCGCGTGCAGGCGTTCGACATACAATTGCCGGAGAAGCGCGGCTTCGGCACGGTGTTTCAGAGCTCCGCACAGCTCCCGCCCATGAGCGTGCTCGATAACGTCGGCTTCGAGCTGAAAATGCGCGAGCACGTCCAGTGAAGGGCGCGAAAGATATCGCGGAGCAGATGTTGAGGAAGAGAAGGAAACGCGTGAAATAGCGCAGCCACCGCTGGTACGGCGTGAGCGATCTGCGCTCGTTCGGCCATCGCTCGCGCGCCGCGCCGGCATCGAGTCGACACTCGATCGCTGCGACGACATTTCGCGACACACGCCGGTGCTGGCGAACCTTGGTCCGACCGGCGCAGATCTGATGGAGGACTTTTTCCATGCGGGCGGTTTGCGGACCCTGCTCGCCGAACGGACTGAGTTGATTGACCGTTCGCAGAAAGCCGTCAACGGCCGCACGCTCGTTGAAAATCTCGAAGGCTCGGAGATTTTCAACGGCGAGGTGATTCGCCGGCACGACCAGCCGCTTCTGCCAAATAGCGGCCTCGCGGTGCTACACGGCCATATCGCGATGGTGCCGTGACCAGGCTCGGGCCGCCGAACCGCACCTGCTCGTGCATCCGGAGTCGCGGGTGCGCTGGAGATTCACTGGAGCCTGCCGAGAGCGTGATGCAACCGCCGCATCGCGTGAATCCTCGCCAATCAATAGCCCACGCGATACACCCGGCCAGTTTGCGCGCCTTCCACGCTGCGCAGATAGGCCATTGCCGCACGCTGTGCCGTCACCGGCTCGAAGCCGCGGAAGTAGGGCGCATAGGCGTCCATCGCTTCGGTGAGCACGGTCGGGCTCACCACGTTGATGCGAATGCCGCGCGGCAATTCAATTGCCGCGCCGCGCACGAAACCTTCCAGCGCCAGATTGACGGTGGTCGCGCTCGCGCCTTGCAGAATCGGCTCGTCGCCGATGATGCCGCTCGTCAGCGTGAACGAGCCGCCGTCGTTCACGTATTGCTGGGCGGCGAGCACGACGTTGATTTGTCCCATCAGTTTGTCGCGCAGGCCGACCCAGAACTGTTCGATGCTCATGTCGGGCAGCGGACCGAAATGTACCTTGCCGGTTGCGGTGACGACCCCGTCCACTTTGCCGATCTCGCGAAACAGCCGCTCGACGCTCGCGGGGTCGGTGCTGTCGACGTGATACTGGCCGCGTGTCGCGCCTACTTCGATTACTTCATGACGCGCCTTCAGCCCGGCGCTCACCGCCTGGCCCAGCGTGCCGGTGGCGCCGATCACGACGATTTTTTTCATCTGATGCTCCGTTGAGGGTTGACGTGCGCCCGATTGTGCCGGCACTCGTCAGAGGGAAAAAGTCTCGCCGACGCCCGAGTCTTGCAACCCTGAGTTTCTAATCAAAGTAAAAGCGCGCATCGTGAATCAAACGATACGCGCTTTGTCACGCACGGAATAATCGGGGGTCCGCATCGAAATTCAAACGCGGACCAAAACGCAGATGTGACGTGAATGTTCTATTTCAGCCGGCGTAATTCGATCAGCCGGGTGGGCCGCAGATGATTGAGGGCGTAATGAATTCGGCCGCGGTCCTGACGGCTGCCGACCGGCCGCGGATCGTCGAATTGATGGTCCGCCGAATACGCGCCCTGCGGTGCGATCATGCCTTTGTCGATCACCGTATAGCCCGGCTCGAGCGCGAGCAGCAGATGATTGCCGCCGACCCGGCTATCGAATCCGGCCATGCCGTCAAGCGCCTCGGGCACGCTGTTCGTGAGGGTCGCATTGCTCGTAGTGATCTCGTCCGGCGAGATCGGGCTGTGGCCCGCTATGCGCGCGGCTTCGAGATTCTTGCCGTCGGTGTCGACGGTACTGTCGTGCGTGCGGTCGTTGTGCAACTCCGTCGAACTCGGGCCGTGAGTGTCCGCTGGCTTGTTGATATCGCTGTTCATCATGCGTGCTCCTTTGACGGGGACATGGTGTGACGTGCAGCAAAACCTGTTCCGCCCCGCACAAACCCTGAGTCACTTTACGTCGCACCACGCTTTTGCCGCAGTGGCATGAGAGGGTATTCCGCTGGCGATTGCGTCCGGGATTCTTTTCGTTTTTTTAATGGACGCGTATTTTCTACAGAGTATGATCTTACTCCGACGAGCAAAGCGCGGTTGAATTGACGACACAGGGTACGGCTGTTTCTTCATGGTCGGCAGCCCGTTGCGCGCTACTCAAAACATTTCACGGGGCCGTCAGGGCGGGTGACACATGCACTTCGATGCTGCATTCACACATCGCGGCTATTTGTTAAATTGCGCGCCCGCGCGCGCGGTAGATGGTACCTGGCAACCTTATGTGGTCATCTCCCGTTCGAGCGACGGCGAACTGGTCGCCAACCGTTTCTTCCCCACCGACTTGCGCTTTCCTGAAGAAGCGGACGCCATCGCCCACGCGCGCGATTGGGCGGTGCGCTGGATCGACGCGAGCAGCGTAACCATCTGAGCGCCGTCTGCATGTGTCTGCATGTCATCGCCCGTATGACATGAGCTCGCGCTGCGCGAACCGCCGCAAAACGCGGTAATCTCTCGGCATAATCACTTCGAACCGTGCTCATCGCACGGCGCTGTCCTTTTATGCCTAACGTGCCTTCCCAGAACTGGGGCCTCGAACAGATCGTCGCGGACCTGCGCGCGTCGCGTGAACAGTTGCATCGCACGCGGCATCCGCTCGGGATTCGCGAACTGCCGTCGCGCGAAGCGGTAGTCAACATTGTTGCCGGCCTGCGCGCGGCGCTCTTTCCCACGCACTACGGCGCACCTGATCTGACTGACGAAACGGTCGATTACTACGTCGGCCACACGCTTGAAAGCACGTTGCGGTTGCTCGCCGAACAGATTCGCCGCGCCCTGCGCTTCCTGCCCGAGTTTGGCGAAACGCCGGATGCGGATCTGCAGGCGCGCGCATTCGAAGTCGCGCGTGAATTCGGCAAGCAATTGGCAGGCATTCGCGCGCTGCTGGTCAGCGACATTCAGGCGGCTTTCACCGGCGATCCGGCGGCGCAGCATATTACTGAAATTCTGCTCTGCTATCCGGGCGTGTGGGCGATGACTCACCATCGGCTCGCGCATGCGCTGCACCGGCTGGGCGTGCCGTTGCTGGCGCGTTTCATCAACGAGATCGCGCACTCGGCAACCGGCATTGATATCCACCCGGGTGCGACGATCGGGCCGAGCTTCTTCATCGACCACGGCACGGGTGTGGTGATCGGCGAGACCGCGATCATCGGCGAGCGCGTGCGGGTGTATCAGGCTGTCACGCTCGGCGCGAAGAGTTTCGCCGCGGATCTCGACGGTGCGCTGATCAAGGGCAACGCGCGCCATCCGATCGTCGAGGACGATGTGGTGATCTACGCCGGCGCGACGATTCTCGGGCGCGTGACGATCGGGCGCGGCTCGGTGATCGGCGGCAACGTGTGGCTCACGCATAGCGTGCCGCCGGGCAGCAGCGTGTCGCAAGGCAAGATTCGCGAAGGCGAGCGCACCGACGAAGGGCGGCAGTAATACGCGGCTCGTCGAAGCGCGGATCAACGGCGCGATCATGATCGACCCCGGCGAAGTCCACGGCGTGAAGCCCGCGAACTACGCGGCAGCACTGCTGTGGCGTTTATCCGCTTCTCAAATGCTGCAGCAGGGATACGCCATGCACGCCGTGCAACCAGACGTGCTGCCCGACAAACCATGCCGCCGCCCACGAAGCCGCCACCACGATCAGATCGCAGTGCCCGCTGTTCCAGAGATTCAACGAATGCCGGCCTGCAACCCAAGGCACGCCTAGCGGATTCGGCCAATCGGCGAGCAGATGCATCAGGCCGCCGCAGGCGAATCCGAACGCCGGCGCCGCGTAGACCGAATGCCCCAGCCAGTGATACGACGCCGCCAGCAACGCGAGCCATCCCACGCCCCAGTGCGTGAGCGTGCGATGCGTGATCCACAGCCGCCGCGCCCGCGACCACCACGCCACTTCGAGCCAGTCCGGCGCCGTACTCCCGGCCACGCCGGCGATGAAACTCGACAGCACGCCGAGATGAAACGAACCGCCGCCGCCGATGCGCGCGACAATCGCCGCCGCGATGACGCCCGCCGCAAAACCGGTTGCGTGATGTGCTTTGCTGGATGCCATCGACACTCGCGGCGAGAGCGCCGCATGAAAGACAAAGGGCGGCTATGTTCGCAGATGCGCGGATAAAAAAATAGCCGGCACGCGAGTCAAAAAAATCGCGTATCGGCCCAGCGCTCAAAATGCGCGCGTATGACGAAGCTCAGGTCGCGCAGCGTGCAATATCGAAGCGCATTTCCGGCTCCGGTGGATCGTCCGGTGCGTTCGCCGGGTGCATCACCTTGATGACCGAGCCGGCGTTCAAGGGCGTCAGCGTCACGAAATACGAGTTGTTCGAATCCGAGCCGACAGCGATCTCCGTCGCGCCGCCGACTCGCGACGTGCGCACGCGTGACAAACGGCTTTCGAGGCAATCGGCGATATAGGCAGGGGCGCGTTGCGAAGACACGTACATCATCGGCAGGGACGCATTGCGGGCGGGGCCGCTGGAAGAACCGCAGCCGGAGAGAGCAGCAAGCGCGGCAGCAGCGGGGGCAAGCAGGAGAAGTCTTTTCATGGTCCGGTCGTCGGCGTCCCCGGTCGTATGCGGGAACTTGGGGCGCGGGCGAAGCGCAACGCGATTCAGCGCGACGTCATGCTTCGCGACGAAGCCGCCGTTCAACCGCGACGACATGCTGGCATTGCGGCAAGGAAGGCAGCCGGGGCCAGTATACCCACCGGCTGTGTGCGCCGTCACTATCCGCGGGCGCCTGCATTGTGTCCAAACGTAAGGCCATGAAAAAACCCGCGGCGTGATCGTGTCACGCGCGGGTTGACTGCGGAGCGAATCGATACATTCGCTCCGCACGTGCCACCTGAGACGCTTAGAAGCGGTGACGCAGGCCGACTGCCGCCGCGATCTGATTGCCGGTCGACGAAGGCGCCAGCGTGTTGATCGCCGCGACGTTCGAGCCGAAGTTGCCGAGTTCGCCCGATGCATGCTGGTACACGCCTTCCACGTACACGTCGGTACGCTTGCTCAGCGAGTAGTCGCCTTGCAGCGAGACCGTATGCCACTTCGGATCGCCCGAACCGTTGGAACCTGACATCTTGCCGTCCGTGAAGGTGTACGATGCCGCGAGGCTCAGTGCTGGCGTCAGTGCATAGCGGCCGTTCACTTCGTAGTTGTCGAGATGCAGGTTGGTGCCTGCAACGCCAGGCAAGGTCGTGCCGCCGACGTCCACGCCGCTGATGCCGTCCAGTTGCGTGTGCGTGTAGACGAAGCCGACCGTTGCCGGGCCGTACGTATAGTTGATGCCCGCGCCGAACGTGCGTTGCAGATCGGCTGCGACTGCTGCGGTCCCGTCGCCTTGCGATACCGCGCCGCTCAGGTTCGAGCTGCCCGACTTGTTCAGTTGCAGGTAAGCCGCGGCAACGTTCAACGGACCGTTCTCATATGAAGCACCGACGCTCCATGCGCGATTGTTCGAGAAGTCGCCGGCCGAGTTGCTGAAGCCGTACAGGCCGCCGAACTTGAGGCCCGCGTAATTGGCGCTGGTGTACTTCACTGCGTTCTTGATCGAGAACGAATTGTCCAGATTGTCGTTATCGAGCGGGTGAGCCGCGAGGTTGTTGCCGTAACCCGCGCCTGCTGCGGACAGCGGTGCCAGGTAGTCGACCACGGAGTCGTATTGACGGCCGAGCGTCAGCGCGCCGTACTTGTCGCTCTGCAGACCGACGAAAGCCTGACGATTGAACATCGTGTTGCTTTCCGAGTACTTGCCGTTGTTCAGGTTGAAGCCGCTTTCCAACGTGAAGATGGCGTGCAGACCGCCGCCCAGATCTTCATTGCCGCGCAGACCGAAGTACGTGTCCGAGGCTACGCCGCTGCCTTGCTGCCAGTTGCTGTGGCCGCCCTGGTTGTTCGAGTACACGAGGCCGGCGTCCAGCGTACCGTACAACGTCACGCTGCTCTGCGCGTGGGCGGTGATGGCAACCGCGCCCAGGAGGCCTGCTGCGATGAGGGTTTTTTTCATGATTAGATAACTCCGAAACAGTGCGTAGAGAATCGCATCCCAGTGCTTACCGCCGATTCCGCCGGCTGCCTGACGATCCGGTGCGAAGTGTAGTCCCGTTATTCCTATCTTGAATTGCAAATGGCGCAACAATTAGTTTTCAAATTCGTAATGGCCATTCATTAATTGGATAAGTGCGGGTAAATAAAGAAAAAATCTGTGCGGCGATAAATTCATTCCGGCCTTGTCAATCCTTACGATGTTGCCTGACTGCGACGTCGCGTCGCAACCCGTTAGCAGCAAGGGTTGGCGTTATTTAGAGATACGCTGAGATTCACTCTATTTTTTGCAATGTACTCTTCCAGTTCATGCGGTCTATTCCGGCGAATGACAGTTCTACAATTCGTCTCGCCCCTTGACCAAGGGTGTCTTTTTCATCTTTATACGCGGCCCACGGGCCGCGTTTTTTTATGTTTTTTTAATTGGTCTATAAGTTCCCCGCGAATAGCGGCATTGATGATTTCAATGGTAATTGCGCCGCCGCGGCTTATCCGTTCGTCAGGGCGCCGCGTTCGCCGCGTGCGGGGCGGGTAGAATTGCGTGCTCGAGAGTGTTTCCGCCCCCCGCGAACGTGAGTGAACCTGCAATGACCGATACACCCCTTCCATCGTCCGACCCCGCTGAAGATTTCACGACGGAAGGCTCGTCCGAACCGGACGAAATCGTGCACGAGGCACGGCTGTGGCGCGACGACGGCTGGACCGCGCGCGTCATCAAGAATGAAGACGACGAAGGCTGGGCCGTCGAAATGATCAAGGACGGTGAAGCGGAACCCGCGCTCGTCGGACCGTGGACGATGGGTCGCAACAAGAAAGATCCGAAGCCGCTGGACACGTCCGCGTTCAACACGCTGGTGAAGACGGCGTCTGAAGTGCTGCGCCGTCATGAGCAGCAACTGCGCGCGCAACTGCATAAAGAAGTGCGAGTCGCGAGCGCAGATGGCAGCGACGAACTCGACATCACGCTCGACATCGTTCCCGACGAAGACGAGCCGTATGCCGTGCTGACCGCGCTCGACACATTCGGCGAACAGCTCGCGCAAGTGCAGGTGGCGCCCAATTTCAAGCTCAGCAAGGCGAGCGCTACGGCGTGGGTCGAGAACGAGTTTCGTCGGCCCGGTTAGACATCGCGTCTGCTTGCAGCAGGAGCGGGCCAGCGGGTTGCTAACTGAAGGCTGAGTAAAACATTACCAAAGCCTGTCAATATACTTTCACATTCACTTCATAGAATCCTCGCGTCATAGCGGCGCGAGCGTGAGCCATGTGTTTGGGTCCGAGCGCGTGCCGGCTGTGCGTTCACCCACGCTACCCAAACACTGGATCACGACAACATGGCTGAGCCGTTCGACCTTTCCCGCCGCAAGGCCCTGAAACTACTCGCGGGCGCACCGATGCTGCCGCTCGGCGGACTCGCCACGGCCTCGATGCTGACCGCTTGCGGCGG
Source organism: Paraburkholderia sp. USG1 (assembly GCF_031570135.1). Classification (NCBI taxonomy): domain Bacteria; kingdom Pseudomonadati; phylum Pseudomonadota; class Betaproteobacteria; order Burkholderiales; family Burkholderiaceae; genus Paraburkholderia; species Paraburkholderia sp. USG1. The sequence continues at coordinate 156,750 of NZ_JAMWXW010000016.1, read as the reverse complement.
CAGCGACGATCTGGCGACGCCGGTAAAACCGGCCGCCAACTTCGTTTCCGCGGCGTTCGCCAGCATGGCGGCACCCAGCCTGGCCGATCCGGCAGCAATGGCGAAGACCACGGTCGGCTCGACCTTGACGGTGCAATTGAGCGACGGCAGCAGCCGCGCGTTCAAGCTGGCGTACCAGCCGTTCTTCGTGACTGGCGACAGCGTGCCCAACATCAAAGGCGGAACGATCCTCGCGGGCGGCTACTTCGACATCAACAACCAGCCGATCGTCGACAGGTCGGTGGCGGGCAAGGAGCGGCAGTTCTATTCGGATTGCCCGGACGGCAGCTCGCTGATTCGCCTGGACAATCCCGCGGTGAAGGGTCTCAAAGGCAACGCAGTGTTCGCCGTCGTGCAGTTCGAATACGCAACGCGCGATCAGAGTCTGACGTCGATGTACGGCCAACTGCCTTCGCCGATCGCCGTGCTGACACTCGACCAGGATCCGGCCACCGGCAAGCTCACGCTGGCGGGCTATTCGAATGTCGATACGTCGAAGGCGCATGGTTTGTGGATTACCTGCGGCGCGAGCCTGTCGCCGTGGAACACGCATCTGTCGAGCGAAGAGTACGAGCCGGACGCCACCACGATCGCCGGCAATAGCCAGTTCAAGGGCTTCAGCCGCAGCCTGTACGGCGACGAAACCACCGCGAACCCCTATCACTATGGCCATCTGCCGGAGGTGACGGTCAATCCGGACGGCACCGGAACGATCAGGAAGCACTACTGCCTCGGCCGTATCTCGCACGAGCTGATTCAGGTGATGCCGGACAAGCGCACCGTCCTGATGGGCGACGACGCGACCAACGGCGGCCTGTTCATGTTCATTGCGGATCGCGAAGCCGATCTGTCGTCGGGCACGCTGTACGTGGCGAAGTGGACACAGGTGTCCGCAAGCGGCGCGGGCGCGGCAACACTGTCGTGGATCAACCTGGGCCACGCGACCAGCGACGAAATCGAGACGCTCGCCGACCGGTTGCGCGCGAGCGACATCATGGACGTTTCGACCACGGATCCGCACGATCCGACCTACACGAAGATCAATTACAACGGCACGTTCAACTGGGTACGCGTCAAGTCCGGCATGACGCAGGCCGCGACCTTCCTCGAAACTCATCGCTATGCGGCGCTGGCCGGCGGCAGCATGGGTTTTACGAAGCTCGAAGGCACGACGGTCAATATCAAGGACAAGGTGCTGTATTCGGCCATGTCGCGGATCGAGAAGTCGATGGTGCGCGGCAATGCCGCTTCCACCGACGTGGCCGTCGACAAGACGATCAACGCCGGCGCGGTCTACGCGCTGAACATGAAGGGCGGTCAGCGCGACCGTAGCGGCGGCGCGATCAACAGCGAATGGGTGCCGGTGGACATGGCCGCGCCCGCGGCACTGGTCGGCGAGGACCTGTCGGCACCCGACGCGCTCGGCAACACGGCGAATCCGGAGCGCATTGCGAACCCGGACAACCTCAAGTTCTCGGAGAAGCTGCGCACGCTCTTTATCGGCGAGGACAGCGGCATGCACGTGAACAATTTCCTGTGGGCGTACAACGTCGATACGAAAACGCTCTCGCGGGTGCTCTCGTGCCCGGCGGGCGCCGAGTCGACCGGCCTGCATGCCGTCGACGAAATCAACGGCTGGACTTACGTGATGAGCAACTTCCAGCACGTCGGCGACTGGGAAAGTCCGTTGCACGACAAAATCAAATCGACGCTCGATCCGCTCGTGCGAGCGAACTATAAAGACCGCTTCGGGGCGACGGTGGGGTATCTGACGGCGGATCCGGCGGGGATCAAGCTGTAAGGGGCAGGCAGCGGCCGGGCTCGGCCCTGCATGCACGTGACCTCGTGTTTTGGACGGGGCGCCTCAATTCCGCTTGCAGAAAATCGCGGTAATCAGCGGCGCAACCCGATGCACGATCGCCGTGCTGCCAGAGCCGGCAATGGCTTTCTGCACCTTCGCCTCGCTGCCGACCACCACGACGCCATAGGCCGAACTGGCGACCGGCTCGCCATCGCCGACCCGGAACATCGGGTCGTCTTTTTCGTAACCGACCACCGCGAACACGTGAAAGCCGTATGCCGTCAAATCCGCGCCGGGCATGGGCGAGAAGGCGTTGATCGAGTTGCTCTCCACGCGCGTGGGCTTTGGATCGATCAATTGTTGCTGCGCGAGGTCGGCAATGAACTGATGACCGCTTTCATTGCAGGCGAGCGGCGCGTCGAGCGCGGCGGCGTAACTGGTGATTGGCAGTGCGGCGGCGCCAAGAGCAAGCAGAACAGTTAAAAAAAAGCGTTTCATAAGCGTGGACGGCGGCCCGACTCGTTGTAGTGTGTTCGCAACGGGCGGGCGCGAGATCGAGACCCGGAAAGACCTTGCGCATCGAAATGTTCCCGCGCGGCAGGCGCAACTGGTTGGCACTTTATCGCGATTCGGCAAATCTTGCTGTGCAGCCGACACCTATCGGCAACAAACGAAGCGAAAAGAAACGTGCCGGAAGAAAGCAATCTTTTTCGATCCCGTATATATTTCCGGGTTATGAATTCGCGACCCTCAACTCCAATTAACGTTCCGCCGCCCAGAACATGGGACGCGCGGCTCGCTCGCCGGCTCGTGACTCCGCTCGTGAACACGTGGGTCACGCCGAACCATCTGACCACGCTGCGCCTGCTGATCGGGCTGGCAGGCGCCCTGTGCCTTGCTCACGGCGAATTTGCCTGGGCCAATGCCGGCGCTTTTCTGATCGTGCTGTCGAATTTTGTCGACCATACGGACGGCGAGCTCGCGCGCATCGGCGGAAAGTCGAGCCGGATCGGTCATTTTTACGACCTCGCCTGCGACGCGCTCGTGACCGTGATGCTGTTCGTCGGCATGGGCATCGGTGTGGGCGCCGCGCACGTCGGCGGATTGAAAGTTGCGCCGGGCGTGCTCGGTGCCGTGGCCGGCGTGGCAATCGCGCTGATCTTCTTCCTGCGCATGCGCATCGAGGAAATGGCCGGCAAGGCGGGCACGAAGCAGGCGTCCGTCGGTGGCTTCGAAACCGAAGACGTGCTGTATCTGCTGCCCATCGTCACGCTGACGAGCGTCGTCATGCCCTTCGTCGTGGTCGCGTCGATCGGCGCGCCGCTATTCGCCGTCTGGGTGGTGATCGATCATTGGCGCGTGGCACGCCGCGCCGCCCGGCCTGCGCCCGATGCCGCCAAGGCCTCCGAAACCAGCCAGATTTGGGCCAGCGAATGAGTATGCACGCCGAAGACGACGTGATCGCGCCAGTTTCCGCAGCCGGCTCGCCCGCCGCCCCGCCCGCGCCGAATGCCGACCGCGCGATCGCGAGCCGCACGCGCGGGTTCGACAACCCGCGTCTGCGCAAGGATTTCGCCGAACAGGACGCGTTTCTTTATCTGGAAGACTTCCTCGCGCCCGAAGTCACGGCGCAGCTCGTCCACAGCGCGCGTTCGCTGCTCGAGGAAGTGAACCGCAACTATCTGCCGGGTCATAAGCAGGGCGGCAGCGTCAGCCGCCATACGATCGACCGCCTCGCGCCGTTCATCGCCGAGCTGTACCGCTCGAAGGAACTGATCGGCTGGCTGGAACAACTGAGCGGCGACAAGCTGCAGCTCTCGCCCGCCGACGATCCGCACGCGTACGCGCTGTACTATTACACGCGGCCGGGCGACCACATCGGCTGGCACTACGATACTTCGTACTATGACGGCCGCCGCTACACGCTGCTGCTCGGCGTGATCGACGAATCGTCGTGCCGGCTCGACTACGAACTGCACACGCGCAATCCCGATGTCGCGGATCAACCGGGCTCCGTGCAGATTCCGCCGGGCGGCCTCGTGTTCTTCGACGGCGACAAGCTGCGCCATCGCATCACGCCGGCCGGTGCGAGCGAAATGCGCGTGTCGCTCACTTTCGAGTATGTGACGGACCCCAACATGCGGCCGTGGCGTCGTTTCATCTCGAACATGAAGGACGCGATTGCGTACTTCGGCTTCCGCCAGGTGTTCCGTCAGATGACCCGGCGCGGGAAGGACCACGCATGAACCGCGCGGCCCTGATACTGCTGTCGATCGGGACGGCGCTGTTTGTCGGCCTGCTCGCGTGGCAGGGTTTCGGCTCGGTGGCTTCGACACTGCTTACGGCAGGCTGGGGACTCGCGCTCGTCGCCGCGTTCCACCTCGTGCCGCTCATGGTCGACGCCGGTGCGATCTCAGTACTGTTCCGGCACCGTCGTGACGGTGTGCATCACGATCTGTCGTTGCGCGACGCGCTGTTCTCGCGCTGGATCGGTGAATCCGTGAATAGTCTGTTGCCGGCCGGCCAGATCGGCGGGCCGGTGGTCATGGTGCGGCAATTGTCCCAGCGCGGCATGCGCCTGCGCGACGCCGCCGCCGCGATCACGGTCAGCACGACCGCGCAGGCGCTTGCGCAAATCGTCTTCGCACTGGGCGGCCTGCTGCTGTTCGGCGCTTACGCCGCGCACGGCGGGCTGCACGACCTGCAAACCGCCACGCTGATCGCCACCGGCGTGCTGGGCGCGATGATCGTCGGGTTTTACTATGCGCAGCGGCGCGGTCTGTTCGGCCGGTTGCTCGGCGTGGTCTCGAAGATGTTCGGCAAGCGCGACTGGTCTTCGTTGATGACGCGCGCCGAAGCCGTCGACGCCGCCGTGCAGGCCATGTACCGCGAACGCGGCCGCGTGGCGGCGAGCTTCGTGATGAGTCTTTTGGGCTGGATCATCGGCACGGTGGAGGTGTGGCTCGCGCTGCGCTTTCTCGGGCATCCGGTCGACTGGGTCGACGCACTGTTGCTCGAAAGTCTGGGGCAAGCCATTCGCGGTGCCGCGTTCATGATCCCGGGCTCGCTCGGCGTGCAGGAGGGCGGCTATCTGCTGCTCGCGCCACTGGTCGGTTTGCCGCCGGACGCCGCGTTGGCGTTGTCGCTCGCCAAGCGCGCGCGCGAAATCCTGCTAGGCTTGCCGGGTCTGCTGGTGTTGCACTTCAGCGAACGAAGCTGGCAACGGCGCCGTGCCTTGGGGCGCGTGCCGGCTGTCGATTAAACTCCGTATTTTTTCAAAGGACCGCGCATGCGTGCCATCATCCTCGCAGCGGGCCTCGGCCTGCGTCTCCAGCAACCGCCGCAAGCGCAGTTCCCGAAGTGTCTGTTGCAGTTCGACGGCATGAGCCTGCTCGAACGGCATTTGCAAATGCTTGAAAACGCCGGCGTGACCGACGTCGTGCTGGCGCTCGGCTTTCAGCCGGAATCGGTGCAGGCGGAACTGGAGCGCATCAACTGGCCGCATAAGGTGGAAACGGTGCTGAACACGCGTTACGACCTGGGCAGCGTGCTGACGGTGCACACGGTGGCCGAGGCGCTCACGCGCGGCGGCGACGTGCTGTTGATGGACGCCGACGTGCTCTACGACGAGCGCATTCTGAACGCGCTGGTGGCGGGCGAGACCGTCAACCGCCTGCTGATCGACCGTGATTTCGAAGCCGGCGACGAGCCGGTCAAGCTGTGTCTGAAAGATGATGTGCCGGTCGAACTGCGCAAGCAGCTTGCCGTCAATCTCGAGTACGACACCATTGGCGAATCGGTCGGGTTCTTCCGCTTCCGTCAGGAAACCGCGCAACGCTTCGCGGAGATCGTGGCCGGCTACGTGGATAGCGGCCGGGCCAGCATGCCGCACGAAGAAGCGGTGCGCGACCTGCTGCTGGAGCGCAGCCAGGTGTTTCATACCGCCGACGTGACCGGCGCGCCCTGGATCGAAATCGACTTCCCGAACGACGTGGCTCGCGCGAGCACCGAGATCCTGCCGCAGTTGCAGCCGCTGGTCAGCGCATCGCGCTAAGTCTTGCCGCAGCATCTTCGCTGACGTATCAGAGCCTGGGCCGGCTGAATGCCGGCCCAGGCTTTTTCCGCCTCTCCCCCGCAGCTTCGCGTGCCCTGCTGCTTCGTTGCACGTGCTCAATCAGCACGTACGCACACGTCTGAAATGACCTCGCGCCACAACATCTGTTGCCGATGCGATGCCATAATCGACGCTTTACGCCGACGGCCTTGCAGCCCGTCGTCCTGCCAATGCCTCTTGCTTTAGGCACTTTCATTGTTCCGCTGATCGTCGCGTGCGCCATGTTCATGGAAAACGTGGACGGCACGGTCATCGTGACGTCGCTGCCGGTTCTGGCGCGCGATCTCGGCCAGGATCCCATCACACTCAAGCTCGCTGTGACGGCCTATGTCATCGGCCTCGGCGTCTTCATTCCTATCTGCGGCTGGGTGGCTGACCGCTTCGGTTCGCGCACGGTGTTTCGCACGGCTATCGGCGTTTTCATGGCCGGCTCGCTGATGTGCGCGGCCTCCACGTCGCTCGGCACCTTCGTGGTTGCGCGCTTCGTGCAAGGCATTGGCGGCGCGATGATGGTGCCGGTGGGCCGCATCATCATTTTCCGTTCGGTGCCGAAATCCGACTTCATCCGCGCGGTCAACTATCTGACCGTGCCGGCCTTGCTCGGGCCCGTGGTCGGGCCGCCGCTGGGCGGTTTCATCACCACGTATCTGCATTGGCGTCTGATCTTCTTCGTCAACATTCCGATCGGCCTGCTGGGAATCTGGTTGGCGAACAAGCATATTGCCAATGTGCGCGAGGCGCATCCGGGCCGGCTCGACTGGACCGGCTTCGCGTTGTCTGCGAGTGGGGCGTCGCTATTCATGCTCGGGCTTTCGCTGGTGGGCGGCGAGTTGGTATCGAACACGGTGTCGGTCGGCATGTGCGTGGCCGGCGTGGTGTTACTGACGCTATACGTGCTGTACGCGAATCGTGTCGAATTGCCTGTGCTCGATCTGCGCTTGCTGCGCATTCCGAGTTTTCACGCGAGCGTGGTGGGCGGCTCGCTATTTCGTATCGGTCTCGGAGCCGTGCCGTTTCTGTTGCCGCTCGCGTTGCAGGAAGGCCTCGGCATGACGGCGTTCAAGTCGGGAGCGATCACCTGCGCGTCCGCGTTCGGCTCGATCTTCATGAAGGCGGCGGCGTCGCGTATTCTCGAGCGCTTCGGTTTCCGTACCGTGCTGATGTTCAACGCGGGTTGCGCGGGCCTCGCCATTGCCGTGTACGGTCTGTTCTTTCCCGGCACGCCGCACTGGCTGATCTGGTGTGTCGTGCTGTTCGGCGGCGTCTTTCCGTCGCTTCAGTTCACGTCGTTGAATACGCTCGCGTACGCGGACATTCCGAGTCGCGACGTCGGCCGTGCGACGAGCGTGGCGAGTGTGATCCAGCAGATTTCGCTGGGCCTCGGTGTGACGATCGCGGGCATCGTGCTGCAAATTTCGCATAACGTGCAGGGTCATTCCGCTATCGTGTTCTCGGACTTCTGGCCGGCTTTTCTCGTGGTCGGCCTGTTCTCGTTCATGTCGATTCCCGTCACCGCGCGGCTGCCGCACGGCGCCGGCGACGAGATTGCGCGCGGCAGCCGCGGCCGCGCGTGAAGCGCGCATGCTGCACTTCGCAGCGCGGCATGCGTCTTGCTGAACACGCCTGTCTCGGGTGTTTCGAGCGCGATTTCCGTGCCGCCGAACCGGCGTTTTTTGTGTGCCGCAACATGGACCCTACGACAAGTAGCGGCTTCGCAAGCGAGCGGTTCACGTGCTATAAGCCCATGACAGAGCCTGTAATTATCAGATGAAAGTCGTCCTGGGGGATTGGCAATGAAGTTGTTTCGCAACGCTAAATCGTCGGTCAGCGGATTCGCGCTGGTCGCACTCGTCTCTGTTTCAAGCGCTTTTCTCGAGGCCACGCCCGCACTCGCGAAGCCGCCCGCGAAAGCGCAGCCCGCGGTACTCACCGCTTCCGCGATCGCGGTGGCCGACAAATACAGCGCCGATGCCGCCGAGCAGATTTTCAAGGAAGGCGGCAACGCCGTCGACGCAGCCGTAGCCATTGCCTTCACGCTTGCCGTGACCTATCCGGAAGCGGGCAACATCGGCGGCGGCGGGTTCATGACGCTCTACGTGGACGGCAAACCGTATTTTCTCGACTACCGCGAGCGCGCGCCGCTGGCCGCAACCAGAAACATGTATCTCGACGACAAGGGCGAAGTCATTAAAGGCATGAGCCTGTTCGGCTACCGCGCGGTGGGCGTGCCGGGCACGGTCGACGGCATGTGGCAGGCGCAGCGCCGCTTCGGCAAGCTCAAGTGGAAGCAGGTGCTCGCACCGGCCATCCACTACGCACGCGACGGTTTCGAGGTCAGCCAGCAACTGCAGGAACGCCGCGACGATGCCGCGAAAGACTTCGCCGGCAAGACCAACTTCGATGCCTACTTCGGCAATCTGAAGCAGGGCGTCAATTTCAGGCAACCGGATCTTGCGGTTGTGCTGCAGCGCATTTCCGATCAAGGCGCCAAAGACTTCTATCAGGGCAAGACGGCCGATCTGATCGCCGCGTCCATGCGCGGTCACGGCCTCATCACCAAGGCCGATCTGCAGCAGTACAAAGCAGTCTGGCGTGAGCCGGTCGAGGCGGACTGGAACGGCTATCGCGTCTACACGGCGCCGCCGCCGAGCTCGGGTGGTATCGGTCTCGTGCAACTGCTGAAAATGAAGGCCGACCTTGCGCCCGACTTCAAGGACGTCACGCCGAATTCCGCGCAATACGTGCATTTGATCGCGGAGATAGAAAAGCGCGTGTTCGCCGATCGCGCGCAGTACCTCGGCGACCCCGACTTCTACAAGGTGCCGGTCGCCCAGTTGACCGACGACGCCTATATTGCCAGGCGCGCCGCCGAAGTGAATCCGAATGCGCCTTCGGACACGAAGAGCGTTCAGGCCGGCCTTGGCACGTCGATGCCGGAGAAAGCGGAAACCACGCATTTTTCGGTGATCGACAAGTGGGGCAACGCCGTGTCGAATACGTACACCATCAACGGCTATTTCGGTTCGGGCGTGGTGGCCGACCGTACGGGCATCGTGCTGAATGACGAGATGGACGACTTCTCCGCGAAGCCGGGCGTCGCGAATATGTTCGGCGTGGTGGGCAGCGATGCGAACTCGATCGAACCGAAGAAGCGACCGCTCTCCTCGATGAGCCCGACCATTCTGACGAAGGACGGCAAGGTATCGCTCGTGATCGGCACGCCGGGCGGCTCGCGCATCTTCACGTCGATCTTTCAGGTGATCAACAACGTCTACGACTACAACATGCCGCTGCCGCAGGCTGTCGCCGCGATGCGCTTCCATCATCAACTGTTGCCGCCGAACACGATTTTCTGGGAACCGTACAAGCCGATCGACGGCGAACTCGCCAGGCAGATCGAAGCCAAGGGCTACACGCTGAAGGGGCAGGATTTCAGCGGCGATATTCAGGCGATCAAGGTCAACGGCGACACGCCGGAGGCCGCAGCCGATCCGCGTGGCCGTGGTGTGACACGTGTGATCCAGTAAGCGTGTTTGTCGGGAGTCGGGCGGTGTTTCTCGTGTCGTCCCGGACCGCTGTCAACAGAAAACAGAAAGCCTCGCGTTCAACCGAACGCGAGGCTTTTTTCTGCTCCCGAAGCACGCCCATTGCCGTTACATCAGCTTGCCTGTTCGACCGGCGTCAGCGTCAATTCGAGCCGCTGCGCGCCGCGCAGTACCGTCACGTCGACGGGCTTGTCGATACGCGACGCGTCCAGCGTGCGTTGCAGACCGTCCACGTCCTGCACGGCCTGCGTATCGATCGCGATGATCGTATCGTCGGTACGCAAGCCGCCGAGCGCGGCCGGGCTGCCTTTGACGATCTCCATGACGCGCACGCCGCTTTGCGAGCTCAAGCCGAAATAGCGCTGCACGCGGCGCGACAGCGGCGTAGTGGTCCCCGCCACGCCGATATAGGCCCGCCGCACGCGGCCATGCGCGAAGAGCTGCATGATGACCCACTTGGCCGTGTCGATGGCCGTGGCAAAGCAGATGGCCTGCGCGCCCGGAATGATCGCGGTGTTCACGCCGATCACCTGGCCCGCCGAATTGATCAGCGGACCACCCGAATTGCCGGGATTGAGCGCGGCGTCGGTCTGGATCACGTCGTAGATCATGCGGCCCGAATTCGAACGCAGCGAGCGGCCGAGCGCCGAGACCACGCCTGTCGTCACGGTTTGCGCGAGGCCGAGCGGATTGCCGACCGCAATCGCGATCTGCCCGACGCGCAGCTTCGAGGACTCGCCGAGTTTGACGTGCGGCAACGGCTCGGGAGAGCCGATCCGCAAGACGGCCAGATCGCTGCCGGGATCGTCACCAACCAGATCGGCGTCGAATTTCGCGCCGTCGGCGAGCGTCACTTCGATATGGGTGGCGCCGTGCACGACGTGGCTATTGGTCAGCAGGTAGCCGTCGGGCGTGAACAGAAAGCCCGAGCCGGTGCCGCTGCGCGTGCCGCGTGCGTGGCCGGACGGGGCGCCGGGCAGTCGGCGTTCGACGGAAATGAAGGCGACGGCCTGCTGAACCCGTTCCAGCGCGCCGATCACGGTGCGGGAATAGGCGTCGAGCAAGGCGTCGTCGGCTAAAGGGTTGAGTATTTCGGGCCCGGGGGCGTCGGATGCGGCGCGCGACAGGTCATCGATGAAGCGTGGGCGGCTTCCCATGGCGATGCTCCGGATAAACGGAATCGCAGATGCGGGGCGTCGCTAAAGTTTTCAAGGGCCGTGGGCGGCGCGAGTTGCGGCGGCGCGGCCCGTGAGACACTTTCTGAAGCCCGTGCCCGCCCGGCCCGGCTCGAAGCGCCGCGTTCGACCGCGCGGCCTATACCCTGCTGGACAAGATGCCCGTCATGCCAAGGAGACAGCCGCCATGAACTCACCCGCCACGCCAGCCTCTGCGAACGGGCCCACCGAACCGCGCATCGAATCGATCAGCGCCATCACGCTTGCCACCCATGATATGCCGCGCGCCGTGCTGTTTTATGAAGCGCTCGGCTTCCCGATAAAGTTCGGCGGCCCGCAGGAGGCATTTACATCGTTTGCCTTCGGCGATTCGTATCTGAACCTGATCGTGGACGCGCGAGCGCCGGTCGCCTGGTGGGGCCGCGTGATCCTCTATGTATCCGACGTCGACGCGCTTTACCGCAAGGCGCTGGCGGCGGGGCTGAAGCCGTCGTTCGAGCCGTCCGACGCGCCGTGGGGCGAGCGCTATTTCCACATCACGGATCCGGACGGCCACGAAATCAGTTTCGCGAAACCGTTGCGGTAGTGCCGGGTGGCCGCCGGGTGGCCGCATAAACTCGCTATCATGAATGTCTAAAGGCGCAGACCGTGCCGGTAACACGGCTGACACCTGCCGCTTCGATAATCGAGCGCGTCCGCGTCGCGCTTCACGCCGTGCGCCTAACCATTTCCGTTGCCAGGAGAGTCCCAATGAAAGAGCAGGATCCGAGACCTGAAGCCGAATTGATGGCAGAGCGGCAGCGCCGTTTCGAAGAGGATCTGATCGACGCCTATGACGAAGAGCTCGAGATGGAGGTCGACGACCGCATCATCGACGGCGCGGAGGGTTTCACGCCTGAGCATCGCGAGGCTCGCAAGATGTACTTCCGCGAGCTGTTCCGGCTCCAGGGCGAACTCGTCAAGCTGCAGGACTGGATCGTGCAGACCGGCCACCGCCTCGTGGTCATTTTCGAGGGGCGCGATGCGGCCGGCAAGGGCGGCGCGATCAAACGCATCACGCAACGGCTCAATCCGCGGGTATGCCGCGTGGCGGCGCTGCCCGCGCCGAACAATCGCGAACGCACGCAATGGTATTTCCAGCGTTATGTGTCGCATTTGCCGGCTGGCGGCGAAATGGTGCTGTTCGATCGCAGCTGGTACAACCGCGCGGGCGTGGAGCGTGTGATGAATTTTTGCAGCGACGAAGAGTACGAAGAGTTCTTCCGCTCGGTGCCGGAATTCGAAAAAATGCTGGCGCGAAGCGGCGTGCAGATTCTCAAGTACTGGTTTTCGATTACCGACGAAGAACAGGAAATCCGCTTTCAGAACCGTATTCACGACCCGCTCAAGCAGTGGAAGCTGAGCCCGATGGATCTCGAAAGCCGGCGCCGCTGGGAAGCCTATACGCAGGCCAAGGAAGTGATGTTGCAGCGCTCGCATATTCCGGAAGCGCCGTGGTGGGTCGTGCAGGCGGTCGACAAGAAACGCGCGCGCCTGAACTGCATTCATCACATGCTGAGCCAGGTGCCGTATCACGAGATCGAGCACTCGCAGATCGAACTGCCCGCGCGCGTTTACCACGACGAATACAGCCGCCAGCCGGTGCCATCGTCGATGATCGTGCCAGAGGTGTATTGACTGGCTTGCGTGCGAGTCAGTGAAAAAAAGCGCGGCCGCAAACGAGCCGCGCTTTTTTTACGCCACGGCCGGTTCCGGAACCGGCCGTGGCGCGGATTCAGAACACTGCCCGGAATACCCAGTACAAACCGGCCGCCAGTGCGATGGAAGCCGGCAACGTCAGCACCCACGCGAGAATCAGGCTGCGCACGGTGCCCCATTGCAGGCCGGAGCCGTTGGCCGCCATCGCGCCCGCCACGCCCGACGAAAGCACGTGCGTCGTGGAGACCGGCAGGCCGTACATGTCGGCGGCGCCGATCGTCAGCATCGCCACCACTTCAGCCGATGCGCCCTGTCCGTATGTCAGATGCTGCTTGCCGATCTTTTCGCCGACCGTCACGACAATGCGCTTCCATCCCACCATCGTGCCGAGACCGAGCGCAATGGCCACCGCGACCTTGACCCACGTGGGAATGAACTTGGTGGCGTGATCCGTTTGCGCCTTGAAGTTGGCGATCGCCTTGCCGTCATCCTCCGAGAAAGCCGGTTGTTTGGCTTTCTCCATCAGGCGGATCGCTTCGGAGGCCACGTACATGTTGTTGCGCACGTTGTCGACGAGACCCTGCGGCACGGCAGCCATCGATCCCGACGTGCTCACCTGGCCGGCAATGATCTCGGTCAGTTGCTGCAAGGCCGGCAACGTGGCGGGCGTTAGCTGGTGAGTGCGGACATAGGCCTCGACGTCGGCGCGCGGATTGGCGGACGGTGCGGCGCCCTGGGTGTACTTGGCGAGCGTCGCCGAGGTTTGATGCGCGACCGCGAGGAAGGTCTGCGTTTCCGCCGGCGTCACCGCCTTGTTCAGCGCGTAAGCCGTGGGCACCGTGCCGATCAGGATCAGCATGATGAGGCCCATGCCTTTCTGGCCGTCGTTCGAGCCGTGCGCGAACGAGACGCCCGTGCAGGTCAGAATCAGCAGGCTGCGAATCCAGAAGGGCGGCGGCTCCTTGCCCTTCGGTTCGGCATACAGCGCGGGAATGCGCACCACGGCTTTCAGGATCAACAGCAGCAAGCCTGCCGCGAGAAAGCCCACCAGCGGCGAAAACAGCAACGACTTGCCGACGCCGAGCGCCTGATTCCAGTCCACGCCGCTCGTGCCATTGGCGCCGTGCAGCAGCTGATTCATCAAGCCGACGCCGATAATCGAGCCGATCAGCGTGTGCGAGCTCGACGACGGCAGTCCGAAATACCAGGTGCCGAGGTTCCAGATGATCGCGGCGATCAGCAACGCGAAGACCATCGCGAAACCGGCGCTGCTGCCTACCTGCAAGATCAGTTCGACGGGCAGCAACTGCAGGATGCCGAAGGCGACGGCGCCGCTCGACGTGAGCACGCCGAGAAAATTCCATCCGCCTGACCACACCACGGCCAGGTTCGGCGCAAGCGAATGCGTGTAGATGACGGTCGCGACCGCGTTCGCCGTATCGTGAAAGCCATTGACGAATTCGAAACCCAGCGCGATCAGCAGCGCAACACCGAGCAGCAGATAAGGCAGAGCCGAGCTTTCGCGGACCGGCTGTAAATCATCCAGTAAGTGCACGGCGCAATAAACGGCGCCGACCAGAATCACCGCGAGAAAGATGATGAGGCCGATATTGCGCCCCTTTCCGCTAGCAGTGCCTGATTGTGGATACGAAAGTTCCGGCATGGCGTGAGCCCCAAAGTTTGTCGCGGAGCTTCCGATCCTGCGGGGACTGTGTGTCGTAATGATGACAGGGGCGTGGCGCCGAGGTGCACGGCCATTGGCCGTGCACCGCTTCGGAACACGGTTTGCAAAATTGTCCGATCCGGATGCTCAGATGTCCGAAAAGAACGCCGAAAAGAACGCCGAAGCGCCGACGGTTACGTGGCCGAGATCACTTCGCCGCTCTCGCTGCCGCCCAGGCTGCGCTTGTAGGCTTGTGCGACCAGGGCTGCCGGCACCCCTTGCGCCGGATCGCGGCCCATCGACTCGAGCGTCTCTGCGACCCAGCCCGGGCTGACCACGTTCACGCGGGCTTTGCCGCGCAATTCGAGTGCCGCCGAGCGCGCGAACGCTTCGACGCCCGCGTTCACGATACTGACGGCCGCGCTGCCTTCCATTGGTTGTTGCGCGAGCACGCCGCTCGTCAGCGTGAAGCATGCGCCTTGCGACGCATGGGCCGCGCCGCACCGCACCAGATTGACCTGGCCCATCAACTTGTTGGCGAGACTGAACGAGAAATCTTCGTCGGAGAGCGAAGCGAGTGGGGCGAACTTGGCCGCGCCGGCGGCGCAGATCACCGCGTCGAACGTGCCGGCTTGCTGGTACATCGATTCGATGCTGGGCTTGTTCGACAGATCCACGTGCAGATCGGAACCTTTGCGGCTTGCGGTGACGATATCGTGTTCCGGCGCAAGCAGCTTCACGATTTCGCCGCCGAGCAAGCCCGTTGCGCCGACAATGAGTATTCGCATACAACCTCCTGACAGTAGTTTCGTTTGCTGACGGCGCCGACGTGGATCGCGATGCCGGTTCGCCGCAGGTCATCGTCGCATGTGTCAAAGATAGTCGCTGCACGGCGTGCTGGCCATGAATTGCGGAGCGCATACCCGTTAGGTCCTTTTTTTGCTAGGCTGTCAGGACGGTGTATCCAGGGATCTTCAATGAAACGTGAGAGCCGCAAAGCCGATAAATTGCCCGTCAACAGCGATCCATCCGCTGCTGCGCCTTCTGCGCAAACGGCTTTCGCATCCTATGCGGCGCCTCTCGTCGACGACGCGATCGAATACGCGAATGCGGTGCGCGAAGATGCGTCGCCGGAAGCGCTGCACAAACTGCGCGTCTCGCTGCGGCGTTTGCGTTCCCTGTGGTGGGCGTTCGAGCCGTTGCTGGATAAAGGCCAGAATACGCGTCAACGTGACCTTTATAAGTATCTGGCCACAGCTGCCGGCAAAACGCGCGACTGGGACATCCTGATCGAATTGCTGACGAAAGAAGGCAACGGCGCGCGCGACATGGTGCCGAAACTGCAGGATGCTCGCGTTGGCGCGCTGGCAACGAGCCGCGAAACGCTCTCGAACGCGGACGTCAAACACTTGCTACGCGAAGCCTTGACCAGTGCGTCCAAAGAGCTGAATACCGCCCATGAGCGCATGCCGCTGCGCAAGTTCGCCACTCGGCGTGTGGCGGCTTCGGAGCGTTCATTGAAGAAGCG
This sequence comes from Paraburkholderia sp. USG1, assembly GCF_031570135.1. Lineage (NCBI taxonomy): Bacteria > Pseudomonadati > Pseudomonadota > Betaproteobacteria > Burkholderiales > Burkholderiaceae > Paraburkholderia > Paraburkholderia sp. USG1. The sequence goes on along the minus strand of NZ_JAMWXW010000016.1, from coordinate 141,187 downwards.
GATGAAACGCGCGCGTCGTGCGAAGCGATCCAACTACGCGGCCTTTCACAATGTCAGGAAGGCGGGAAAGAAGCTGCGCTATCTGCTCGAGTTTTTCGAACCCGTCCTGAGCGGCGGGCGCAAACGTACCCTCAAACGTTTGAAACAGATCCAGAAACGATTCGGTACGCTGAACGACGTGGTCGCGAGCGAGATGTTGCTGCGGGACAATATTGCCCTGCTCGCTGGCGCTGGCGTCGGCGATACCGACGCGGCGCTCCAGGGGCTCAGGAAAGAGCGCAAACGGCGGATGCGCGCGGCGGCGGGACTGCTGCGCAAACTGTGATGCAGCGCGCGTCTCGTACGCATGCGCGAACCAAACGGCACAACTGGCATCCGAATAACAACATTGGCTGCGCATCCGCATAAGCGGGAGGCATGCGGATCAACTGCGAAGGAGGCGAAGCGCACGTGGTACATCAAACGCTTTCGCTGCGCCGGCGCTTGCACAAGAAATTACGCGGCTATGGCGCCGGCGTGTCGCGATACGTGGGCAACCAGCCGTTTTTTGTCGGCGTGGCCGGCACGCTGGTCGCGGTGTCGATGGCAGGCTTGACGCTGCTCACGCTCAGCAGCGGCCGGGCCGATGCGCTCGATCACGCGCGTGAGACGTCGGGAAACCTCGTCGCGATCATTTCCACGGAGCTCGAACGCAACGTGGAAATCTACGACCTGTCCTTGCAGGCAATGGCCGACGGGGCGAGCAACCCGGCCTCGTGGAAGTTGCCCGCCGACGTGCAGCGCGCGGTGCTGTTCGACCGCGCGACAACCGCGGCGTACCTGGGCGGTGCCTATGTGATCGACCGCGAGGGTCGGGTCGTCGCCTCGCAGAACAGCGACGTCAATACCGCGGTCAGCCTCGCGGACCGCGACTATTTCCTGGTCCATCAACGCAGCCCGGCCGTGGGCCTGTATTTCTCTCACCCGTTCCATTCGCGGCTGCGCGACGGCAAACTCTCCATCGGTCTCACGCGGCGCATCGACGAAATCGACGGTAGCTTCGACGGCGTTGCGCTGCTGGCTATTCGCATCGAATATTTTCAGCACCTGCTGGATCGGATCGATACGGGCCGGCTAGGATCGGTGTTCATCGTGATGGACGACGGCACCCTGCTGGCGCGTAAGCCGTTTTCCCCGCGCGATATCGGCTCGAGCATCGCGAAGTCGCCCACCTTCCAGATCATGGCCGCGCATAACGCGGGCACGTATGTGGCGAATTCGGCCGTGGACGGCGTGCGGCGCATGTACACCTACGCGCGCGTGCCGCGCACGCCGCTGATCGCCGTGGTCGCGCCTTCCGTGGACGAAGTACTGGCGCCGTGGCGGCACCGCAGCCGGATTACCGCCGCGCTGACGCTCACGTTCGGCGCGGTATTCGTGGTGATTTCGTGGCTGTTGTCGCTGGCGTTGCGCGACAAGCTGCGCGCGCAGGCGGCGCTGGTGCGTCTTGCCGCGACCGACCCGCTCACCGGACTCGGCAACCGCCGCGTGCTCGATACCCGGCTCGACGAAGAGTGGCGGCGCGCGCGGCGCAGTGGGCAACCGCTGTCGGCGTTGTTCATTGACATCGATCACTTCAAGCAATTCAACGACGCCCACGGCCATGCGAGCGGCGACGAGGCCCTGGTCGCGGTGGCCGAATGCATTTCGGCGGCGGTGCGCCGTTGGGTCGACGTGGTGGCGCGGTACGGCGGCGAGGAGTTCGCCGTGATCTTGCCGGACACCTCGGCCGAGGGCGCGCTCAAGGTGGCGGACAAGATTCGCCGCAAGGTGCAAGGGCAGGACGTCATCCACAGTGGCGGCGAGTCGGCTACGGTCACGGTGAGCGTGGGTTGCGCGACCTGTGTACCGGCCGGGGGCGCCAATGCGCTCGATTTGCTGGCCGCGGCAGATCGGCAGCTTTACGTCGCGAAGGCGGCCGGACGCAATCGCGTCAGTTCGGACACGTTGGCGGAGCGTCCCATGCCGCAGGACTCGCCGTCGTAGGTGGCGGCTCCGGCTGGAACGCGAATGGTGTGGTTCAGGTGCTTTGGCTGCTGCGCGGGGCGAAGCCGCGCAGCGTGATCGCCCCGCGCGCTTCGCCGCACGGTTGCGGCGCACGTTTGCCGGTGGTCAGTTCGTCGGCCGGTGCAAGCGGTTCGACCGGAAAGCCGCGCCGCTGCCAGGCATCGAGGCCACCCCGCAGCGCGCGAATTCTCGTATAGCCGTTGTGCCGCATGCGTTGCGTGATGTCGACCGCGGTCGCGCTGTCCGGGCAAATGCAATAGATCACCGTGTCGTGCGCCCGCAGGGCGCCGTCGATCTGCTCCGGCGAGTGCGGATCGAGCGCAAGCGCGCCCGGAATGCGGCGCGGTGCTTCGAGCGAAGGCGTTTGCGGGCGGGCGTCGAGCACCTTGGGCGGCGCGATGCGGCGCCGTCCACCGCCGCCGGCCTCGGCTGCTGCAACGGCGGCGGCATCCGCGAAACGGCGGCGCTCGCGGCGCCGTTGCTGCAAACGGAAGGCGAGATAAACCAGAGCGGCCGCCAGCAGAATGTCGATGACCGTGCCGCCCCGCGCTTTGACGAACTCGAGCAGCATATGCAACTGCCGCTCTGCGGCCGCGCCGCCAAGCAGCCAGAAGCTGCCCCATGCGAGGGCGCCGGCCAGATCCCAGACCGCGTAGATGCGGGCATCCACGGCGGTCGTGCCCATCAGCGGCGGGGTGATGAGCGCGAGTCCGGGAACGAACTTCGAGATCGACACGAGCGGCACGCCGAAGCGCTCGAATAGCGAGCGCGCCTTGTCTACTTTGGGATCGATGGCCGGCGAGAGCCGGCTCAACGCGGCGATCAGCTTGCGGCCGTACAGGCGGCCGGCTGTAAACCAGGCGCCGTCGCCGATCAGCGCGCCGAGCACGGCGGCGCCGAGGATCGGCCAGAAGGACAGCGTGCCGGCGGCGATCGCGGAGCCCGCGAAGAGCAGCATGGGCACTGCGGGGATCGGCACGCCGAGGCGCGTCAACAGGACGTTGAGGAACACGACCGCGCCGCCCCAGGTCGATACCGCCGAAGACGGAAATTCTACCAATTGAGGGACTCCTGTTTTTCCGGTTGAGCCGGCGTGCCTTGGGTTTCTACTTGGGGATGCAAAGTGTGTACCCGAGGCACTCCATTTCGGAGTTTTTTAGTCGTCCGCCATTCCGCTAGCTCAGGATACTCGATGGATTTGGCGCCGGGCCAGTGCTGACGGCGTCATCGTGCTTGCCGGCACCTTGCCCGCCGTATTGACCGCTGCCATGCTCGCGCCCGGCGAGCGTGTCTACGTATTGGAGACCGCCACCACGCCCGGATTGCCGACGATCGACAGAAACTCGCGACGCGTGGACGGATCCGTGCGGAACGTGCCGAGCATGCGCGAGGTGACCATCGTCACGCCCGCCTTGTGCACGCCGCGTGTCGACATGCATTGATGCGCGGCTTCGAGAATCACGCCGACGCCTGCGGGTTGCAGCACTTCGTTCAAAGTGTCGGCGATCTGCACCGTCATCTTTTCCTGGATCTGCAGGCGCTTGGCGAACGCATCGACGAGACGCGCCAGCTTGGAGATGCCGACCACGCGATGCTGCGGCAGATACGCAACGTGCGCCCGCCCGATGATCGGCACCATGTGATGTTCGCAATAACTTTCGAAGCGGATGTCTTTCAGCACGATCATCTCGTCGTAGCCGTCCACTTCGGAGAAGGTGCGGGCAAGGATCTCACGCGGGTCGACCTGGTAGCCCGCATAAAACTCCTCATACGAGCGCACCACGCGCGCCGGCGTGTCGATCAGGCCTTCGCGCGCCGGATCGTCGCCGGCCCAGCGCAGCAGCACGCGAACAGCTGCTTCGGCTTCCTCGCGGCTCGGACGTTCCGTTGCGGTTGTGGGTTTGGTTTTCTTTGCCTTGCTGCTGGTCATGCGTCGCTCCTCCGGGATCGCGCGTCGACCCTGTATGGAGCGCGCGGGTTCAATGAGTGCGGCCATTGTTCCATGTTTCGTGCCATGCCGGGTCGATGTCCCCTTTGGCTGTCAGGGCGCGCCGGATTGCGCGACGCTCATTTGGGCCACTCGTCCATTGCGTCGTTGAACAGTTCGGCGACCACGCCGCGCAGCCAACTCGTGCGCGGATCGTTATGAAACTTGCGATGCCAGTGCTGCCGCAGATCGAAATGCGGCAACGGCAGCGGCGGCTCGACCAGCGTGATCGACGCGTGCTCCGATACATACGCGAAGCCGATGGCGTGCGGCACAGTCGCAAGCAGATCGGTGCGCGCGAGGATGAACGGCAGGCTCATGAAGTGAGGCGTTTCGAGCACCGCGCGGCGCTTGATGCGTTTCTTCTCCAGATAGTGTTCGAGGACTTCCTGGCTGCGTCCTTCGGCGCGCACCACGGCATGCCCCGACGCCACATATTGTGCCAGCGTGAGCGGCGCCTTCGACAGCGGATGGCCCGTGCGCATCAGACAGATGAATCGATGCGTGAAAAGCCGTTGCTGGAAGAAGTTATTGCCCGACAGATCGGGGAAATAACCAACGGCGAGGTCGACATCGCCCGATTCGAGCCCACGCTCCACCTGCGAGGGCGAGAGCGTCACCGAGCGCAGATTCGCGAACGGCGCGCGTTCGGCGAAAAGTTGCAGAAGCCGCGGCAGAAACACGATCTCGCCGACGTCGGAAAGCGCAATCGAGAAAGTACGCGTGCTGGTGGCCGGGTTGAATTCCTGCACGTCGAGCATGCCTTTCTCGATGCGCAGCAGCGCGTCGCGCGCGGCGGGCAGGATGGCGAGCGCACGCGGCGTGGGTTCCATGCCTTTCGACGTGCGCACGAACAGCGGATCCTCGAAGTATTCGCGCAATTTTCCCAGCGCGGTGCTCACGCGGGGCTGGCTCACACCGAGTTGCTCGGCCGCGCGGCTGACATTGCGCGTGTCTTCCATCGCGACCAGGTAGGGGATCAGATTCAGATCCAGGTTTGTTTCAGACATGCGTGCATGACCTGTGAGGCGAGCTCAGGGTATCCGGTATGTGGATAGAGGTTAGCCGAATAATCGATCCTTGGCATAGTGCAATGGGCTCTCCACGAGCCTGCGATCCGGCGGCGAACCCGCACGGCGGGCGGCAAAACCTATGCTTAAGGGGAATCCCCTGCCTTGACAAGCGGCCCGGAGGGCAACCATAATCGCCTGAACGTTCGCTAAACGAATCCATGTTCATATAACGAACAAATTCAACGCGAGCCAACCGACGGCGCCAGCCCGCATCTCCACCCGGCGAGCCGCCAGCATTGGCCCGGAGACCGTTCCGCCCAGCGCTCTCCTCAACCCAGCCAGCCTGGCGGCACGCAGCGCCCCAAAAGGAAATTCGACATGATCAACAAGATTTTCGAGTCACTTCAATCGGCCGTCGCCGATGTGCACGACGGCGCGACCGTCATGATCGGCGGGTTCGGCACGGCCGGCATGCCGTCGGAGTTGATCGACGCGCTCATCGGACAGGGCGCGCGCGATCTGACCATCGTCAACAACAATGCCGGTAACGGCGACATCGGCCTCGCGGCGCTGCTCAAGGCCAAGCGCGTGCGCAAGATCATCTGCTCGTTTCCGCGCCAAACCGATTCATACGTATTCGACGCGTTGTATCGCGCCGGAGAGATCGAACTCGAACTGGTGCCGCAGGGCAATCTCGCGGAGCGCATCCGTGCGGCAGGCGCGGGTATCGGCGGCTTCTTCACGCCGACCGGCTATGGCACGAGGCTCGCCGAAGGCAAGGAAACCCGTCTGATCGACGGCAGGCACTATGTGCTGGAGTCGCCGCTGCATGCGGACTTCGCGCTGATCAAGGCGTATAAGGGCGATCGCTGGGGTAATCTCATTTATCGCAAGACGGCTCGCAATTTCGGGCCGATCATGGCAAGCGCGGCGAAAACCGCGATCGTGCAGGTGTCGGAAGTGGTGCCGCTCGGCGCGCTCGATCCCGAAGTGATCATCACGCCCGGCATTTTCGTGCAGCGCGTGATCGAAGTGCCGCAAGCGGCGCACCAAACCGCCGCCACCGCCACCGCAGCCTGAACCGGAGACCGACATGAAAAAACTGACCCGCGATGAAATGGCCCGGCGTGTTGCGCAGGACATTCCCGAAGGCGCCTACGTGAACCTCGGCATCGGCGTGCCGACGCTGGTGGCGAACCACCTTGCCGCCGACAAGGAAATCTTCCTGCACAGCGAAAACGGTTTGCTCGGCATGGGCCCGGCGCCCGCCAAAGGCGAGGAAGACGACGAACTGATCAACGCCGGCAAGCAGCACGTCACGCTCCTCACGGGCGGCGCCTATTTCCACCACGCCGATTCGTTCGCGATGATGCGCGGCGGCCATCTGGATTTTTGCGTGCTCGGCGCTTTCCAGGTATCGGCCGGGGGCGATCTGGCGAACTGGCACACCGGCGCGCCCGACGCGATTCCGGCAGTCGGTGGCGCGATGGATCTGGCCATCGGCGCGAAGCAGGTCTATGTCATGATGGAGCATCTGACCAAGCAGGGCGAGAGCAAGATCGCCGCCGAATGCACTTACCCGGTAACGGGCGTGGGTTGCGTCGACCGCATCTATACGGACCTTGCGATGATCGATGTCACCGATCAGGGCCTCGTGGTGCGCGAGATTTTCTCGGACATCGATTTCGATGCATTGCACAAGCTGACCGGCGTGCCGCTGATCGACGGCACGCAAGCGGCGCGCGCGGCCTGACGCGCGGCAGGCGCTTTCACTTTCGATACCTCAGGCTATCCACGTCATCATGCTCGACTCCAGCGCCCGTCTGACCGGCCTTCTTTGCGGCACGCAGCCAATGAACGACATCTGGGCGCCGCGTGCCACGCTGCAACGCATGCTCGACGTGGAAGCGGCGCTCGCGCGCGCTTCAGCCAGGCATGAAGTGATTCCGCATACGGCGGTGGCGGCGATCGAGGCCGCCTGCCAGGCCGATCAGCTCGATGCCGGCGCGCTCGCACGCGACGCCGCGCTCGGCGGCAATCTCGCGATTCCGCTCGTCAAGCAACTCACCGCGCGCGTCAAGGCGGCCGACGCCGAGGCGTCGAAATACGTGCACTGGGGCGCCACCAGCCAGGACATCATCGACACGGCGACGGTGCTGCAATTGCGCGACACCTTCGATCTGCTCGACAGCGGCCTGCAATCCACCTGTAACGCCGTGGCGAAACTCGCGGCCGTGCATCGCGCCACGCCCATGATCGGCCGCACCTGGCTGCAGCAGGCGCTGCCCATCACGCTCGGCCTCAAATTCGCGCAGTGGCTCGACGCGTTGCTGCGTCATCGCGAGCGGCTCGATGCGCTGCGCGTTCGCGTGCTGGTGCTGCAATTCGGCGGCGCGGCGGGCACGCTGGCGAGCCTGCGCGAGGCCGCGCCGCAAGTCACGCAATCGCTCGCACAGGAACTCGGCCTTGCCGTGCCGACGCTGCCCTGGCACACACAGCGCGATCGCATTGCCGAAACGGCGGCGCTGTTCGGCATGCTGATCGGCACGCTCGGCAAGATCGCGCGCGACATCTCGCTGCAGATGCAAACCGAAATCGACGAACTGGCCGAACCGGCTGCGGCCGGCAAGGGCGGTTCGTCGACCATGCCGCACAAGCGCAACCCGGTCGGCTGCGCGGCGGTGCTGACGGCCGCTACGCGTGCGCCGGGACTGGTCGCCACGGTGTTCGCCGGCATGGTGCAGGAGCACGAACGCGCGCTCGGCGGCTGGCAGGCCGAGTGGGATGCGCTGCCGGATCTCGCGCGCCTCGCGGGCGGCGCGCTCGCCAACATCGAACAGATCGCCGCGGGACTGAACGTGAACGTGGCGCGCCTCGCCGCCAATCTCGACATCACGCACGGCCTGATTCTCGGCGAAGCGGTCATGCTCGCGCTTGGCGACAGCATCGGCCGGCTCGACGCGCATCATCTGGTGGAGCGCGCGTCGAAAGCCGCGATCCGCGACGGCCGGACGCTCTTCGACGTGCTTGCCGAAGACCCGGCTGTGACCGAACATCTTCCGCTCGAGCGTCTGAAGCAACTGCTCGATCCGGCTCAATACGTCGGCCAGGCGCACGCTTATGTGGATGCCGCGCTGGCCCTTCACACCACGCGCTCGCAGCGCGACCATTCCAGGGAGTAACGGGCATGCCTTACGCCGCAGTCAACGGCACCGAGCTTCACTATCGAATCGACGGCAACCGTCACGGCAACGCGCCGTGGATCGTTCTGTCGAATTCGCTCGGCGCCGATCTGTCCATGTGGGCGCCGCAAGTCGCGGCGCTGTCGAAACACTTTCGCGTGCTGCGCTACGACACGCGCGGCCACGGCCACTCGGAAGCGCCGAAAGGCCCGTACACGATCGAGCAACTGACCGGCGACGTGCTCGGCCTGATGGATACGCTGAAGATCGCCCGCGCGCATTTCTGCGGACTGTCGATGGGCGGCCTGACCGGCGTTGCGTTGGCCGCGCGCCACGCGGATCGGATCGAGCGCGTCGTGCTGTGCAATACGGCCGCGCGCATCGGCTCGCCGGAAGTGTGGGTGCCGCGCGCCGTGAAGGCGCGCACCGAAGGCATGCACGCGCTGGCCGACGCCGTTCTGCCGCGCTGGTTCACGGCTGACTATATGGACCGCGAGCCGGTGGTGCTGGCCATGATTCGCGACGTGTTCGTGCACACCGACAAGGAAGGCTACGCCTCCAATTGCGAAGCCATCGACGCCGCCGACCTGCGTCCCGAAGCACCCGGCATCAAGGTGCCGGCGCTGGTGATCGGCGGCACGCACGATCTGGCCGCGACGCCGGCGCAAGGCCGCGAACTGGCGCAGGCGATTGCGGGCGCGCGTTACGTGGAACTGGATGCCTCGCATATTTCCAACATCGAAAGAGCGCCTGCTTTCACGAAGACCGTGGTCGACTTCCTGACGGAGCAGAAATGAACGACGAAGACCGTTACGAAGCCGGACTCGGTGTGCGCCGCGCGGTGCTGGGTAGTGCGCACGTCGACCGGTCGCTCGCGAACCGTACTGAACTGACGGAAGAGTTTCAGAATTTCATCACCCGCTATGCATGGGGTGAAATCTGGACGCGTGATGGTTTGCCGCGTCACACGCGCAGTCTGCTGACCATCGCGATGATGGTCGCGCTCAACCGCGGCGAAGAACTCGCACTGCATCTGCGCGCCGCGAAGAACAACGGCGTGACGCGTGAACAGATCAAGGAAGTGCTGCTGCAAACCGCGATTTATTGCGGTGTGCCGGCGGCCAATTCGGCGTTTCACTTGGCCGACAAGCTGTTTCGTGAAGACGACGCGGCGGCGGTGCAGAAGTAATTGCTGAGATACGGAGAGCGTGTCGGGCAGCGCGCGAATGTGCGCTGCCCTGGAACATCGACGATGTTCGGTTTTGATCCGGCCCGCAACGGGCCGTGATGCGGATAGCTCGTATCCGCTAGCGTTCGACTTGGAGCGCCGCCGCGCTGCGTGGCATGACCGCGGTTCTCAGGAAGCCTTCTTTTCTGTGGAATTTTCCTGCGTTCTGCTTGATTTTTCGTGCGGAAAATTCCGTGTTTTCTTGCGCTAGTCTCCGCGCTTTCGCAGCATCCTGCTGGGCACCCTGGCTGTAACATCGATCTCGGCTCTGGCAAGTTCGTCCGATGCCGCATCATCTATTCCTTTGTCGACCGTTAAACCAGCCAGCGCTGTTCGAGGCGATCTGTCCATATGAGCTTCACCTATAAGCATGACGGCCGCGAGGAATCTCATCCGCGGGCTCATTTTGGCACGCTCTTCCTGCTTCCCTGGCAGCAACGCCAGCTTATCGTCGCACTCACCAAACGTGACGTATTGAGCCGTTATCGCGGGTCGGTAATGGGACTGACGTGGTCCATCGTTCAGCCGTTGATCATGCTCGCAATGTACACAGTTGTTTTCGGCACGCTGTTGAAATCGCGCTGGCCGGGAACCGACAATAGTTTTCAGTTCGCCGTGATCCTGTTCGCGGGGCTCATTCTTTTCAATTTTTTTGCCGAGTGTCTGAATAGGGCGCCGGCCATTATTACGACCAACGTCAACTACGTGACGAAGGTCGTTTTTCCGCTGGAAATCCTGCCGTGGATCGCAGTGGCGTCGGCGGCGTTTCACTTCCTGACGAGCTTTGCCGTCTGGATCGTGTTTGCACTGTGCGTATATGGAAAGCTTCAGTGGACGATCGTCTTTTTGCCGGCGCTCTTTATTCCGCTCGCTTTCGTCGGTGTGGGCGTGGGTTGGCTATTCGCCGCCACCGGTGTCTACGTGCGTGACCTGACGTATATCACGACGCTGCTCTCATCGATGCTGATGTTCCTGTCGCCGGTATTTTATGCTCTCAACACTCTAACCCCTGCTTTCAGGGCGCTGATTCTAGCCAACCCGCTGACGTTCATCATCGAGCAGGCACGGGCGGTCATGATCAATGGCGATTTGCCGGATTTCTTCGGGATCGCAGTTTACCTGTTGTGCAGCGTTGCTTTCGCGTGGCTCTGTCTGGCCTGGTTCCAGAAGACACGCGAAGGATTCGCGGACGTCCTGTAATGCCCGCGCTCATGGAAATGAATCAACCCGACAGGCCTGAAACGACGATTAAGGTGAACCATGCCTCGAAGCGCTTCGATATCTACGAAACGCCGCTCGACCGGCTCAAGCATATCGTTTTCCCGAGACGTACCGGGTACGCCAGGGAATTCTGGGCGCTTCGCGATGTGTCGCTGTCAGTGACCCGGGGCGAGACAGTCGGCATTATCGGGCGCAACGGCTCCGGCAAATCCACTCTTTTGCAAATCATATGCGGAACGCTGCGCCCCACCGCAGGCGACATCGCGATCAACGGTCGCGTGGCCGCACTGCTCGAATTGGGAGCGGGTTTCAACGTCGAGTTTTCCGGCCGGGAAAATGTCTATCTGAACGCGGCAATGCTGGGAATGACGGCTGCGCAGATCGAACGGAAATTCGCCAGCATTGAGAAGTTCGCGGAAATCGGCGATTTCATCGATCAGCCGGTCAAAACCTATTCGAGCGGTATGTACGTGCGGTTAGCATTCGCGGTTGCCATTCACGTCGACCCGGCAGTATTGATTATCGACGAAGCCCTTGCCGTGGGCGACGCGCGCTTCCAGGCCAAATGCTTCAACAAGATCAAGGAACTCAAGGAGTCCGGCGTCACGATTCTTTTCGTGTCGCATGACGTGGGCTCGGTGCGAACCTTGTGCGAGCGCGCTATCTGGCTCGACGGCGGACGGGTGCGGATGGAGGGCAACGCGTTTGCGGTTACTGCGCAATACACGCAGTTCATGTCCGAAGGACTCGGCGAAAGCGAGCCCATCGGCGTGTCCCGCCAATCGGCAGACGGCGCGACCGCGTTGGAAGAAGATGCGAAGGAAAGCGTGAGACCAGTCGCCTCCATCGCCGGTGACGAACCCATCAATCACTGGGGGACGCACGTCGGATCAATCGTATCGGCGCAAGTCCTGGACTCATCCCGCCAGCAACAGAGCGTGTTCGCGGCATTCGAGCCGATGATCGTCCGCTTCGTGATCCATGTCCCGGAAGGCATTGATCGTCGCGCCTTGAGCGTGGCGTTCTCCATCAAGGATACCAAAGGCACGGATCTGATCGTGCGGACCACATACGACGAGAAAAGCATTGACTTCGATTGCGACGGCAGCGAAATCGAAATCGAGTTTTGCCTGAGAAACCAGCTCAACGCAGGCAGATATCTGCTCGTGGCAGCACTCGAAGACCGGTCTGGGGCGGTGCCGCAATACTACGAATATATCGAGGGAGCCTGCTATTTCTCTTCGCATGTGCAAAGCGGTAGATACGGGCTGTTCCTGCCGGACATCACAGAGAAATTATGCATGGAAGAAATGCCTCTTGATAAGCAATGACGGCCTGGGGAAGAACAAACACGGGTAACGGCGACTTTTGAGGTTGGCCATGAATGAGCAAGAAGTGACACTAGACACCACGCAGAAACAAACCTACGGATCATTTGCAAAGTTGAGCCTTCCGACGCCCGACGCGGATACCCTCATCGAGCAACATAATCAGGTTGCAGAGGCGCAGCGTCTCGCGCGCAAAGACCGCTATACGCTCGCGAGGCGGCTGTCGGACGCACTATCGGAGATCCACGCCCTCAAGCGCTCGCTGAATAACATATCGAGCGAACTTGTGCTTGAGGTTCGCGAGCGCGAGCGGACGCAGGGCGCCCTTAGCGAAGTATTCGAAAGCAGTTCGTGGAAACTGACCGCTCCCATGCGGCGCATTGCGAGTGCAGTTTATGCGGTAGCGGCGCGCTACAGAACGCCGTTTGGAACGGGTGCTGCCATCCAGCAGATTGCCACGACCGAGGTCGTGCCTGTTACCAATGGCGACTATGAGGCCCACACGCGCGCCCAGGCAGCCTATTTCAGCAGCTACGCCAAGGATCCCTCGAAACAGAGAAGGCACCAGATCAGTCGCCTGCTCGCGACTCATTCCGGGCGCCGGGGTGTCGTACTGTGCCCGGTTGCCTACGATCTTTCGCTCAAACAGCGTCCCGACCACATCATGGCCGAGTTCGCCAAAGCGGGTTATCTCTGCGTGATGCTGGAATACGGCGGTCCTTATCCGTTCATCCGGCCCGCGTCAACGAACCTTTATGTTTCCAACATGGTCGAGGATTTCCTCGGCTATTTCCAGGACGAGCCGGTCACGCTCTATCTGCACTGGCCCGGTTTCAAATACGTTGCTGATATCTGCCGCTCTGCATTCACGATCTACGACGTACTCGATGATCTGACCATCTTCGCCAACTATTCCGAGGTCATGCGTAGCGACCATGAGCTTTTGCTGTACATAGCGAATGTCTGCCTGTTTTCGTCAAACCGGCTGTACGACGCGAACCGCGCGAAGGTCACGAACGCGCTGCTGCTGGAAAACGGGGTTTATCCCGAGGACTTTCTTCACGGGGAGCGCGAACGATGTGACGTGCCGGAAAAATTGCACGACATGGCGGTAAGCCGGCGGGTTGTCGGCTATCACGGCGCAATTTCCGAACTGCTCGATTTCGATCTGCTAGACGAAATAGTGCGGCTCGACGACGTTGTGTTGCTGTTCGTCGGTCCTGTTGTCGCTTTCGAGCCGCAATACGGTGCCGAGGTTCAGGAGCGCATGGCCCGGCTGAAGGCGTTCGACAATTTCATTCACCTGGGTCCGAAACCGTACTCCGAACTGAAGCATTATCTCGCCTGGATCGATGTCGGTATCGTTCCGTTCATTGTGAGCGAGAAGACCGACCCTGTTTCGCCTCTGAAGCTGTTCGAGTATCTGGCGGCAGGCAAGCCGGTGATTGGAACGCCGACCCGCACCATCAGGGAATACGAACACGCGGTCATCGTCGCGTCTGGCATCGACTTCGTTGATGCCGTTGCCGGCGGGCAGTGGGCGAATGCGTACACTTCGGCGTCCGCAGAGGTCGCGCGCATGCACGCCTGGCCGGTGCTTCACGCGCCTTTGCTCAGACGGGTGAATGCGACGAACGTCGCAAGGCTGATACCCACCTCCGTGCGGCGCGCCATCAAGGTAGACATCGTCAACGTCAACTTCTACGACTGGAAGGGCGAAACCGTCTATAAGGGCGGGGCCGAGCGCTACGTCTACGATCTCGCCGTCGTACTCGGCGGCATGGGGTACGAGGTGCGCCTCTTGCAGAATGCCTGGGAGCCTTTTGAGCGCGATTTCCGCGGCATCAAGGTGATCGGAGTGAGCGCCGTGGACAACCTTGATCTGGAGACCCTGTCGAGCAAATACGCCGAATTCTGTGCAGACGCCGATCTCATTATCGCGTCGCCCACTGAGCTCGCCGCGTCGCTTGGAAAAAACAGGCGCGTCATCGCGATCAACCACGGTATCCATTGGGACGGGGCATCCAATAATCTCGCGACGTTCGATCGAGGCCGCTATGAAACGCTTTTCCGCGCGCTTCGCAACAGTGATCGATGCGTTTGCGTGGATACGAATTTCATCAATTGGGTGCGAACCTATGACTGGGGCCTCGCCAATACGCTGACCTACGTTCCTAACTACGTCGATCTCGATTCATTCGGAAACAATCCGAAGAATTTCGAAGCAGAGGAGTTATGCGTTCTCCTGCCACGCCGGCTTTATGAAGCCAGAGGCCTTTATCTGACTATCACCGCGTTCGATCTTTTGTTCTCGCGGCGCACGGATATCCGTCTTGTGCTGTGCGGACAGGCAATCGATCGCGACGCGGAGGCGGTAAAAGCATTCGTGGCGCGCCATCCGCACAAAGTGAGCTGGATCGAATATGACATGGAGGATATGCACAAAGCCTACGTCGATAGCCATATTGTGCTGGTGCCCACCATGTATTCGGAAGGCACATCCCTGTCGTGTATCGAGGCGCTGGCGACCAATAATGCGGTCATTGCAACCAACGTTGGCGGACTGCCGAATCTGATCGTCGACGGCTATAACGGCAAGCTGATCCGCGCGGACTATTTCGAGCTTGCCGCCGCGATCGAAGAACTGGCGGATGACCGGGCAACACTCGCCAGACTTGCCGCTCATGGGATCGAATCGTCGTCCGCGTTTGCGAAGAAGGCGTGGGAGGGCCGCTGGCGTGAAGTCATCGAAAGCACGCTCACCGTCGACTAGGCCTTTCTGATCGTATCGGGACGCTTGCGCGCGATGGAGCGCTCGTGCATTGAATTCGGTGGTATAGACAGACCAATACGCCTTTTAATGACAGACATTAATTCAAAGCAGTACTGGGACTATCGCTTCACGACCGATTGGGTCTCCGCCGGCGGACATGGGCAAACACGATTCTTCGCGATGCTGGCGGCCAGGCTGATGCCGGGCTGGTTCAAGGATCAGGCGTTGCGGGAGCAATGGGATATCTGCGACTGGGGTTGCGCCGAGGGACAGGGCGTAGACGAACTGAGCAAATGGCTCGGCTTGAACTCCATCACCGGCATCGATATTTCGGAAGTGGCGATCGGGAAGGCCCAGGCATCTTTCCCGAATAGGCGTTTCAAGGCGCAGGCTCTCGACGACCTCGACGACTACGACGTGATTTTTTCGTCGAATACGCTTGAGCATTTCGATCACCCGTTCGACGTCGTGGCGCGCCTCGCGAAGCATACGAAGCGTTTTCTGGTTCTGCTTCTGCCGTTTCAGGAATATGACCGGATTCCCGAGCACTTCTTCACGTTCGATCTCGACAACATTCCCATCTGCCCGGTGCCCGGTTTCGCTGCCGTCGCCTGCCGCGTTGTTGACGCGGCGAAGGTCAATATCAACTATTGGAACGGTAAGCAGATATTGCTCGTTTATGCGAGGCTCTCGTCACTCGGCGACACCCGGCCGGACCTACGCAATTTCTTTATCGGCGACGATACCTATGAGGCGTTCGCGCAAGAGCGCGGCCAGATCATTGCCCAACAGCACGCCTCGGACAGAGAGCAGCTTGCCCGGACACGTGACGAGCAGGCTGCGACGAACGCGCAACTCGAGGCGACTTTAAAGACTCTGCAGGATGTACGGGCAGAATGCGACGCGGAGAAGGACAAGCAGGCGCGCTCGCAAGAGACGCTCGCCGAGCGGGATCAGACAATTGCCGAACTGACACAGGCCTACTCCGAGCGGGGGGAAACCATAACCGAACTGAAGGAGGAATGTGGCGCCCTGTCAGCGGAAATCATGGTGCTTCGCGCCTGCATTGAACGGCTGCGGACCGAACGGGAAGATTGCGCAAGGCTCCTGACCGAAGTCCGGGCAATTGCGGACGGCGTCGCGAGCCAAAGGGACACGATGCTTCGCTCAAAGACATGGCGGCTCAGGTCGGCGATCTGCCGGTTCATCGGTCGGGCATGACCACTTCAAGACACCACCCTTCAAGTTTAATACCGGAAGACTCTGTGAAAAAACGTAAGATCATCGTTACTGTAGGAACCCGTCCTGAAGCAGTGAAAATGGCGCCGCTCGTCAAGCAGTTGCAACGCGAGGAGTGGGCCGACTGCCGCGTGCTGGCAACCGCGCAGCATCGCGGCATGCTCGATCAGGTATTGCGGCTGTTCGAGATTAAGGCCGATATCGATCTCGACATCATGCAGCCCAATCAGTCTTTGCCCATGCTGACTTCGCGGCTCATGGTCCGGCTCGACGAGGTGCTCGCCGCCGAACAGCCCGACGTGCTACTCGCGCAGGGCGACACGACCACTGTGCTGACGGCGGCGCTCGCGTCCTTTTACCGGCGCGTGCCGGTCGGACATGTCGAAGCCGGGCTCAGAACAGGCGATCTTTCGAATCCGTTTCCGGAGGAAATGAATCGCGTGGTGGCGAGTCGACTTGCGCGCTGGCATTTCGCGCCGACGGAAACCGCGAAACGCAATCTGCTTGCGGAAGGTATTGATGCGGCGAGCGTGTTCGTCACCGGGAACACGGTCATCGACGCCTTGTTGGACGTGGCTGAGCGGTGCGACGGCGCGGTGCCTTTCAACGGAGATAGCCGGCTGATTCTGGTGACTTCGCACCGTCGCGAGAATTTCGGCGAGGCTTTTCAAAACATCCTGAGAGCACTCAAAACGATCGCCGATAACAATCAGGATGTTCATGTTCTCTATCCCGTTCATCCGAATCCGAACGTGCGTGAAGCGGCCTACGCGCATCTCGACAAACACCCCCGGATTACCCTCTGCGAGCCGCTTGACTATTTGCCGTTCGTGGCGGCGATGAAGCGGGCCTATCTGATTCTGACCGACTCCGGCGGCGTGCAGGAGGAGGCGCCCGCGCTCGGCAAGCCGGTACTCGTGCTGCGGCACGAGACGGAACGCCCGGAGGCGGTCGCGCAGGAGGTCGTCAAACTCGTGGGTACGGATTATGCGGACATTGTTTCGAACACACAACGGCTACTCGACGACCCGGCCGAATACAGGCGGATGGCGCGAGGCGTGTCACCTTATGGCGACGGCCACGCGTCTGGACGGATTGTCGGCGTACTGAGGGACCACTTTCAGGTATAGCGCTATCTGACGCTGAAGCGCTCTTCAACTGGCGCAGACGACGGGAGCACTACCGCTCTCGTCGCCCAGGATTGCGAGCCGGACACTGTGTCAGCATGGCCCGCGCTACGCTTCGCTGTTTTGGCTCGCCTCGCTCACTGCCACCACAGCATCCCCCGACAAATTCACCCTCACCGCGCGCAGCACCGTGTCCTTGATAACCTCGCGCCAATGCTCGAGCGCCGTCTTTTCCATCAGCGGCTCGCCAAGAAACGCGCCCAACGTATATTGATTGGCGTTATAAAAATACCCAAGCGAAGCGATCATCAAATACACATCGCGCGCTTTGACATCCGCACGAAAAACCTGCTGCGCCTGACCCGCATCCAATAACTTTTGCACCACCGAAATCGCATAGCCCGAAATCTCCTTCAGCTTCAGGGATTTCTTCGCGTGCTTGCCCTGGTGCAGATTCTCGCTGGAAAGCAGCGTGACGAACTCGGGATGATCGAGGTAGTACTGCCAGACGAATTCGACCATCTGTTCGAGCCCGTGCACAGGGTCGGCCAGATCGAGATCGAGTTTGCTTTCCGCCTCATTGAACTGCGTGTAGATCGTTTCCAGAACTTCGACGAACAACTGTTCCTTGCTGCCGAAGTAGTAGTAAATCATGCGGTCGTGCGAGCGCGCCGCCTTTGAAATACTCTCCACGCGGCCGCTCGCATAGCCTTGCTTCGCAAAGACCTTGATGGCCGCTTTCAGAATCTTGGCGCGCGTGTCCTGCGCCTGTTTCGCACGGATGCCGGTAGCGCCCGGCTTGCGGGCGGCGGTGGGACTCATGGCGGTCTCGGATCTCTTGTTGGCGTCAGGTTGAACGGCAGGCGCCGCACCCTGTCAGGCACGGCGCGCCTTCATCATACAACCCGCGTGACCTGCTGCGGCGCTCGCTGCGCGATCATTCACTTCAGCGTAGATTGAAGCGTGATTCGCACGGCGATGTGGCGTTGCACCAATCGTGCGCACGCCGGTAAATACGTTGCACAGACTAAATTGATCGAGTAGATTTCTAACCAGTTTGGTGTAGCGGATACTACACGAACGGTGAGTGACCGCTACATGGAAATCGGCGGATCACGCGAAAATGCCTTTAAACAAGGGCTATTCGTCAGCCGGAGCGGGACCGATTGTAATGTCGTCGTATGGAAACCCCACCATGACAGAACATACGAAGGTCGATTTCGGTGCGGAAAGCGTCGACGGTGAAACCGCCTCGACGCCGGGTCCGACCGTGCTCGAAAAGGCGGCGCCGCGCAGCGAGCGAATGGCGTCGAACAAGATTGAATGCAATGCCTGCCCGGTGCTGTGTCAGATCTCCGAAGGGCGCACCGGCGCGTGCGATCGCTATGCCAATTCAGATGGACGGCTGATTCGTGTCGATCCGGTGGTATTCCTCTCGCGCGACCGTTTGACGTCCGATGCGAACGCCAGCAGCGAGAACGCCACGATAGAATTTGGTGCATCTTCTGAAATACAGGACGCTGCGGCCGAACAGGCATTGTTCGTGACCGGCGTCGGCGCATCCTCCACCTATCCCGACTACAAGCCCGCGCCTTTTATCGTCGCCTCGAAGCTCGACGAAGTCGACATGATCACGGTCGTCACCGAAGGCATTTTCAGCTACTGCAGTTTCAAGGTGAAGATCGATACCGACCGCTTCCTCGGGCCGGAGCAGTCGAACGTGCGCTGCCATGGCGAGATCGTGGGCCATGTGACGACGGCCGAGTACGGCTCGCAGATGCTGAGCCTCGGCGGCGTGCATCATCTGACCGGCGGCAGCAAGAAAGAAGGCCGCGTGACGTGCGACATGATGCTCGCGCTCGGCAACAAGGAGGCGGTGGAGCTGAGCATAGACGGCGGCGCGAGTCTGGTGATTCGCGCGGGCGCGGCGCCGATTGTCGATGGCGTGGAGGAGCAGCGCATGCGTGTGGGCTGCGGATCGGCCACCATCGGCATCTTTGCTAAGCAATGGTTCGGCCACGCCGACGAAGTGGTGGTCGTCGACGATCACATTACCGGCGTGCTCACCGAACATCAGGCCGGGCGCTGCCTCGGCATGGCGCGCTCAGGTCTGAAGATTCGCGGACGCAAGTCGACACCGGGCCGCTATTTTCAGGTGGCCAATCCCGGCACCGGTTGGGGCGGAACCGACATTCAGGATCCGCTCGCGATTGTCGAAGGCTTCGATCCTGCCGTCGCCAGACCGGGTTTGCGCCTGCTGATGGTATCGACCACCGGCGAGCACGCGCAGTGGTACGAACTCGATCAGGATCTCGTGCCGCGCATCGCGGCGATGCCGGAGGCGGTGCGCCGCACGGTCGAACGGATCGGCGAGAACTGCGAGCCCTCGCTTGCCACCGTGCTGTTTCTAGGCGGCGCGGGCGGCAGCCTGCGAGCGGGCGCCACGGAGAACCCGGTGCTGCTCACGCGCGCGATCAAACAGAAGCTGGTCAACGTGACCTGCGGCGGCGCGCCGGCTTACGTATGGCCGGGCGGCGGCATCACGGTGATGGTGGATGTGTCGCGCATGCCGGACCGTTCGTTCGGCACGGTGCCGACGCCCGCGATCGTTGCGCCGATCGAATTCACCATGACGTACGACGCGTATCGCGATCTCGGCGGTCATCTCGACGCAGTGCGTTCGCTGGCGAGCGTGTTGGCGAACGGGCCGGAGCATACGGAAGGCGCGCCGCTCGCGCGCCGCACCCTGGCGCGCAATCCCGACAACCCGTGGCCGCCTGCCATGCCACCGATGCTCGGCTGACGAACACGATGAACCCCACCCGCACCCGACTCGACGCGACCCGCTGGCATTGGCAGCATGGGCCGATCGATCTGATCCTCAGCGCGGACGGCACGGCTTCGGCGCTGCAGGCGGCGTATGAGGCGTGCTGGGCGCGCTTTGTCGATGTGTTGCCGGAACTGGTCGGCGAGTTGAAGCAGCTCCGGCAGCCGGTGCCGGCCGAAGTCGCGTCGAGCGACGACACGCAGTTGCAAGGCCCGGTTGCCCGCCGCATGTGGTCGGCCTGTCATCCTCACCGCACGCGCCATATCACGCCGATGGCCGCGGTGGCGGGCAGCGTCGCCGATGAACTGATCACGGCGTTCGCGCGCGAAGGCATTTCGCGTGCCTTCATCAACAACGGCGGCGACATTGCACTCTATTTGACCGAAGGGCAGCAATACCGCGTTGGCGTGTTCGCCGATCTGGCATCGTTCTCGCCGGTGCGGCTCTCGCGCGATCAGGCGCTCGACGCCAGCCTGACGCTCGACGCCGGCCTCGCCGTTCGCGGCATTGCGACGAGCGGCTGGCGCGGCCGCAGCTTCAGCCTCGGCATTGCCGATAGCGTCACCGTGCTCGCGCGCAACGCCGCCACCGCGGACGCCGCCGCGACGATGATCGCGAACGCGGTCGACCTGGACCACCCGGGCATTTTGCGGCGTCCGGCTTCGTCGTTGAAAGACGATACCGACCTCGGCGACAGGCTCGTCACCGTGGACGTGCCGTCCTTACCTCAGCCGCTGATCGATTTCGCGCTGGCGCGGGGTGTCGAAGCCGCACAGCGTTTGCTTGACCAGGGTTTGATCGAAGGCGCCGCGCTATTCCTGCAAGGGCGGGTGCGCGTCGCCGGCATTCATCACACAGGCGGGTTGCTCACGCAGCGCGCGCAGATAAAAACGGAGGCTCCGTGTTCGAAATACGCCGCGTGCTGACGCACGTCGAAGACATCTTCCACGAGTTCGGTCCTGCGCCTGCGCAGCCACTCAGACGCGGCGCAATTGCCGCGGTGATGACCAACCCGTTCGCCGGGCGCTACGAAGCGAAAATCGAGCACGGAATGGAAGCGCTCAAACCGATCGGCCTCGACATGGCGCAACGGCTGCTGGCCGCGATGGCGGTGCCGCATGCGTCGATCGAAGGTTACGGCAAGGGCGCGATTATCGGCTCGCGCGGCGAACTGGAGCATGGCGCGCTGTGGCACGTGCCGGGCGGCTATGCGATGCGCGAGTTGCTGGAGAAAAACGGTGTGCCCACCAATGCCATCGTGCCGTCCACCAAGAAGGTCGGCGCGCCGTCCACCGCGCTCGACGTGCCGCTCACGCACGTCAACGCGAGCTACGTGCGCAGCCATTTCGACGCGATCGAAGTGCGCGTGCCCGGCGCGCCCGCCGCGGACGAGCTGGTGTATATCCTCGCGATGAGCACAGGGCAGCGCGTGCATGCGCGCGTCGGCGGCCTCGCGAAAGAGGCGATCGTAGGCAAGGACGGTTTGCGCTGAGCGGCGCCCGATTGGCGCACTGAAATAACGCAGAACAGGTATCGAAACTCGGAGAGCGAAATGGCAATCAAGCTTCGCAAGCTGGTCGTGCAAGTGGATGAAACACGCATTGAAATGGGGCAGGCCGTCAATCCGCCGGTGCGCCGCGCGGTCGCGATCGCGGTGATCGAGAATCCTTATGCGGGCCGCTACGAAGCCAAACTCGACGCGCTGATCGAAGCGGGTGAAGAGTTGGGCGCATTGCTCGGCAACAAGTGTGTCGAAGCGCTGAGCATCGCGCCGGGCGAGGCGCAAAGCTATGGCAAGGCCGCGATTGTCGGCGAGGCGGGCGAGCTGGAGCATGCCGCCGCGCTCCTGCATCCCAAGCTCGGTGCGCCGCTGCGGGTGGCGGTCGAGAAGGGCGCGGCGCTGGTGCCGTCGGCGAAGAAGATGGGCACGCTCGGCACCGCGATCGACGTGCCGCTCGGCCACAAGGACGCCGCCTTCGTGCGCAGTCATTTCGACGCGATCGAGGCGCGCGTATCCGACGCGCCGCGCGCGAACGAGATCGTCGTGGCCGTCGCGGTGACGGCGTCAGGCCGGCCGTTGCCGCGCATCGGCGGCCTGCAGGTGAGCGAGATCAAAGGCGAAGACGGTCTGCGCTGAGTTTGCATCCGGTTATTGGGCTGTTACTGTCCTGCCGTTGACGCGTGCGCGCATGGTGCCGCACGCGCTGCAACGTCTGCTGGTCGGGTCGAATGCGCCACTGCTCGCGCTCGCCGTTCAGCAAGCTGCCGAGGGTCGCGATGTTTTCGAATTTGCTGGTACAGCTGGTCAATGGGCTCGCCGACGCGTCGACGCTGTTTCTCGTCGCCGCCGGTCTGTCGCTGATCTTCGGCGTGACACGCATCGTCAACTTTGCGCACGGCTCGTTCTACATGTTCGGCATCTACGTCGCGTACAGCATGGCGAGCCGCTTCGGACACACGGCGGGCGGCTTCTGGCTCTCCGTGCTGGCCGCGGCGCTGGTGGTCGCGGTGCTGGGCGCGCTGGTCGAAATGATCGTTCTGCGGCGCATCTACCAGGCGCCCGAACTGTTTCATCTGCTCGCCACGTTTGCGCTGGTGCTGATCTTTCGCGACGCCGCGCTGTGGCTGTGGGGTCCGGAAGACCTGTTCGGACCGCGTGCGCCGCATCTGGCGGGCGCGGTCGATTTCCTCGGCCATCCGCTGCCTACCTACGACATCGCTCTGATCGTGATCGGTCCCGTCGTGTTGCTGCTGCTCTGGTATGCGTTGACACGCACGCGCTGGGGCACGCTGGTGCGCGCCGCCACGCAGGACCGCGAGATGCTCGGCGCGCTCGGTATCAATCAGGCGTGGCTGTTTACCGGGGTGTTTTTCGTCGGCGCGTTTCTCGCCGGGTTGGGCGGCGCGCTGCAAGGGCCGCGCATGTCGGCGAATCTGTCGCTGGATCTGGAGACGATCGGCAACGCGTTCGTCGTCGTGGTGGTCGGCGGCATGGGGTCGATTCCGGGGGCGTTCATTGCCGCGCTGATCATCGCGGAGATCAAGGCGCTGTGCATCGGCATCGGCCATGTGACGATCTTCGGCGTCGGTCTTTCGTTGAGCCGCTTTACGCTGGTGGCCGAATTCGTCGTGATGGCGGTCGTGCTGGTGGTGCGTCCCTGGGGTTTGCTCGGCCGCGCGAGCGCCGCGGTGCGCGGCATGGCGGCGCCGGAAACGCCTTTGCGTCCGGCGGGCAAACGGCTCAAGTGGCTGGCGGCCATCGCGTTGCTGGTTCTCGTGCTTGCGCCGCTCGCGGCCAATGCATTTCCGTACATGCCCGTGTTGCTGGTAGAGATCCTGATCGCCGTGCTGTTCGCCACGAGCCTGCATTTCATCATGGGACCGGGCGGCATGCATTCGTTCGGCCACGCAGCGTACTTCGGACTGGGCGCATACGGCGCCGCGCTGTTCCTCAAAGTACTAAATCTGCCGATGGAAGCCGCCTTGCTGCTCGGCCCGCTGTTGGCCGTGGCCGGCGCGCTGGTGTTCGGCTGGTTCTGCGTGCGCCTCTCCGGCGTCTATCTCGCGATGCTCACGCTCGCGTTCGCACAGATTGTCTGGTCGGTGGTGTTCCAGTGGGACGACGTGACGGGCGGCAGCAACGGCATTCTCGGTTTGTGGCCGTCGAACTGGCTGTCTTCACCGGTGGCCTTTTACTATCTCACGCTCGCCTGCGCCGTGGTCGGCGTGTGGCTGTTGCGCAAGATGCTGTTCTCGCCGCTGGGTTATGCCATGCGCGCGTCGCGTGACTCCGTGCTGCGCGCCGAGGCGATCGGTATCGACGTGAAGCGCGTGCAATGGGCCGCGTTCGTGATCGCGTCGTTGTTCTGCGGACTCGCCGGCTCGCTCTATGCGTTCTCCAAGGGCACGATTTCGCCGGAGGTGATCAGCGTGAGCCGTTCGGTGGACGGCCTCGTGATGGTGCTGCTCGGCGGCTTGCAGACGCTCACCGGGCCGATTGTGGGCGCGGCCGTGTTCACGTGGCTGCAGGACACCGTCGCACGGCAGACCGACTACTGGCAGGCGCTGCTGGGCTTCGCGATCCTGCTGCTGGTGATCGCGTTTCCGCAGGGGATCGTCGGCTTCATTCGCGAGCGTTTCGGCGACGATACTTTCGACCCGCCGGAAAAGAGTGCCGTCTCGCCTTCCCGGCGCACGGCAATCAAGGAGGGGCTATGAGCTTGCTGCGCGTCAGCGGTCTCTCCAAATCGTTCGGCGGCCTCAAGGCGGTCGACAACGTCTCGTTCGATCTCGAAGCCGGTCAATTGCTGGCTTTGCTCGGGCCGAACGGCGCGGGCAAATCTACCTGTTTCAACATGGTCAACGGTCAATTGCCGCCTTCATCCGGATCGATTCGCCTCGACGGTCACGAACTGGTCGGCATGCGTCCGCGTGAAATCTGGCGGCTTGGCGTGGGCCGCACGTTTCAGATCGCCGCAACCTTCAATTCCATGACCGTGATCGAGAACGTGCAGATGGCCCTGGTCTCGCGCGAACGCAAGACTTTCGGGCTATGGAAGGCCGCCCGCTCGCGCTACGCCGACGAAGCCTTCACGTTGCTCGAACAGGTCGGCATGGCCGCGGACGCGAACCGCGCGTGCGGCGTGCTCGCTTATGGCGACGTCAAGCGCGTGGAACTCGCGATTGCGCTTGCCAACCGCCCCAGGCTGCTATTGATGGATGAACCCACCGCCGGCATGGCGCCGAAGGAGCGTAATGAATTGATGGCGTTGACGAAGCGTCTCGTCACCGAACACAAGATCGGCGTGCTCTTCACCGAGCACAGCATGGACGTGGTATTCGCCTACGCCGATCGCATGATCGTGCTCGCGCGCGGCAAGCTGATCGCCGAGGGCGACGCCGACACGATCCGCAACGACCCGCGCGTCCAGGAAGTCTATTTCGGCACCGGCAAGACCTTCCAGCCGCACGCGCCGCTGCACGAGGCAGCGGGCGGCCATCAGGGCCAGGGAGCGCTGCAATGAGCGAGCCGATGCTGAAAGTCTCCGGCCTCAACGCGTTCTATGGCCGCGCGCATATTCTGTTCGACGTCGGCCTCGAAGTCGGCCGCGGCGAAGTCGTCGCGCTGATGGGCCGCAACGGCGCCGGCAAATCGACCACGATGAAAGCGGTGATGGGTCTGCTGCCGCGCCGCCAGGGCGAAGTGAGTTTTCGCGGGCAGAACATCGCGGCGTTGCCGCCGTACAGGATCGCGCGCATGGGCATGGGCTTCGTGCCCGAGGATCGTCGCGTGTTCGCCGATCTGACCGTGATGGAAAACCTCGACACCGGCCGTCAGCCGCCGCGCGAAGGCGCACCGCAATGGACGCCGGAAAAACTGTTCCGGCTCTTTCCCAATCTCGGCGAAATGCCGCAGCGTCCGGGCGGCCAGATGAGCGGCGGCGAGCAGCAGATGCTCACCGTGTCGCGCACGCTGATGGGCAATCCGTATCTGGTGCTGCTCGACGAACCGTCCGAAGGCGTGGCGCCGGTGATCGTCGAACAGATGGCGAACATGATTCTCGAACTCAAGCGCGAAGGGCTGTCGATTCTGTTGTCCGAACAGAACCTGCACTTCGCCGAGCTGGTCAGCGACCGCGCGTATGTGCTCGAAAAAGGGCAGATCCGCTTTAGCGGCACGATCGGCGAACTCGCACAGAACGAAACAGTGAGGCGCGCTTATCTGAGCGTGTGATTCCATCGGCCGGCGAAATGCAGCTTGCACGCTTGCGTCGCTGGGCAGTCGTTGCGAAAGGAGAAGCAGATGGCAGCAGAGACGTTGACAGGCTTGTCGGGCAAGGTCGCGGTAACGAACATCGGGCTGCTGTTATCCGGCGACATCGACCGGCCGATTCTCGACGCCGACACGCTGGTGATCGACGACGGCGTGATCGTCGCGGTCGGCAAGGAAAAGGACTGCGATCTCGAAGGCGCGCGTACGACGGTGGATTGCAAAGGGACCACGGTCGCGCCCGGCCTGATCGACTCGCATGTGCATCCCGTGTTCGGCGACTGGACGCCGCGCCAGAATCAGATGGGCTGGATCGAATCGAATCTGAACGGCGGCGTCACCACGATGATTTCCGCCGGCGAAGTGCATTTGCCCGGCCGTCCGAAAGACGTGCTCGGCGTGAAGGCGCTCGCGATTACCGCACAACGCTCGTTCGAAGGCATGCGCGGCGCGGGTGTCGGCGGCGGCGTCAAGGTCATGGCGGGCGCGCCGGTGATCGAGAAGGGCATGGTCGAAGAGGACTTCAAGGAGCTCTCGGAAGCAGGCGTCAAACTGCTCGGCGAAGTCGGCCTCGGCAGCGTGAAGGGCGGCGAGGAAGCCGCGCAGATGGTCGCGTGGGCGCGCAAGTACGGCATTCAGAGCACGATTCACACGGGCGGTCCGTCGATTCCCGGCTCGGGCCTGATCGACCGCGACGTGGTGCTCGCCGCCGACGCGGACGTGATCGGCCATATCAACGGGGGCCATACGTCGCTGTCTTACCGGCATGTGTGCGACCTGTGCGAGCAATCGAGCCGCGCGCTGGAAATCGTCCATAACGGCAACGAACGGATCGCATTGCTGACGGCGCGTCATGCGATCGAATTGAAGTGTCCGCACCGGATCATTCTCGGCACGGACAGTCCCGCCGGTTCCGGCGTGCAGCCGCTCGGCATTTTGCGGATGATCGCGCTGATCTCGAGCCTCGCCGACGTGCCCGCAGAAATCGCCTTCTGCTTCGCAACCGGCAACACCGCGCGGCAACGCAATCTGCGGCAAGGGCTGATCGAAGTGGGGCGTCCCGCGGACCTCGTGTTCATGGATCGCGCGCAGCACACGGCGGCCGATACGCTGCTCGAAAGCGTGCAGCTCGGCGACATTCCGGGCGTGGGCATGGTGATGATCGACGGCCTGATCCGCTGCCGGAGGAGCCGCAACACGCCACCGGCCACCGAAGTGCCGGTGGTGCTGTGAGCACGCATCGCACGGTCAGGCCGGCACTGACATGAGCCGCCCCGCGCCTCTTACGCTGAACGTGAACGGCGCGACGCATCTCGTCAGCGCCGCCGCCGACACGCCGCTGCTCTACCTGCTGCGCAACGATCTCGCGCTGAACGGTCCGAAGTTCGGCTGCGGTCTCGGCGAATGCGGCGCATGCACGGTCCTGCTCGACGGCATGCCCACGCGCGCCTGCGTCACCACGGCGAAGGTCGCGGTGGGCCGCGAGATCACCACGCTGGAAGGTCTGGGCACGCGCGCCGCGCTGCATCCGGTGCAGCAGGCGTTTATCGAAGAACAGGCTGCGCAGTGCGGCTATTGTCTGAACGGCATGATCATGACGGCCAAGGCGCTGCTCGATCGCGATCCGCATCCGGGCGTCGAGACGATCCGGCGCGAGTTGTCGCGCAATCTGTGCCGTTGCGGCACGCATGTCGAGATCGTGCGCGCGGTGCAGCGCGCCGCTGAATTGCTTGCCGCGCAAACGGCGGCGCAATCAGCCGTGCATGAAGGAGCGCGTGCATGACCGGGCCGGATTTCAGCGTCGATCGACGCTCCGCGCCGCCGTCGCGGCAGCAACTCTACGACGCGCAGAGCGTGCTGATCGTCGCGCGGCCGCCGCAGGCACCGGCGAAGCCGGCGATCGGTCAGCCGGGGTCGCGTTCGTCGTTCGTGCCGACCGAAGCGGATATGTTCCTCGTGGTGCGCGACGACGGCAGCGTAGTCGCGTTCAACGGCCACGTCGATCTCGGCACGGGTATCGGCACGGCGCTCGCGCAGATCGTCGCGGAGGAACTGGATGTGCCGTTGACGCGCGTGTCGATCGTGCTCGGTCATACGCGTGAAGCGCCGAACCAGGGGCCGACGATTGCTAGCGCGACGATCCAGATTTCGGCCGTGCCGTTGCGGCACGCGGCGGCGCAGGCGCGGCAATTTCTGCTGGCGGAAGCGGCGGCGCGGCTCAACGTTGGCGCCGAACAACTCGACGTGCGTGACGGTATCGTTTTCCCACGCGACGGCAACACTGCTGCGAAGGGCATCGGCTACGGCGATCTGATCAGCGGAAAACGTGTCGAATTGCAGCTCGCCACCGACGCGCCGCTGAAGTCGCCGGACACGTACAGAATAGTGGGCAGAAGCGCGCCGCGCATCGACATTCCGGCGAAGGCCACCGGCGAATTGAGTTTCGTGCATGACGTACGCGTGCCGGGCATGTTGCACGGCCGCGTGGTTCGGCCGCCGTACGCCGGCGTCGCGCAGGGCGACTTCATGAGCAACACTCTGCTGCGCGTGGATGACGATTCGGTCAGCGATCTGCCCGGCATCGTGAAGGTCGTGGTGATTCGCGATTTCGTCGGCATCGTGGCGGAGCGCGAGGAAATCGCGCAGCAGGCCGTGAAGCGGCTTCGCGTGCAATGGAAAGCGGTTGAAGGTTTGCCGTCGCTCGAAACCAGCGAGGAAGTGGAAGCGGCCTTGCGCGCGAATCCCGCCAGCCGCCGCGATCTGGTGATCGAGGGCGATGTCGATGCGGCGCTCGCGCAGGAGTCCGCCCGCACGCTGGAACGCACTTACGTGTGGCCGTTCCAGATGCATGCGTCGATTGGACCGTCGTGCGCGGTGGCCGACTATCGCGAGGGCGCGTTGAAGGTCTGGTCGGGCACGCAGAATCCGCATTCGCTGCGCGCCGATCTCGCGTTGCTGATGAGCATGGACGAAGCGCGCATCGAGATCGTGCGGATGGACGCGGCGGGCTGCTACGGCCGCAATTGCGCGGACGACGTCGCCGCCGACGCCGCGCTGCTCTCGCGAGCCACCGGCAGTCCGGTGCGCGTGCAACTTTCGCGCGAAGACGAGCATGCGTGGGAGCCGAAAGGCGCCGCGCAATTGATGGACGTGCGCGGTGCGCTGACTGCCGAAGGCGAACTGGCCGCTTACGACTTTGCGACGCGCTATCCGTCGAACGATGCGCCTACGTTAGGGCTGCTGCTGACCGGCACGATCCCCGCGCAGCCGCAAGTGTTCGAAATGGGCGACCGTACGGCGGTGCCGCCGTACGACTACCGCACCATGCGCGTCGTCTGCGACGACACGCCGCCGATCGTGCGGGCGTCGTGGCTGCGCGGTGTGTCTGCGTTGCCGAACACGTTCGCGCACGAG
Organism: Paraburkholderia sp. USG1; assembly: GCF_031570135.1. Classification (NCBI taxonomy): domain Bacteria; kingdom Pseudomonadati; phylum Pseudomonadota; class Betaproteobacteria; order Burkholderiales; family Burkholderiaceae; genus Paraburkholderia; species Paraburkholderia sp. USG1. The sequence continues at coordinate 112,032 of NZ_JAMWXW010000016.1, read as the reverse complement.
TCGTTCATCGACGAACTGGCGGTGGAGGCGGGTGTCGATCCGCTCGAGTTTCGTTTGAAGCATCTGCGCGATCCACGCGCGATCGAACTGGTGAAGGCCGTCGCGGAGAAGGCCGGCTGGCAGCCGCGCAATACCGAACCAAAAGAAGAAGCGGGCGACATCGCGCGCGGACGGGGCATCGCTTACGCTCGCTACGTGCACAGCAAATTTCCCGGCTTCGGCGCGGCGTGGTCCGCGTGGGTGGCCGACGTCGAAGTCAATCGCAGGAGCGGCGAGCTCGCGGTGACGCGCGTGGTGGTCGGCCAGGATACCGGCACGATGGTGAATCCCGACGGCGTGCGTCATCAGATACACGGCAACGTGATCCAGGCGACCAGCCGCGCGCTGAAAGAGCGCGTGACGTTCGGCGAGAACGCGGTGACGAGCCAGGAGTGGGGCGCCTATCCGATCCTGACGTTTCGTGAAGTGCCGGTGATCGACGTGGTGATGATGCCGCGCCACGGCGAGCCGCCGATGGGCGCGGGCGAATCCGCGTCGCTGCCCGGCGCGGCGGCGATTGCCAATGCGCTCTTCGACGCCACGGGCGTGCGTTTTCGCAGACCGCCTTTCACGCCGGAAACGATTCGCGCCGCGCTTGCCGATGCGCAAGCCGAAGACAAGGCGGCGCGTAAGAAGAAGCGCTGGCGATTGGGTTTTCTAGGTACGTTCGCGGCAGGCGCGGTCGGTTGGCTCGGCGCATTGTCGCTCGCGCCGCATGCTATCGCACCGATCACGCCGCCGCTTGCTAGCGCGTTTGCGCCTGACCTGGTTGCGCGCGGCAAACTGCTTGCGTCGCTCGGCAATTGCGCGGTGTGCCATACGGCGCACAACGGCGTGCCGAACGCCGGCGGCAAACCGCTCGATACGCCTTTCGGCACGGTGTACAGCACCAATATCACGCCGGACGGCCAGACCGGCATCGGCAACTGGTCGCTCGAAGCGTTCATGCGGGCGATGCGGCAAGGCATCAGCCGCGATGGACACCGCCTCTATCCAGCGTTCCCGTACACGTCGTTCCAGAACACCTCCGACGACGATCTGAAAGCGCTCTACGCGTATCTGATGGCGCAAACGCCGGTCCGCTCGCGTGCGCCGGAAACGAAGCTGGCGTATCCGTTCAGCGTGCGTCCGCTGATGGCCGCATGGAACGGACTCTTTCTCGGACGCACGACCTTTGCCGCCAGCGCGACGCAAAGCGCGCAATGGAATCGCGGCGCGTATCTGGTGAACGGGCTCGGCCATTGCAGCGCGTGCCACACGCCGCGCAACGCATTCGGCGCCGAGAAAACCGGTGCGGCGTTCATGGGCGGCGGGATCGCGGAAGGCTGGGAAGCGCCCGCGTTGTCGACGCTTTCGACCGCGCCCGTGCCCTGGAGCGAAGACGAACTGTTCAGCTATCTGCGCCACGGTCACGCGCCGCTGCACGGCGTCGCGGCGGGACCGATGGCGCCGGTGGTCGGCGATCTGGCGGCGCTGCCCGACAGCGATATTCGCGCGATGGCCACGTATCTCGCGTCGCTCAACCCGCTCGAACCCAACGCGAATCCGGCAGCAATGGCGCATCAGGTTGAAGAGGCCAGCGCGATCACGGGCATGCCTGCCGGCCTCGGCGCGCGGCTCTTCGACGGCGCGTGCGCCGCCTGTCATCACACGGGCAGCGGACCGCAACTGTTCGGCGCGCATCCATCGCTCGCGCTCAACACGAATCTGCACAGTGCGACGCCCGATAACCTGATTCGCGTGATTCTCGATGGCATCGGCTCGCCTGCCCGGCCCGAACTCGGTACGATGCCGGCTTACCGCGACAGTTTCAACGACGCCCAGGTCGCCGAACTCGTGTCGTACCTGCGTCAACAGTTTGCCGGCGGCAAGCCGGCATGGCAGGACGTCACGGCGAGCGTCGCCCGGATTCGCGCGACGCCGCGGGCCGAATGAGTCGCGAGCCGCTTGAACGCCTGATAACAACAACCCGCATTCCCGCAATTCTTTTGCTAACGGAGAAACGCATGACCACGCGCGCAGGATGGATTTCTCGCCTCATGGTGCCGACGGTACTCTCGCTCGCGGCTTTGAGCGCGAACGCACAGCAGACCATCAAGATCGGCGAGATCAATAGCTACAAGGCGCAGCCCGCCTTTCTCGGGCCTTACAAGAACGGCTGGAATCTCGCGCTCGACCAGGTGAACGCCGCGGGCGGCGTGCTCGGCAAACCGCTCGAAGTGGTATCGCGCGATGACAACGGCAATCCTGGCGACACGATTCGCGTCGCCCAGGAACTGATTGCGCGCGAGCAGGTGCAATTGCTGTTCGGCGGCTTCCTCTCGAACACCGGCCTCGCACTGGCCGACTTCGCGAAGCAGAAGAAGATTTTCTTCCTCGCCGCTGAACCGTTGACCGACAAGATCGTATGGGCCGACGGCAACAAATACACGTACCGTCTGCGTCCTTCCACGTATATGCAGGTGGCGATGCTCGTGCCGGAAGCGGTCAAGCTGAAGAAGAAGCGCTGGGCGCTGGTGTATCCGAACTACGAGTACGGGCAATCGGCGGTGGCGACCTTCAAGAAACTGCTGACGGCGGCGCAGCCCGATGTGCAGTTCGTCGCTGAACAGGCCACGCCGCTCGGCAATGTCGATGCGGGCGCGGTGACGCAGGCGATTGCCGACGCGAAGCCGGATGCGATTTTCAACGTGCTGTTCGGCGCCGACCTCGGCAAGTTCGTGCGTGAGGGCAATACGCGCGGGCTCTTCAAGGATCGCAGCGTGGTGTCCCTGCTGACGGGCGAGCCGGATTATCTCGACCCGTTGGGCGCTGAAGCGCCGACCGGCTGGATCGTCACGGGCTACCCGTGGTATTCGATCGATACGCCGGCCAACAAGAAATTTGTCGATGCCTATCAGGCCAAGTATCACGACTATCCGCGGCTCGGCTCGGTGGTGGGATATTCGGCGTTGATGTCGATTGCCGCCGGGATCAAAAAGGCCGGTTCGGTCGATCCGGATAAGCTCGCCGCCGCGTTCAAGGGTCTCGGCGTGGAGACGCCGTTCGGGCCGATCACCTATCGGGCGCAGGACAATCAGTCGACCATGGGCGCGTATGTGGGCGTGACGGGGGTGAAGGACGGCAAGGGCGTGATGACGTCGTACCGGTATATCGATGGCGCGAGCGTTCAGCCGTCGGATGCCGAAGTCAGGAAGCTGCGGCCTGCCGAGTAAGGTCTCGACGCCTGCGGCGCCCGGCGCCGCAGGCGTGTTTAAAAACGAACACAGTTGCGCCGTCGAAAAGCGGCCCGGCGTATCGCCTTTGGGGCGAAGAAGAACTACTCCTCCGCGTCGTGCTCGATCACGAATCGTTTCAGATAAGCCAGTACGGCGGCCTCCACCGCGCGATGATCCGCGGTGCTTTTGGAGCCCGCGTTCTCCTCGTCGCCGAACAGCGTGGAGGGCGCGTTGTGCACATCCACTTCCTGGCCTTCGCGAAAGACGCGAATTTCATGGACGTCTTCGGCGTATTCGGCAATCCAGTGCACACCTTCAATGTGCGCGCCTGCGCGAACGGTAGGTATCTTCATGGACGTCTCCCGTCGGGCCGGACCACGCGCCAACCCTTACCAGCACCATACGCTGTCCAGATGCCCGGCGCGAGTCCTGGCCGTCGGTTTCTTGAGCTTTCGCGGCGATTCGGCGCATTGCTCGAACTTTTGCCGGCGTTCACGCGTGATTTCGCAATTCCGTGCGCTGGGCGAAACGCCGCGACTATCCCCGCATGATGGCGTTCTCCGGAAGATTCGCCCGCGCAACGCGCCGAGGCACACCCGTTGCTGCATGACATAGGCCACAACCAACTGGAGAACTGTCATGCCCGAACAGAAAACCCTCAAGCGTGCCCACGCCGACAAGCGCGCCGGCAAGTCATCGAGCACCCAGGCCGGCGAATTCGTCAAGGAACAGGTCGACAAGGTGCGTGCCGGCAAGCACGGCGTCAGGTCGGCCAAGCAGGCGATTGCGATTGGCCTTTCGGAAGCACGCCGCGCGGGCGTCGCCGTGAAGTCGCCGAAGAAGGGCGCGGCAAGCGAATCCACACGCAAGAAAGCCGCCACGGATAACGCCGCGGGTCAGCGCAAGAGCACGACGAAGAAGAGCACGGAGTCGACCGCGAAACGCTCGCGCGCCGCGACCAATGCATTGAAGCGTGAGGGAAGCGCAGGCGCATCGCGCACGGCGTTGTCAAAGCAGACGAAGACGGCCGCGGCCAAACGTCCGGCGGCCAGCCGTTCCGCAGCGGCGAGGAAGGCCGCCGCGACGAAGGGTGCTGCAGGCCGTTCGGCGGCGGCCAGGAAGGCGGCTCAAACACGGGCTTCGCGCGCGCATCATTGATCGCGGCACGCGTTTGAAAGAAGCGCATCTGGCAAAAGAAGGCGGCGCATGCAACATGCGCCGCCTTCTTTGTCGCGCTTCGGCTGCGGCTTACTGCACCGTAGCCAGCACGTCGCCCACGGTCTTGAAGATGTGCGCGATCTGCTCTTCGTTGATGATGAGCGGCGGCGAGAACGCGAGGATGTCGCCCGTGAAGCGCACCAGCACGCCCGCTTCGAAGCATTTGACGAACGCTTCGTACGCGCGCGCGCCCGGCGCGCCGTCGCGCGATTCGAGTTCCACGCCGGCGATCAGGCCGATGTTGCGCACGTCCTTCACGTGCTTCGCGCCGCGCAGCGAGTGAGCCGCGGCTTCGAACGTCGGTGCGAGCGTCGCGGCGCGTTCGAACAGACCCTCGCGGCGATACAGGTCGAGGGTGGCAATCGCGGCTGCCGTTGCAGCCGGGTGAGCCGAATACGTGTAGCCGTGGAACAGTTCGATTGCGCCTTGTGCGCCGCTGTTCACGATCGTGTCGTGGATCGTGCGGCTTGCGGCCACCGCGCCCATCGGGATCGCGGCATTGTTGATGGCCTTCGCCATCGTGATCAGATCCGGCGTCACGCCGAAGTATTCGCTCGCCGTGGCCCCGCCGACGCGGCCGAAACCGGTAATCACTTCGTCGAAAATCAGCAGGATGCCGTGCTTCGTGCAAATCTCGCGCAGCTTTTGCAGATAGCCTTGCGGGGGAATGAGCACGCCCGTCGAGCCGGCCACGGGTTCGACGATCACCGCGGCGATGGTCGATGCATCGTGCAGCGTGACAATACGCTCGAGCTCCTCGGCCAGATGCGCACCCCAAGCCGGCTGGCCTTTCGAAAACGCATTCTGTTCGAGGTTATGCGTGTGCGGCAGATGATCGACCGCCGGCAGCAGCGCGCCCGAGAAGGTCTTGCGGTTGGTGGCGATGCCGCCGACCGAGATGCCGCCGAAGCCCACGCCGTGATAGCCGCGCTCGCGGCCGATCAGGCGGGTACGCTGGCCTTCGCCGCGCGAACGGTGATATGCCAGGGCGATTTTCAGGGCGGTGTCGACCGATTCCGAACCCGAGTTCGTGAAGAAGATGCGGTCGAGGCCTTCCGGCATCAGTTCGGCGACTTTCGTGGCGGCTTCGAAGGCGAGCGGGTGGCCCATCTGGAAGGTCGGCGCGAAGTCGAGCGTGGAGAGCTGCTGGGTAATTGCGGCGATGATTTCCTCGCGGCCGTGGCCGGCGTTCACGCACCACAGACCCGCGCAACCGTCGAGCACTTCACGCCCGTCCGTGGTGCGGTAGTACATGCCCTTGGCCGATTCCAGCAGGCGCGGCGCGGCCTTGAACTGGCGGTTGGCGGTAAAGGGCATCCAGAAAGACGACAGATCGTCGATGACGGGGCGCGAAGTCATGTGTATTTCCTCGAAGTGGGTTCCCCAAGGGGACTTCCTTTGGGGCATAGCAAAGGGCATAGCAAAACTGTAGCGTTCGCGGTTTAATGGCGGCATAAACAGTTGACGCAGTGTGGCGCTAACTGTGTTGGTGGATCTGCACTAACTGTGTCGATGCGTGCCGGCCCCCGAGGTTGGACATCGCATTCATACGTTCGGCCGCCCGCCGCGGCCCGCTCTTCATCCTGACCATGATCGAACTAGAACTCGAGCGCGACCGGCGCGCCGCTCCCACGCTCGTCGAGCAGGTGGTGCAAGGCTTCACGCGCGCCATCGAGGCGCAATCGCTGCGCGCGGGCGCGCTCTTGCCGTCGGTGCGGCAACTGGCGCAAAGCCACGACCTGAGCACCTTCACGGTCACGGAGGCGTACAACCGGCTCGTTTCTATGGGACTGGTGGTCGCGCGGCGTGGTTCCGGCTATCGCGTGGCGGCGCGTTCGCAGTCCGCGCGCGTCGCCGCGACCGACTGGCAGCCGCCGAGCCTCACCGCGACCTGGCTGCTGTCCGACGTGTTCGCCGACCATTCGGTGCCGATCAAGGCGGGCGGCGGCTGGCTGCCGAACGAGTGGATCAACGAGACCGGCTTGCAGCACGCGCTGCGGGCGGTGAGCCGGGTGCCGGCGGCGCGCCTCGGCGATTACGGGCATCCGTACGGATTTGCGCCGTTGCGCGAACGGATCGCCGAGCAACTCGACCGGCGCGGCCTGCCGGTGGATGTCTCCAACGTGCTGCTCACGCAAGGCGCGACCCAGGCGCTGGATCTGATCGTGCGTACCCTGCTGCGCGCGGGCGACGCGGTGATCGTCGAAGATCCCGGCTATTGCAATCTGCTGCAGATTCTCAAGCTGGCGGGCCTCGTGGTGCATGGCGTGCCGCGCACGCCGGCGGGCGTCGATACCGACGTGCTCGAAGCGCTGGTCGCCGAGCACAAGCCCAAAGCGATCTTCGTCAACACGACGCTGCAGAATCCGACCGGCGCGACCTTCGGCATGTCGGCGGCGTTCCGCTTGCTGCAGATTGCCGAGCGTCAGCGCATGTGGGTGATCGAAGACGATGTGAGCCGTGAACTCGCGCCGTCCGGCGCGCCGCTTTTCGCGGCAATGGAAGGCTTGCAGCGCGTGCTCTATGTCGGCGGCTTTTCGAAGACGGTGACGCCGGGATTGCGCTGCGGCTACGTGGTCGCCGAGCGCGCCGTGCTGCGCGAACTGGCGCGCACGAAGATGGCGGTGGGTTTGACGTCGTCGGAGGCGATCGAGCGGATCGCCGACAAGGTGTTGCTGGAGGGGCGCTACGCGCGTCACGTGGAAGCCGTCAACGAGCGTCTCAAGCTCGCCCACGCAACCGTTGAAGAGCGGCTCGATTCGCTCGGTCTCGAAGTGTTCCACCGGCCGCGCGCCGGGTTATTCCTGTGGGCGCGTTTGCCAATCGAAGCGGAGCGGGCCGGCGAAGTGGCGACGGCCGCGCTTACCCACGGTATCTGGCTCGCGCCGGGCTCCTACTTTCGTCCCGACGACGCTCCGAGCGCCTGGTTCCGCTTCAACGCGCCATACTCGACCGACGACGCGTTGTGGCGCTTCATCGAGCGAGTCGGGCAGGGCGCGTTATAAAGGAGCCGCGGCAACCGCGCTCAAGCAGGCTCAAGCGGGTTCAAGCGCCCTGGCCGACCAGCTTCAGCGCGATCGGATACAGCGACAGTACCAGCAGCAGCGCCATCGCTACATTGAAGATGCGCAGGCGTTTCGGGTCCGACAACACCTGCCGCATGGCCGTGCCGAAACCTGCCCACAGGCAGATGCACGGAAAGCCGATCACGTAGAAGATCACCGCCATGACGACGGCGTTCACGCTGTAGCTCTCGCTGAGGTGGATCGTGGTGGCGGCGGTCAGCACCATCATCCATGCTTTCGGATTGACCCACTGGAAGGCAATCGCTTCGTAGAACTTCATGGGCCGGCGCTCGCCTTTCTTCACCTTCAACTCACCCGACGTGCCGATCTTCCACGCGAGATAGAGCAGATACGCGACGCTCGCGATCTCGAGCACGGTGTACAGCACGGGAAAATGGACGAAGGCTTCGCCCAGACCGATGCCGACCGACAGCATCAACAGCACGACACCGGCGCTGATGCCGGACAGATGCGGCAGCGTGCGGCGAAATCCGAAGTTGACCCCGGAGGCCAGCAACATTGTGTTGTTCGGACCGGGCGTGATGGTGGTGACGAGCGCGAACAGGATGCCGGCAGGCAGCGCGCTGAGACTGAGATAAGACATGAGAAGCTCCGCTGTCGGTCGAGAGATATTGGAGCATTCTAGCGATCGTGTCCGGTACAGTACCTGTACGGTTTTTAAGATGATGTCCGGTACGGGTGGCGGCCGATTGCGGACGCCGACGCAGGAGTCGCCGGCAATCCCAGGCGAAAGCGCCGGCGTGGAGTCAGGCGATCGCGGCCTTCGCCATCAGCCCCAGCGCAACGCATATCAGGATCGTCGCGAACCCGAGCTGAACCTGGTGTCCCGGGAGACGGTGTGACGCGAGGCGTCCTCCCAGCATTCCGGCGGCAGTGGCGAGGCTGAACCACAGCACCACCTCCAGCGGCAGCGACGCGCCGTGATACATCGTGGCGATCACACCGCCGCCGCCCACCAGCGTGATCACCATCAGCGAGGTGGCCACGACGCCGTGCATGGGCACGTTGGTGAGCTTGCGCATCATCGGCACGATGATGAATCCTCCGCCGACGCCGAGCAGGCCGGTCATCAGGCCGGTCACGGCGCCTGTCGCCGCGAGCGCCGCGCCCGTCGCCCACGACCAGGCGAGCCGGCCGGTCGCTGGGTTGAGACGCGCCACGCACAGCGCCGATTCGGGCGGCGGTGCCGCGCCGGTCCGCAGCGTCTGACGCAGCAGCCGAACCGCGACGAACAGCATCACGCCGGCAAAGAGCGCAAGCAGCAAACGCTGCGGCAACGCGCGTGCGAGGCGGGCACCGAGCGCTGTCGCCGGAATGCCGGCGGCCGCCATGAACAGCGCGGCACGATAACGGACAAGGCGCTTGCGGAACGCTTCGAGCGCGCCGACCGCCGCGCTGCTCGATACGGCGACGAGCGCGACCGGCGTCGCCTGCTGGATCGGCCAGCCCATTCCGAACACCAGCGCCGGCACCGCCAGAATGCCGCCGCCGGCGCCCGTCAGACCGAGCAACGCGCCCACGATGGCGCCGAGAAGAAGTGAGATCAGCATCGATAGCCTTGAAGGGTTGACGACAATCCGCCGTTCATTCGGCAAGCCGGGGATGTGCCAGCCATTCCTTGCCTTTGAGCATGCCGCGCCAATAGAGCGGGGGCAGGATGCGCTCCTTCAGCAGCCAGGCGAGCCTCGACGGACGCTTGCCGTCGATCAGCCAGGCGGGGAACGTCGGTGCGACCTTGCCGCCGTAGAGAAACTCGGCGAGCACGATCTTGCCGCGCTCGACCGTGAGCGGGCACGAACCGTATCCGTCGTACGTTGCAACGCCCGACATGCCGCCGAGCGCCACGAGCACGTTGTGCGCGACGACGGGCGCCTGCTTGCGGGCGGCGGCGGCTGTTTTGGCGTTCGGAGTGTTCGTCACGTCGCCGAGCCCGTAGACGTTGTCAAAGCGCTTGTGCCGCAGGGTCATCTGGTCCACGTCGACCCAGCCCGCCGCGTCGGCAAGCGGACTGGCGCTGATAAAGTCCGGCGCCGTCTGAGGCGGCACGACGTGAATCATGTCGAATTCGGTCTCGAAGCTTTCGGCAGGGCCGCCCGCAACCGTGCGCGTGAAGGTCGCGCGCTTCGCGCGGCCGTCGATCGCGCTCAGGTTGAATCCGAAATTCAGCTTGATGCCGTAGCTCTCCACGTACTTCATCAGTGCCGGCACGTAGTCGGCCACGCCGAACAGCACCGCGCCCGCGTTGTAGAACTCGACGTCGATGCCGTCGAGCCGCCCGCTGCGCTGCCAGTGATCGGAGGACAGGTACATTGCCTTTTGCGGCGCCCCGGCGCATTTGATCGGCATCGGCGGCTGCGTGAAGAGCGCGCGGCCGCCCTTCAGCTCCTGCACCAGACGCCACGTGTACGGGGCGAGGTCGTAGCGGTAGTTCGAGGTCACGCCATTGCGGCCGAGTGTCTGCGGCAATCCTTCGATCGCGTTCCAGTTGAGCTTGAGTCCCGCGCAGACGATCAGCTGGCTATACCTGACGACGCGGCAGCCCTCAAGCACCACCGCGTTGTTTTCCGGCTCGAACGCCGCCACGGCGGCCTTGATCCAGTGGACCTTGCCCGGCAGCACATCGTGCATGGAGCGCGCCGTCGTCTCGGGCCGGAACACGCCCGCGCCGACCATCGTCCAGCCCGGCTGGTAGTAGTGCGTCTCGGCGGGGTCGATCACGGCGATATCCAGACCGGGCGCGCGGGCGAGCAGGCTCGACGCCGTCGCGATACCCGCGGCGCCGGCTCCCACGATCACGATATCGTGCCGCTCCTGTGAGACCACGAGGGGCGACGCGATCCGTCCGGCGAGTCCGGTCAGATCGTAGCCGGCCGCTTTGCCGGCGCCGACGATCTCGGTGAACGCCTTGCCGGAGGAGCAGGAGAGTGCCCACAGCGTCGCCGAGCGCATGCCGCTGCGGCAATACGCGAGCACCGGTCCCGGCAGACTTCGCAGATGTTCGCCGAACAGCGCTGCGTCGCTGTCGCTCACCATCCCCGACTTGACCGGCAGATAGCGTGCCTCGATACCTTCGTCGCGCGCGGCCTCGGCGATTTCGGCGAAGGTCGGCTGATCCGGGCCTTCGCCGTCCGGACGGTTGCATATCACGGTGCGAAAGCCCGCCGCGCGCAACGCGGGCAGGTCGGCGACCCGAATCTGCGGGGATACGCTCAGCGCGTCCGTCAGCTTGTTGATTTCCATTGCCTCTCCTAACTGGTCTGCCGATGGTCAACGCTTGCGTTAAAGCGCATTCACCGGAATCTTGATGTACGAAACGCCGTTGCTTTCGGGCTCGGGCAGATGGCCGGCGCGCATGTTCACCTGCACGGAGGGCAGGATCAGGACCGGCATGTCGAGCGTCGCATCGCGGGCCTTGCGCATTTCCACAAAGGCCTGCTCGGGCGTCCCTGCGCGTACGTGAATGTTGTGCTCGCGTTCGTCCGCCACGGAGCTCTCGTATTGCACCGGACGGCCGCCCGGCTGATAGTCGTGGCACATGTAAAGGCGGGTCTGGGGGGGCAGACTGAGAACGCGGTTGATCGAGCGGTACAGCGTGGCTGCGTCGCCACCCGGAAAATCGCAGCGGGCCGTACCGTAGTCGGGCATGAAGAGCGTGTCGCCGACGAACGCCGCGTGATCGTCGCCGTCGCTCACGACGTAGGTCACGCACGCGGGCGTGTGGCCGGGCGTGTGCATCACACGCACTTGCAGTTGGCCCAGGCTGAAGGTTTCGCCGTCGGCGAACAGATGATCGAACTGCGAGCCGTCGGTGGCGAATCCACAACCGGCGTTGAAGAGCGTGCCGAACACCTGCTGGACGCGTGTCACCTGCTCGCCGATTGCGATTCGCCCGCCTAGCCGCTCCTTGAGATACGGCGCGGCGGACAGATGGTCCGCGTGCACGTGCGTCTCCAGCAACCATTGCACGCTCGCGCCCAGCGCTTCGACGCGTGCGGCGAGCCGGTCGGCCGACGCGGTTCGCGTCCGCCCTGATTTCGGGTCGTAATCGAGCACGCTGTCGATCAGCGCGCATTGCCGTGTGTGCGGATCCAGCAGCAGATAGCTGATGGTCCACGTGGCCGGATCGAAGAACCCTTCGACGATAAATGTGCTGGCGGTCATTGCAGTCGTTCCTCTTTGCCGGACGGACGTCCAGCAGCGTTCGGGAGCGACATGAGTCAAGTTCCGTGCCAGTCGGGTCATCGCGTCGCGCCGCGATTGTAGATCCATGATCTACATCGATTTTTATGCTTTGCACGCGGGCTATGAAACGGCTTGGGCATATAAGGACGTGCGACGTGCGACTGCCACGAACTGTCATATGGCAGTCGTGGCAGAAATGGCAGTCGGCGCGTATAGTGCCTGTTCTCCGACACATATGACCGGTCCGCGACATGACCCTGCCCGAGTCCGCATCCCCTCCAACCGCCGCGCCTGATTCGACGCCTGCGCTGCCCGGCGCGCCCGAGATTGCCGCGCTCGTGTCCTATCTGGAATACGACCCGCAGCCATCGATCGTGCTTGATCCGCACTACCGCATTCTTGCGGCCAACACCGCATACCAGCGGCAGTTCGGCGTGGCGGGGCAGCCGCACGTGGGGCGCCGCTGCTATCAGGTATCGCACCACTACGAGGTTCCGTGCGATCAGGCCGGCGAGCATTGTCCGATGAAGCGCGCGTCCGATACCCGCAGCGCGGATCGCGTGCTGCACATCCATCACACGCCGCGCGGCCCCGAACACGTGGACGTGGAATTGCGGCCGATCTTCGACACCCGGTTCGAGATCGTCGCGTATGTCGAGCGGCTCTCCACCGTGCGAGGCGCCTCCGCGCGGCCAAGCGTGGACGGGCTGGTCGGACGCGCACCCGCATTCAACGAGGCGATCTCGGCATTGCAGCGCGTCGCGCCGTCGATGTTGCCCGTGCTGCTGCTCGGCGAGTCCGGCACCGGCAAGGAACTGTTCGCCCATGCGCTGCACGAGGCAAGCGATCGGGCACAACGGCCGTTCGTCGTGGTCGATTGCTCCGGCATCACGGAGACGCTGTTCGAGAGCGAACTGTTCGGCTACGAGAAAGGCTCGTTCACGGGCGCCTCGACCCGCAAGCCCGGACTCGTCGAAACGGCGCAGGGCGGGACGCTGTTTCTCGACGAAATAGGCGACGTGCCGTTGTCGATGCAGGTCAAGCTGCTGCGTCTCATCGAGACGGGCGCGTTCCGCCGCGTCGGCAGCGTCGAGACGCAGCGCGCGGACTTCCGGCTCGTCGCCGCGACTCACAAGCCACTCGAGCAGATGCTGGCGACCGGACAGTTCCGCTCGGACCTGTATTTCCGGATCAGCGCGTTCCCGATCCGCCTGCCGGCGCTGCGCGACCGTGCCGACGACATTCCGCTACTGGTGGACTCGACCCTGCAGCGCATCGCCTCCGGGCGCAGCGCGGCGTTGCGCAAGACCTCGGTCGCGCCGGATGCGCTCGCCCGGCTGTGCGCCTATAGCTGGCCGGGCAACATCCGCGAGCTACGCAACGTGCTCGAACGCGCGAGCCTGCTGGCGGACGACGGTGTGATCCGCCCGGAACATCTGCCGGATATGGTCAGGGGCGGGGCGTCGTCGGCGAGTCCAGCGGCTGCGCCGCTGCACCATTTCGGTCGCATGAAACTCACGGACGCCGAACTGGCTCATGTGGCCGCGGATTTTGCGGGGCGGCGCAAGGAGCTCGCCGCACAACTCGGCATGAGCGAGCGCACGCTGTACCGGCGGCTAAAGGCTCTTGGCGAAGATGGTTCGCACGGCGAGCGCTAAAAAAGCATGGTCATTGAGCCCGCAGTGACTTGCGCGCATCCCTGCAAGCGAATCTCGCCTCGTCACGGAACCACAACTGCGGCCGGTTGCCTTGCCCCCAAACCTGAAAACTCATTTGCGCCGACGGTACTACCGGCGCGTTTTGCCAGAACGTAAATTCACTTCACGACTTCGCTGCAAACACAGCGGAGCTGGCAAACCTTTGATTTCAGGAGAAACAACATGCTTGATCGCACTGACGCAGCACTTCTGGCAGATGACACGGATGTCACCGAAAGCGCGCAATACTTCGAATACACCAAGGCCGCCAACCCGATTGGCGCGAAGCTGATTCCACGCGTTCCTTTCAAGACGTTCCCCGCCGAGTTGTACGCCGACGGTCCGACTCGCGTGGTCGCGCTGGATCTTTCAGCGGAGCTGGGCTGCGACACGCCGGCAACCGGACCGGGATTGATCGCGAACTTCGTGCGGGTTCTGAAGGGAGAGCGGATCGAACTGGACCCGCTGGCCACCTCGCAGATTTTCTATGTGATTCGCGGGACGGGATCGGCGGTGCAGGGCGGCCACACTATTCCATTTACGCAAGGCGCGTTCTTCTCGTTGCCCGGCGGTATCGAGTCCACGATCTCGGCGCTCGAAGACGTCGCGTTGTACTACGTCAACGATGCGCCATTGTTGACTTACCTTGGCGTCGATTCGGTTTCTCCGCGCTTTGACCCGACCTTGTACCCCGCGGAACGTGCAGAGGCCGAACTGCAAAAAGTCGCGAGAGATACCCATGCCGCTCTTCGCAGCCGCATTTCCGTTCTGCTGGGCAACGCCAATTTTCCGCAGACCCGCACGGTGACGCATGTGCTGTGGGCCATGTTCGGTTTGCTTCCCGGTAAATCGGTTCAGAAGCCGCACCGTCATCAATCGATTGCGCTGGACTTCATTGTCGACTGTCCGCAGGGATGCTATAGCCTCGTCGGCACGGAGCTGGACGAGCAAGGCAATATTGCGGACGCAACGCGGGTTGATTGGGCGCCGGGCCTTGCGTTCGTGACGCCGCCGGGATACTGGCACGCCCACTTCAATGAATCGGACAAAGACGCCCGCCTGATTCCGATTCAGGACGCAGGTTTGCAAACCTATCTGCGGGCGCTGGACATTCGCTTTGCCAAATAGGCAAGTTGTCGTCTAGCAATAGAGAAGTCTCTCCCTGCTGTTGTTCAGCGAGCCCGTTCCGCACTTTCAATGCGTGACGGGCTCATCGTTTGAGTGAATCGAATGCAAAGGACACGGCACGTTGTGCATGCTGTCCGATCAGACGGGATTGGCTAGGCGCTGCTTGTCGGCCATCTTCTCCGGCATGCGCATTCGAATCACGCACGCTGCCGGTATTGCAACTGATATCGTAAGCTACCCGGCATTGACAGCGAGCGCCGGCCGACGCGCCCAGGCGCAGCCCACCTTGGATTCCGACATGGATTACTTCGCAGCAGTCCGGACGTTCGTGCGTGCAGCCGAACTGGGTAGTCTCACTCGTGCAGCCCAGGAGCTGTCCATCAAGACGTCGACCGCGTCGCGACACTTGAATGAACTCGAGGCCGATCTGCGCATCGCGCTTTTTAACCGGTCGACGCGCGGCCTCTCGCTCACGGAAGGCGGCAAGGTTTTCTACGCCCGCGTTTCGGAAGTGCTGACTCAGTTGAAGGATGCGAGAGATGCGACGTCGTCGCTCAATCAGAGCCCTTCGGGCGTCTTGCGTGTCACGCTGCCTGTCTCGTTCGGCCGGAAACACGTTGTACCGCACATCGGCGAATTCATGGACCGGTATCGCGATATCGACGTGGAGGCCATCTTCACCGACGACATTCTCAATCTCATCGAGTCACAGATCGATCTCGGCATTCGCATAGGCGCGTTGCAGGATTCTTCGCTGATGGCCCGGCGACTTGCGCCGCACCGCGAGGTGGCGTGCGCGGCGCCTGCGTATGCCAAGGCATGCGGCGTACCGGTCACGCCCGGCGCGCTGAAGGATCACGCCTGCCTGATGTTCTCGCGAACAGTGGGAAATGTCTGGTACGTCAGGCCCCGCAACGATACGGCGGCGGAGTGGCAGAAGGCGACGGTGAATGGCCGCCTCACCCTCGACGATACCGACGCGCTGCTTGCAGTCGCGCTGGCCGGAAGAGGGATCGCGTTGCTGCCCAACTGGCTGGCGTACGAGCCGCTCGGCGACGGCCGTCTCACGAACATCCTGCCGGACTGGGAGATCCGTTCGTCGCGCGAAGAGGCATCGATCTGGGCGGTTTATCCGCGGAAGAAAACGGTATCGTCCAAGGTCCGGTCGTTCATCGACTTTCTCGCCGACAAATTCGAGGGGGCGCCTTACTGACACTGACAGGCCGAACGGCCCGGCAAAAAGAATCGCTACCGGTCAGCGCGGCGAGCGCGTGACTACTGCTCCTTGCACTGCACGTCGCGCTTTTGCACGACGATAATCACGGGGTATGTTCCCCGGTCGAGTTCGACACGCGCGACCACGGCCATCGTCGTGCTGTCGATGTCGTCGTACACGCTGACCTCTTCATGCCGAAGGCTCGTGATGCCGGTACAGCCCGACGCGCGGCCCTCGTCGGAGACCTTGCACTGGATCGGGTTGTCCGCGAGGTAGCGAAATTTGTCTCTGTCCGGCGTGGCAAGGTACTCGCGAAAACTCTGTGCCGCACCACCAATACCGGTGACATACCCAATGGCGCATTCCTGTTTGGGCGTATCGCCGCCCACGGATGTGTCGGCGTTCGCCGTTACGCTCGCGGCTGCGATGACTACCGCGAGTGTCGATGCAAGAAGGTATTTCATGGCGCGTATCACGGTTGTCGGATCGAAGTGCGGATTGTAAAGGCATCTCGCCCAACGCGCCGCCGTCCTCGCCGTGGGTAGGACTAGCGGATTTCTCTGGCCACGCTTTGCAACTTCAGGAAGGCGCGATACCGTGCCTCGTGTAGTCCCGCGATCTCGCCGGAGCCCGGCTTATAGGTCTTGCTGATCTGCGACATTCTGGCCATTGCCGAGCGCACGTCGCCGAACTGGCCGCCCGCTACGCCTCCCAGCATCGCGGCACCCAGCAGCACGGGCTCTTCCGCCTGGGTGGCGAGCACGGGCTTGCCCGTCGCATCCGCGAGCAGTTGCCGAACGAGATCGAGCCGTCCCGCGCCGCCGCTGATCACCACCCGCGCGATCGGCGCACCGGCGTTCGCCTGCGCCTCGATGATCTGGCGAAGCCCGTAGCCGATGCTGCAAATGCCGGCAATGTAGAGCGCGACCAGACTGTCCAGGTCGTCTTCCATGCCGAGACCCGCAATCACGGCTCGGGCGTGCGGGTCGGCCAGCGGAGCACGGTTGCCCAGAAACTCCGGGACCACATGCAGACCGTCGGCGAGCACTGCCGCTTGCGACAGACTGTCTGCCGCCTGCACGGCGAGGGCGGCGAGCATTGCCGGCAACGACTGGCCTTCGTGTTCCGCGCGGCGCCTTGCCTCGGCGGCCGCGGGATGCATCGCGAGCAGCCGTTCGATCGCCGCGCCCGCTACCGATTGACCACCCTCGTTGAGCCATGCATCCGGCACCATCGCCGAAAAGTACGGTCCCCACACCCCGGGCACGAAGACCGGACTGCGCGTCGTGGTCATCGTGCACGACGAGGTGCCGAACACGTAGGCGAGGCAGGCCTCGGGATCGCCATCCGCGCCGACCGTGCCGATGCCGCCGGCATGGGCGTCGATCACGCCGGTGGCGACCGGCGTGCCGGTGCGCAGGCCGAGCTGCGCGGCGGCGTCCGCGGTCAGCCCACTTCCGAGCGGCGTACCCGGATCGACGACCGTTTGGCCTATGCGCGCGAAGGCTTCGTCGGCCAGCACGCCAAGGCCGACGCTGCGAAAGTAGCTCTCGTCCCAGCGCCGCTCGTGCGCGAGATAGGTCCACTTGCAGGTGACCGTGCAGGTCGATCGGGACAGGTCGCCGGTTGCGCGCCAGGTCAGGAAGTCGGGCAGATCGAAGAACTGCCATGCCGCCGCGAAGACGGCCGGCCTGTTCTCGAGAAGCCATAGCAGCTTCGGCGTCTCCATTTCCGGCGAGATCCTGCCGCCGACATAGTTCAGCACCTCGTGACCCGTCGCGTTGATGCGCTCCGCCTGCGCCACGGCGCGGTGATCCATCCAGACGATAATGTCGCGCTCCGCCTGCTCCGACGGACCCACCGGCAACGGCTGGCCGCCCGCGCCCAGCACGACGAGCGAACAGGTGGCGTCGAAGCCGATGCCGGCGACCTGATCGGGCGAGACCGCGGCCTGCGACAGGGCGTCTTTCACGGAATCGCAGACAGCCTTCCAGATTTCGCCGCTCGACTGCTCGACGATGGAACCGCTCGCATGGAACAGCGTGATGTCGCGCTTTGCCGACGCCACCATGCGGCCGGCAAGATCGAATAGGCCGGCCCGGGCGCTGCCGGTGCCAACGTCCACGCCGATCACATAGCGCTCGTCGCGCGCGCTGTCTGCCGCGCCGGAGGTCGGGTGTTCTGAAGTCATAGCTTGCTGCCTGTTCGCTGTCTGGTTAGGGATGGTGCTGCGCATCGACTGCGGGCCGCACCGGACCCGCGCACGTCGAGCGTTTCACAGATCGACGTTGTTGGGAAGGATAACGAGATCGCGAATAGTCACGTTGCGCGGCCGCGTCAGCATGAAGAGCACTGCATCGGCGACCTCGCTGGGCTGCATCAGGCTGCCCGACGCGAGTGCTTCATCCATCTTCGCTTTCGGCCAGTCGTCGAGCAGGGCCGTCACCACGGGACCGGGAGCGACCGCGCCGACTCGCACGCCGTGTTTGGCGAGTTGGCGCCGCGTCGTGTGGACGAAGGCCTGCACCGCGAACTTGGACGCCGTATAGATCGGCTCCCACACCACCGGCACGATTCCGGCGATGGAGCTGGTAAAGATAATGTCGCCCGATTTCTGCGCGACCATGTGCGGCAGCACGGCGTGGACCGATCGGAACGCGGCATTCACGTTCAGGTTCAGCACGCGATCCCACTCGTCCGGATTGCCGTCCAGCACGTCGCCGCCGACGTACGCGCCGGCATTCGCATGGAAGATGTCGAGGCCGCCGGCGAGTGCGAGGATTGGCGGCAGCAGCGCGGCAACCTCCTGCGGCTGCAGCAGATCCACCACCAGCGGCAGCGCGTTCGGTCCCAGTTCCGCGCAGAGTTGCTCGAGCTTGTCCTTTGCACGGTCGATCAGCACGACCTTCGCGCCTTCCGCGATCAGTGTGCGCGCGCATTCGAGGCCGATGCCCGATGCCGCGCCCGTGATGGCGGCAACCTTTCCCTTGATGGATTCAGTCATTCACTGTTCTCCTGGAGTGCTGTAATTACGCGCGGCCGTGCGAGACGCGCGACTGCCGGGCGAGCGAGTCGACGATCACCGCGATCGCCAGCACCGCGCCGGTGATCATGAAGCGCAGGGACGACGACAGGTTCAGTAGCGTCAGCCCGCTGGCGATCGACTGGATCACGATGATGCCCAGCACCGCCGAATACGCGCTGCCGCGTCCGCCGAACAGGCTCGTGCCGCCGATCACCGCCGCCGCGATGGCGTTCAGGTTCACGTCGCCACTGCCGGCCTGCTGGCTGGCCGAGGCGAGCCGCGCCGCGGTCAGCACGCCGCCGAGCGCGGCCAGACTGGCGCACAGCACGAACGCACTGGTATAGATCGCGCCGACCTTGATGCCCGCCCGCCGCGCGGCCTCGTGATTGCCGCCGACCGCGTGCATCGAGCGGCCCCAACGGGTTCTCTTGAGCGCATAGTCCATTGCGACCGAGAGTCCGAGGAAGACGCCGAACATCAGCGGGACGCCTCGTCCCTGGTTGAGGTAGGCCACCACGGCTTCCAGAAGGACCGTGATGGCGAGGGCGCGTGCGAGCAGGCTGCCTACCGAGGGCGCGGAGAGATGGAACGCGCGGCGCCGCTCGCGCGTGCGCAGCCCGAGCGCCAGCATGACCGCGCCTGGCGCCAGCGCAAGGAGATACGAAACCACGGGGGGGATGATGATGAGTTGCCCGAGGTTCACGATCGCCGAGCCGTAGGGCAGATTGATCGATCCGGTGGCGCCGAGCACATACAGTTGCATGCCGAGGATCGCGAGCAGCCCGGCCAGTGTCGCGACGAAGCTCGGCATGCCGAGCCGGTTGAGCAGCAGCGCATACACCGCGCCGACCAGCGCGCCGACGGCAATCGCCGCGACGATGGCCAGCAGCACAGGCCAGCCGTGATTGACCCACAGCATGCCGACGAGCGCCGAAGCGAAGCCGCTCATCGAACCCACCGAGAGATCGATCTGTCCCACCATCAGCACACAGACGATGCCGAGCGAGATCACGCCGACCGTCGAGCAGTCGAACAGCAGATTCACCAGGTTGTCGGCCGAGAGGAACACCGGGTTCAGGCTGGTGAACACGGTCCAGATGATGATCAGGCCCGCCACGACCGGCAACGATCCCAGATCGCCCGAACGCACCCGTTCGACGAATTCGGCAATGGTGCCGCCGATCCCGGTGGCGTGCTTCACGCGGATATCGCTGCGATCGAGCAGCGCGGACGGCTGGGGCTCGCGTTGCGGTTCAGGCTGCGCAACGCCTTGCATTTCCTTGCTCATGATCATTCCTTTGTCCACGCGCCCTGTTCGGCCTGGCGCCGGCCGGCGCGGCGCGACACGGCGTTTTCGGTCGCGCCGGTGATCGCGGCCACCAGTTCTTCATTCGACGAGTCGGGATAGAACACGCCGTTGTTGCGGCCAAGCCGCAGCACCACGATCCGGTCCGCCACGGCGCGCACGTCCTCCATGTTGTGGCTGATCATGATGACGGCGTGACCACGGTCGCGCACACGCTCGATCAGGTTCAGCACCTCGGCGGTCTGGGCCACGCCCAGCGCCGCCGTCGGTTCGTCGAGCATGATCAGCTTCGGATCCAGCAGCAGCGAGCGCGCGATCGCCACGGTCTGGCGCTGCCCGCCCGACAGCGAGGCGACCACGTCGCGCACGCTGGGAATGCGCGCCGACAGTTCGTTCAGAAGCGTCCAGGCCTTCACCTCCATCGCGACCTCGTCGAGGCGCAGCGGATTCAGTTCGCGGCCGAGATAGATGTTGGCGACGACGTCCAGGTTTTCGCATAGGGCGAGATCCTGGAACACCGTGGCGATGCCCAGATCGAGCGCCGCGCCCGGATCGGGCAGCGTGACCTCCTTGCCGCCGAAGGTGATGGTGCCGGCGCTGGGCTGGTGGACTCCGGCGAGCACCTTCACCAGTGTCGATTTTCCGGCGCCGTTGTCGCCCACCAGGGCGACCACTTCGCCGGCATGTACGTCGAGCTCGATGTCCGTCAGGGCCGAGACCGCTCCGAAGTGCTTCGAGACGCCGCGCAGGCTCAGCACCAGTTCGCCGCGCGTGGACCGGGTTGTGGCGTTGTCAGTCATGGGACGGATACCTAGTCAGGAGTTGAGCGACCCGGCTCGCGCCGGGTCCGTCCGGGGAATGCCTCGCGTTTCTTTCGCGAGCTGGCGTTGGATGCGTGCGGATCAGTACGCGATGCCCAGCTTCTTGCATCCTTCGGCATAGCGGTCGGTGCACAGATCCTTGCCGCTCGCGAAGCCCTTGTCCACGACCTCGGCCTTGAGGTTCTTCGCCGTGATGACCGCGGGCTTGAAGAGCTGCGACGGCGTATTGAAGAGCGTCGTTTCGCCCTTCGGCGTCTGGCCGGACAGGAAGCCGACCGCCACCTTCGCCGCCGCCGCCGCGACGATCTCGCTCGGCTTCAGGATAGTGTTGTATTCGTCGCCCGCGATGATCAGCTGCAGTCCCGCGAGCGTCGCATCGTTGCCGGTCACGGGCGGCACCGGATTGACGCCGGCTGCCTTGAACGCCGCGACGGCGCCGCCGCCCGTGCCGTCGTTGGCGGCCACCACGCCGACGATCTGCGAGCCGAAGCGGGTGATCTGTCCGCTCACCCACTGCTGGGCCTTCGGCGGCGCCCACTCGGGCGTGTCGTACTCGGCCAGCGTTTTGTAGCCGCTGCCCTGCAAGCCGGCGTGGATGCCCTTTTTGATCAGGCCGGCGGCCGCGTCGGTCGGCGAACCGTTGACTTCGAGCACGCCGCCTTTGGTGGTCGGCACGCCTGTCTCCTTCAGATGCTGGACGAGCGACTGCGCGATAGCCTTGCCGATGCCTTCGTTGTCGAACGACACGTAGTAGTTGGCGGGCGTCGAAGGCACCGGCCGGTCGTAGGCGATGACCTTGATCCCCTGGCTTTGCGCCATATGGACCAGCGAGGCCGCGGCCGTCGAGTCGACCGGGTCGAGGACGATCACCTTGGCGCCCTGCGCGATCACCGAGTTGAACTGCTGCTGTTGTGTCGCGACGTCGGCATTGGCGTTCTGGTAGAGCACCTTGCAGTCGGGGCAGAGTTTGCCCATCTCGGTCTTGAAGCCGGGGAAGTCATGCTGTTCGTAGCGCGTCGAGGCCTGGTCGGGCATCAGGAAAGCGACCGTGCCGCTGGGCGCGGCCAACGCGGCCGTGCCGCCCAGCAAGCTCAGGCTCAGGGCGCTGGCGCCGATGAGTTGGTTCGAAAGTCTGGTCATCGCATGTCTCCATTTTTTAGAAAAATTCCGGCGTAGCTGCTGCCGTGTTTGGGCTTCGGGTGAGCCTTCTCGTGAAGTGGATTGTTTCGCCGGTGGTGTCCGGATAAGTGCCGGTCATGCGCCTGCGTTGCATGAGCGCGGCTATGAATCACTCGATGCCGGCCGAGCCGCGTGCTAGCCGAACGCCCGCGAGGCGGGCGCGGCGGCGTCCGGGGATTCAGTTGCGCTCGCCGCATTGAGCTGCTGGAAGGCACGCCATCGCGAGGGCGGCATGTTCTTCAGCAACAGGAACTGGCGGTTGAAATTGGACAGGTTATTGAATCCGACCTGGTAGCAGATATCGGTGATAGTCAGCTCGTCCGACATCAGCAACTGGCACGCGAGATTGATGCGCAGCCGGTTCACGTACTGTACGAACGGCACGCCGGTATGGCGGCGGAAGAATCGCGAGAAGGCGCTGACGCTCTGTCTCGCGAGTTCGGCCAATTCCGTTTCGCGCAGCTCTTGCGACAGATTTTTGCCAATGTACGAAAGCACGTGATTGATGCGCGTCTCGGCATAGCGCGCGGGATCGGCACGGTAAGCGGCGCTCGCCAGCTTGAGGGGCGCTGAGCTTTGCACGAGCAGATCGAATAACGCGAGAAACAGCGTGATGCGCCGCATGCCTTGCGCACCCAGCATCTCGCGCATGATCGGCTCGGCGGCGGCGCCCGTTTCGGGCGAGAACAGCAAACCCCAGCGGGAAGCGTCGAGCAAGGGCTCCACGCGCTTGAGTTCAGGCAGCGCCTGGATGGCGCGCGCGATGAACTCGACATCGAACTGCAGGATCAGACAGCGTTCGTCCACCCGATCGCCGCGCGGTACATTGCTGACCCAATTGTGCGGCAGGTTCGATCCCACCATCACGAGATTGCCCGGCGCGAAGTTGCCGATGTAATCGCCGACGAAGTATTTGCCCGTGGTCGATGTAATCAGCTGGATTTCGTATTCGGGATGGAAGTGCCAGCGCACCGTGCGATAGGGATAACCGTGCGACCAGACCTTGAACGACTCGTCGCGCGGCACGGCGACCAGTTCCAGATCCGGCGGGACGATTTTGGCGCAGCGGGCATCCGCATGCGCGGCGGTACCCAGAGTGGTGTGCATCTGTCTTCCTCCTGAGCCGGTCTATTTTTTTGGGCGCGGTTCGCGCACAACGCATTGCACCTGGCTATGGGAGAAAGTTAGCCTTGCTGGGAAGATGTCGCCACTGAAAATCGAGCCGCAAACTGATACTTAATTGCATTCGGGTAAGTCCGTACGGCGACGCTTCCAGCAGGAATGGCAGGAGGCGCGCGGCGAGCCGCTGCCCGACGCGCGGGTGGCGTCGGCAAACATACGGAAAGGGAATCAGAAGCTGACGAACGCGTGCACGAGCCGGTTGAAAGCGCCGGCATTCGAGACGTTCATTCCATGCGACGCGCCGGCGATGGTTTGCCTTTCCGCATAGCCGATCCATTCGGCGAGCTTGTCGACGTTGTTGCGGAACATGCGGGGACTGCGCTGCCCGTCGATCAGCAAGGTCCGGCATTTCACGCCGCGTGCCACCTCGTGGGAATAGGCGGGCAGGGGATCGCGGAACTGCTTGGGCAGCGTGTCCGCGTTGTCGATTGCCATCGTGCGGAAGGCCGCCGGACTTTTGCGCCACGATCCGGGTGCGCTCACCGAGTCGACGAACAGCTCCAGTCCCGCGTCGATTTCCCGGCTCTCGATAAGGTCGGCGACGCGTGCGCGCAGCACATTGGTCGCGCCCGGCAGCGACGCGTCCGGCATGCCTTCGAGCTGCAGCGGCCCGCCCGGGTCCGCGAGCGTCAGCGATTTCACGAGCCGCGGATATTCGCGCGCGACATGAAACGCCACGCAGCCGCCGCGCGAATGACCGATCAGATGCACGGGCCCGAGGTCGATCGCCTCGATGAATTCGGCGAGTTCGGCGACATGCGTCTGCCAGCCGAACTCGCCCTGGATGCAAGCCTCGTTGGCCGGCCAGTAGTGGCTCAAGCTCACCGAGATGCAGCGGAAATGCTGCGACAGCGCCGCGGTCTGCGCGCTCCAGTAGCGATAGTCGCAAAGCGAGCCGTGCACGAACACCAGCGGTTCGCCTTCTCCGCACTCGACATACGGCACGCAGATGCCCGATGCGATGGTCGCAAACGACAGTTCCGCTACGGCAAGCACTGAGAAATCGGTACGGGCATTCATTGACTGGCTCCTTGGCGGCCACTATGCCCGATGTCGCTGCCTTAGAAAATCGCGTAATATTGATTGAATCTATCTACTTTTCTGATACCAGACCCCATTGAAAGCGCTCGACCTGGACGTCATGACCATGATTGTCGCCGTTGCCGACACTGGCAACATCAGCCGGGCGGCGGAAGTCGTGCATCGCTCGCAATCGGCGGTGAGCATGCAGATCAAGACGCTCGAAACCGCGCTCGGCAAGCCGCTGTTCGTGCGCAAGCCGAGAAGCGTGATCCCGACGCAGGACGGCGAAGTGCTGCTGACTTACGCTCGCCGCATGCTCGCATTGCGCGACGAGGCGTGGGCGGCGGTGGTTCGGCCGGACGTGACCGGGCGCGTGAGTATCGGCGTGCCGGACGACTACGCTTCGTCGCTATTGCCGCCCATTCTGAAGAAGTTTTCCGCCAGCTATCCGAAGGTGGAGATTCAGGTCGTCGGTTTGCCGAGCGTTGCATTGGCGCCGATGGTGAAAGACGGTTCGGTCGATCTGGTGTGCGCGACGCGAGTCAAGGGTTTGTCGGGCGAGTTCATCCGGCTCGAGCCGATGGAATGGGCGGCGGCGCCGAGCGCCGATGAAATCTGGCGCGAGCGGCCGCTGCCGATCGCCGTGTTTCTGCCGGGCAGCGTCGCGCGGGAGAACGCGATCCGCAGTCTCGAACGCGCGAAGATTCCGTATCGGACCTCGTACGAAAGTCCGAGTCTGCTCGGGCTGCTGTCGATGGCCGAAGCCGGGCTTGCCATTGTGCCGCTCGCGCGCTGCGCAGTCCCGGCGCACTTCACGCTGCTTGGGCGTGCGCAGGGATTGCCCGAGATCCCCGCGCTCGAAATGGTGCTGGCGCGCAGCACCGCTTCGAAGCGTCCGCCGTGTGATTTTCTGGCGGAGAAGATCGTCTCCGAATTGCGGCGCTAGCTTTCCCGGCGTTTCACTTCGTCGCGCGGCGTCATGGGCGGATTGCGCGGCTTTGAGCGCTGCTTTCGCATGCGCCCGCCGGACTCATTTTGCCGGCTTGAGCGCGCGCAGGCGCCAGATCAGGCTCGAGGTGTCGAAGCGGTTGCCGCCGAGCGACTGCACGTCCGCATAGAACTGATCGACGAGGGCCGTCATGGGCAGCGACGCGCCATTGCGCTTTGCTTCGTCGAGACAGAAGCCGAGATCCTTGCGCATCCAGTCGACGGCAAAGCCGTAATCGAACTTGCCGTCGATCATGGTCTTGCCGCGATTGTCCATCTGCCAGCTGGCCGCCGCGCCCTTGCCGATCACCTGCAGCACGAGCGGCATGTCGAGGCCCGCGAGCTGGCCGAAGTTGATCGCCTCGGAGAGTCCCTGGACGATGCCGGCGATACAGATCTGGTTGACCATCTTCGCCAGTTGCCCGGCGCCGACGGCACCCACCAGCGTGACGGCCGCCGCGTAGTGCGCGAGCACCGGCGACGCCTGCTCGAAGACGGCCGGCTCGCCGCCGCACATGATCGTCAGCTTGCCGTTCTGCGCGCCGGACTGGCCGCCCGACACGGGCGCGTCGATGAAGTGCAGACCCTTCCGGCTCGCGACTTCGGCCAGTTCGCGCGCCACGTTCGCGGACGCTGTCGTGTGATCGACAAACGCGGTATCCGGCGCCATGCCGGCGAACGCGCCGTTCTCGCCGAGCGTGACGCTGCGCAGATCGTCGTCGTTGCCGACGCAGGCGAGTACCAGATCGGCCCCGTCTGCGGCTTCCCGAGGCGTGCCGGCGGCGCGGCCGCCGTATTCGGACACCCATTGCTGCGCTTTCGACGCGGTCCTGTTGTACACGGTCACGTCGAGGCCCGCTTTCGCGAGATGGCCGGCCATCGGATAACCCATCACGCCGAGACCGAGAAACGCGACACGGCGAACGGTGGACGGGGTGGGCTGTGCTGTCGGATGATTCATTGGGGTTCCATAGACTGGGCGGGGTTTGGGGTGGGGTAATTATCAGGGCGCGGGCGGTCCGGGCGGCACCGAAGATGACAAAAATCTCATATTTCCACCATGTTGGCACTGCGGCAGCGCCGTAGCATCGGTTGCACCTGGTCAACATCTCACACACCCATGCTTACCCGCAACCTTGCTGCCGTTCTTGCGCTTGCTGCGATGAGCACGGCGTACGGACAAACGGCTGCGCGCCTTGCGCAGAGCCCTCCACCTGTGCCGCCGACGGCGCAGGCCTTGCCACAGGAGGGCGCCGCCTTGCCGCTCGACGAGGCGCTGGGCATTGCCGCCGGGAACAACCCTTTGCTGCGCGGCGCGCGTGCCGACGTGGACGCATCGGGCGGGGCGTTCATGCAGGCGGGGGCCCGGCCCAATCCGCAGATATCGCTGCTGCAGGAGGGGTTCGGCGGCGCCGAGCGTACCTCCACGGCGCTGCTCAACCAGACCGTGGAGTTCGGCGGCAAGCGTCAGGCGCGGCTGGACGTCGCTTCCTATGGGCGTGAAGTGGCGCTCGCGTCGCTCGACGCGCGCGGGGCCGCGCTGCGCTCGGACGTCATCGCCGCGTTTTACGGATTGCTTGCGGCGCAACGCCAGTTGCGGGTCGCCCAGGAGTCCGCCGATATCGCGGCGAGGTCGGCGGAACTGGCGGAAAAGCGCGCGCGGGCCGGCAAGGTGTCGCCGGTCGAGGCAACGAAGGCGCGGGTCGCCGCGACCGGCGTTCAGATCGAACAGGCCAACGCCGCCGCGCGGTTGACGATTGCCGCGGAGAAGCTCGCGAACGTGACGGGCAGTCCGCTCGTGCGGGGACGCCCCGTTAGCGGCGACATCGAGAGCGTGCCGGTGGTCGGGCCGCTTGCCCAACTCCTGCCGCAACTGTCCGACGCGCCGCTTGCGCGCGCGGCGAAGGCCGAGACGCTTCGGGCCAACGCCGCCATTTCCGTGGAGCGCGCGAGGCGCATTCCCGATGTCACCTTCAGCGTCGGCATGAAGCGGGTCGTGACGGGCGGGGTTCCCGGCAACCAGGCGGTGGTCGGCGTGTCCATTCCGCTTCCGCTGTTCGATACCAACAAGGGCGCGCTGCTCGAATCGATTCACAAAGCCGGGAAGGCGAGCGCCGAGTTCGACAGCGAAACGGCACGACTGCAGCTGGAATTAACGCAGGCATACGCCAACTACGAGAGATCGAGCCTGGAAGCACGACGCCTGAAAGCCGACGTGTTGCCGGCCGCGCGTGAGGCGCTCGACGCCATGTCGCGCGGCTACGAACTCGGCAAGTTCGGCTTTCTGGATGTGCTGGACGCGCAGCGCACGTTGTTCCAGGGCCAGTCGCAATACGTGCAGGCATTGACGGATGCGCACCTTGCCTACGCCGATATTGGACGGCTTGTCGGCGTTCCCTTGAACGACATTGGTGACTCAACGCCCCGCCTACCTTGAAAGGATTCGTCATGCCGCGCAGAAAACTCATCGTCGCCGCTGTGGCGACCCTTGGCAGCGTGAGCATCGCGCTCGCCGCATTCGCGTTGACGCGCGAGTCGTCGAATGGCGGCGGCGCTGCGGCTGCCGCCGATACCTCGGCGACTGCGCAGGGTTCGCCCGGCCGGTACGGCGGCGCCGTGTTCAGGGAAGGCGCCCTGTCCGTCGAAATCGTCCTGTCCGAGAAGCCGGGGGATGCACGCCTCGTCGTCTATCCTCTTGTCGACGGCAAGCCCGCGGATAAAGACGTGGCCGTTTCAGGTTCCATCACCCGCTACGACGGTTCGAAGCGGCCCCTCCAGTTCGTGCCGACAGGCCAGAAGTGGACGTCCGCCGAACCGATCGGCATGCCTCACGTATTCGATGCAGCCATTCAACTCAAGTGGCGCGCGCAGTCCGCGTCGTTCGTTTTTTCGCGGGCCGATGGAGCGATCGCGCTCAGTGCGGCGCAAATCGAGGCGGCCAGGATTCGCCTCGGCGAGGCCGGTCCTGCCCAGGTTCTCACGACCTTCCAGCTTCCCGGCGAAATCAGGTTCAACGAGGACCGCACGGCCCACGTGGTACCGCGGGTGGCGGGCATCGTGGAGCGGGTCAGCGTTTCGACCGGCGAGAAAGTCGAGCTGGGGCAAGTGCTGGCAGTGATTGCCAGCACCGATCTTGCCGACCGCAGGAGCGAATTGCTGACCGCGGAGCGCCGCCTCGCCGCGGCGAGAACGTCGTACGCGCGCGAGAAGACGTTGTGGCAGGAACGCATCTCGGCCGAGCAGGACTATCTGCAGGCGCAGGTTCAATTGCGCGAAGCCGAAATCGCCGCGCAGAACGCCCGCGCGAAGCTCGCTGCGCTGAATGCACCGGCGGCTGCCGGCGCATTGAACCGCTACGAATTGCGCGCGCCGTTTGCCGGCACGCTGGTCGAGAAGCATGCCACGCCCGGTGAGGCGGTCGCGGCCGATGCCAGACTCTTCGTTCTCTCCGACCTTTCGTCCGTGTGGGCCGAGATGGCGGTGCCGGCGCAGCGCCTGAACGATGTGCGGGTCGGCCGGGACGCCACCGTCAGCGCCACTGCATTCGAATCGAAGTCCAGCGGGCCGATTGCCTATGTCGGCGCGCTGCTCGGCGAGCAGACGCGCACTGCGCCGGCGCGCGTGGTATTGCCCAATCCCGACGGAGCGTGGCGGCCCGGCATGTTCGTCAATGTGTCGGTGGACGCCGGCAGACAAAGCGTGCCGCTCGCCGTGGCGGCCGACGCGCTGCAGGACATCGACGGCTCGCCCGCCGTCTTCGTGCAGTCGCGCGGAGGTTTTGTGGCGCAGGCCGTTCAGACCGGACGCCGTGACGACAAGGTCGTCGAAGTCGTGACAGGACTTCGGCCGGGGCAAAAATATGCCGCCTCGAACAGCTTCGTCCTCAAGGCCGAACTCGGGAAGGGCAGTGTCGAGGAAGACTAGCCGCCCGGCGCCATGAAGCGCGCGGCACCTGCCGCGGGCGGGCCGCGCTCCCGTGCTTCCCTGTTTCCCTTTAGCCGGTTTCCAAGGACCATCTCAATGTTCGAGAGACTGATACGCTTCGCCATCGCGCACCGCTGGCTAGTCATGCTGGCCATTGCCGCGGTTGCGGCCGTGGGCGTGACCAGCTATCAGAAGCTGCCCATCGACGCCGTGCCTGACATCACCAATGTCCAGGTTCAGATCAATACGTCCGCGCCGGGCTATTCGCCGCTCGAAGCCGAGCAGCGCATCACATACCCGGTGGAGACGGCGATGGCCGGTCTTCCCGATCTGGCGCAGACGCGTTCCATCTCCCGCTATGGCCTGTCTCAGGTCACGGTGATCTTCAAGGACGGCACCGACATCTACTTCGCACGCCAGCTCGTCAACGAAAGGATTCAGGAGGCCAAGGACAAGCTGCCGCCCGGCACCACGCCGGCAATGGGCCCGACTTCTACGGGTCTTGGCGAGATTTACCTGTGGACGGTGGAAGCCGACGCGTCGGCCGTCAAGCCGGACGGAACACGTTACACGCCGATGGATCTGCGCGAACTTCAGGACTGGGTCGTCAAGCCCCAGCTTCGCAATGTGCCGGGTGTCACCGAGGTGAATTCCATCGGCGGTTTCGTGAAGGAGTTCCGGGTTGCGCCGAATCCCGCCAAGCTCATGTCTTACGGCTTGACGCTGGCGGACGCAGTGCGCGCGCTCGAGCGCAACAATGACAATGTCGGCGCCGGCTACATCGAAAAACGCGGCGAACAGTATCTCGTGAGGGTGCCCGGCCAGGCTCGCTCGGCCGACGACATTGCCAATGTCGTGCTGACCAACGTGGGCGGCGTGCCGGTTCGCATCAAGGATATCGGGCAGGTGGATATCGGCCGTGAATTGCGTACGGGCGCCGCGACCTCGAACGGCGAAGAGGTCGTGCTCGGCACCGTGTTCATGCTGATGGGTGAAAACAGCCGCACGGTCGCCAAGGCTGTCTCCGTCAGGATGGACGAGGTGAATCGCACACTGCCTCCCGGGGTGCGCGCGATTCCCGTGTACGACCGCACGGTTCTGGTTGAAAAGGCCGTGCAGACGGTGAAGAAGAATCTGCTCGAAGGCGCGGTACTGGTGGTCGTGGTGCTGTTTCTTTTTCTCGGCAACATGCGCGCGGCGCTGATCACGGCGCTCGTGATTCCGCTGTCCATGCTGATGACGTTCACCGGCATGGTCAACGCGAAGGTGAGTGCCAACCTCATGAGTCTGGGCGCGCTTGACTTCGGCATCATCGTCGACGGCGCGGTGGTGATCGTCGAAAATTGCGTCAGGCGGCTCGCTCATGCGCAGGCGCTCGCCGGCCGGCCGCTGCGCCGGGAGGAGCGTTTCGCCGAAGTGTTCGGCGCCTCGCGGGAAGCGAGGCGCGCGCTGATATTCGGTCAACTGATCATCATGGTGGTCTACCTGCCGATCTTCGCCCTCACGGGCGTCGAAGCGAAAATGTTTCACCCGATGGCGATCACCGTCGTGATGGCGCTTGCCGCCGCGATGGTGTTGACAGTCACCTTCATTCCTGCGGCTATTGCGCTGTTTATCGGCAAGCGCGTCGAAGAAAAGGAAAATCGCTTGATGAGCTGGGCAAGACGGCTTTATGAGCCGCTGCTCGCCGCCTTCATGACGCGCCCGAAACGCGTGTTTCTCGGCGCGGCGGTGATTGTCACGTTGACCACGGGACTGGCGGCGCGCCTTGGCAGCGAGTTCGTGCCGAGTCTGAACGAGGGAGATCTGGCCGTCGCCGCGCTGCGCATTCCGGGCACGAGCCTCTCCCAGTCGGTCGACATGCAAAAGTCCATTGAGACAACGTTGAAGCAACGCTTTCCTGAAATCGACCGCGTGTTCGCGCGTACGGGCACGGCGGAAATCGCGGCGGATCCTATGCCGCCCAACCTGTCCGACGGCTACATCATGCTCAAGCCGACGGACCAGTGGCCGGAGCCGAACAAACCGCGCGAGAAACTCGTGGAGGAAATGGAAGCGGTGCTGGCTGAGTTGCCGGGCAATACATACGAATTCTCGCAACCTATTCAACTTCGGTTCAACGAATTGATCTCCGGCGTGCGCAGCGACGTGGCGGTGAAACTCTTTGGCGACGACATGGCCGTGCTCGACGGCACGGGCGAGAAGATCGCAGCGGCATTGCGGAAGGTGCCGGGCGCTGTCGAAGTGAAGATGGAGCAAACCACCGGCTTGCCGGTTCTCACCATCAACGTGGACCGCGACAAACTGGCGCGCTATGGCGTGACGGTGGGCGACATTCAGGACACGGTCGCGGCCGCGGTGGGCGGGCAGAAAGCCGGCACGCTGTTCCAGGGCGACCGGCGCTTCGATATCGTCGTGCGGTTGCCGGATGAACTTCGCTCTGACATCGAAGCGATCAAGCGGCTGCCGATCGCATTGCCGCTTGCTTCGCCGCTGGCTGGGGCGGGCAGCGGCGGCGTGCCCGTCGCTCAGGCGCCGTATGTGCCGCTCGCCGAGCTGGCCACGGTCGAAGTCGCGCCGGGGCCTAACCAGATCAGCCGCGAAGACGGCAAACGGCGCGTCGTCGTGAGCGCGAATGTCCGCGGGCGTGACGTCGGATCGTTCGTGGCGGACGCGCGCGAGCAGTTACGTCAGGACGTGCAGGTGCCGCCGGGTTACTGGCTGTCGTGGGGCGGACAGTTCGAGCAGTTGCAAAGCGCGAGCGAGCGCCTCAAGCTGGTGGTGCCGTTGTCGCTCTTCATGGTGTTTGTCCTGCTCTTCATCATGTTTAATAATGCTAAAGATGGCTTGCTGGTATTCACCGGTATTCCATTCGCATTGAGCGGCGGCGTGCTGTCGCTCTGGTTGAGAGACATTCCGCTTTCCATTACCGCAGCCGTCGGTTTCATTGCACTCTCGGGCGTCGCGGTGCTGAACGGGCTTGTCATGATTTCCTTCATCAGAAATCTGCGGGAAGAGGGCACGGAGCTGGACGCGGCCGTTCGCGAGGGCGCCGTGACGCGGCTGCGGCCGGTGCTCATGACGGCGCTCGTGGCGTCGCTCGGGTTTCTGCCAATGGCATTCGCAACCGGTACCGGTTCGGAGGTGCAGCGCCCGCTGGCAACGGTGGTGATCGGCGGGATCCTGTCGTCCACGGCGCTGACATTGCTGGTTTTACCTGTGCTTTACCGGGCCGCTCACGCGTCGTCGTGGCGCGCGGTTGCCGTGAGCCGGCTGGCGAACGCGTCGCCGGGTCGGATACTGCGCCGGCTTGGCTTTTTTTAGAGGTCGTTTTGCATGCGGATTCTGTTAGTGGAAGACGAGCCGAAGACCGGCGCCTATCTTCGCAAAGGCCTGTCGGAGGCGGGGTACGTCGTCGATTGGGCGGAAGACGGCGTCACGGGTCAGCACCAGGCGGAAACGGAAGACTACGACCTGCTGATCCTCGACGTGATGCTGCCGGGACAGGACGGCTGGACGCTACTGCAAAATCTCCGCCGCACACGCTCCACGCCCGTGCTGTTTCTCACCGCGCGCGACGACGTGGGCGACCGCGTCAGAGGGCTGGAGCTCGGCGCCGACGACTATCTCGCGAAGCCGTTCGACTTTGTCGAACTGGTCGCACGCGTCAGGTCGATCCTCCGGCGCGGCAAGCCACGTGAATCCATGTCGCTGAAGGTCGCCGATCTCGAACTGGATCTGACGCGGCGCAAAGCGACCCGCCAGGGCGATGTGATCCTGCTGACCGCGAAGGAGTTCACGCTACTATGGCTGCTCATGCGCAAGGAAGGGGAAATCCTGCCGCGCGCGACGATCGCCTCGCAGGTGTGGGATATGAACTTCAATAGCGATACGAATGTCGTGGATTCGGCAATCAGAAGACTGCGCTCCAAGGTCGACGACGCCTACGAACCCAAGCTGATTCACACGGTGAGAGGCATGGGATATGTGCTGGAAGTCCGGGGTGGCGGCAATTGATGAAAGGCGCGGTCCCACGAACGCTGCAGGCGAGGCTGACCGTCCTGATCATTCTGTCGACGTCGGCTATCCTCGCGCTGAGCGGCCTCGCGCTGCACGAGGCGCTGCGAAGCCGCCTCGAGTCCACCTCGGCCGATCTCATGTCCGGTACGCTGGCCGCGCTGCAGACGCATCTGGCCGGGAGCCGGAACACCGAAGAGATTGTCCGCGACGTGCAGACGTGGATCGACCTGCTGCATGGACACCAGAATATGGCGCTCGCCGTCTACGATGCGGCGGGTCAACGCCTGTTGAGTACACCCGGGTTCCAGTCCTACGGGCCGATTCTCGCCGGCCGCATGAGCCGGGTGCCGGCGAGTCTCACGCGCGTCGGCTCGAATCTTCGATACCTCGTCGCCCAGGTGCCGCTCGACGAAGCAACCGGGCGCTCGGTGCGGGCCGCCGTTCAATACGATGGAACCAACGACCGGGCTCTGCTGCGGGCGCAAGCCTATACCGCAGTGATCATCGAAGTGTTCGGCGTGCTTCTCGCCGCCGCGTTTGCGTATGGCATCGCCACGCTGGGCTTGCTCCCGCTGCGCCGGCTGGCGGCCCAGGCGGAGGCGATGTCGACCAGCCGCCTTGCGCAGCCGTTGCCCGAACTCGATGCGACAGGTGAACTGAAGGAACTGGAGCATGCCTTTAACGGCATGCTGGCGCGGCTCGATGAATCATTTACCCGGCTGAGCCAGTTCTCCTCCAATCTTGCACACGACATGCGCACGCCGCTGACCAATCTGCTCGCCGCCGCGCAGGTTGCGCTGTCACAGCCGCGAACGGCGGAGGACTACCGCGACGTGATCGAATCGAGCGTGGACGAATATCAACGCCTCTCGCGAATGATCGAGGACATGCTGTTCCTGGCGCGCTCGGAGCAGGCCGACGCGGCCTTGTCCTTGCGTTCGCTCGACGCGGTCGCGGAGGCCGAACGCGTTGCCGGCTATTACGAGCCGATGGCCGAAGACGCGCAGGTCAGGATCGAGGTGACGGGACATGGTACGGTGCAGGCCGATCTGCTTCTCTTTCAGCGCGCGCTGAGCAATCTGCTTTCGAACGCGCTCGTGCAGGCGCCAAAGGGCAGCACCATTACTATCGACTGCAAGGAAGAACCGAATTCAACCACGCTGACCGTATCGGATTCGGGGCCCGGCATCGAGGCTCACCATCTCAAGCGCATATTCGAGCGGTTTTATCGTGTCGATCCCTCGCGGCAGGCCTCGGCGTCGGGTACGGGACTTGGCCTCGCCATCGTGAAGTCGATCATGAACATTCACGCGGGGCATTGCGGATGCGAAAGCAGACCTCATGTCTGCACCCGCTTCTGGCTGCGTTTTCCCCGGCGCGATTGTTCGGCTAACGGCGTAAGCACGCCCATGACTCGCGGCGCCGTACGTAAGGATTGAGGCGCCGCGTTCACCAGCAACAGACGCAAACACATAGGCCGCCGGGGATCTTGCGCCCGGCGGCGTGTGCCGTTATCGGGCCGCGAGGCTGTCATGATGATCCATCGACGGAGCCGTTTCGCCGGCATGCCACGCAATGGCGTGCAACTCCTTGTTGCGGGCGACCCTGTCGGCACTGGGCGGGTATTGCGTCTTGCTGTTTGGAATCACGCCGTCATGCTGGGCCTGAACGAGTTCCTGGTTCACCTGCGCGCGGGACTTTGCTTGTGCCTGGGCAACTTGTGAGGCCGAAGCGACCATCGTCAGCGCGGCGATGGACAGTGTGATGAGTTTGGCAGCATTCATGTTGAGAACTCCTTCGTAATGACCGCCGGTCGGCGATTCATGAGCCCAGTATGGATCGCAGGCGGTGTGCAATCGTGACCGCGAGATGAGAAAAATGTCAGGTTCGGCGGCCTTGGCGAAGCGGCGATCTGCATGAGATTTTTGTCATTTCGGCGTGAGGTTGGCAGCGGCCTGCGTGGAGCAGGATGACATCTCCATCCACGAGTTGCCGGGCGGCGAACATGCGCGCATTCATGCTGAAGTCTTCTCTCGCGGCTGCCATTGTTACGGCTCTCGCCGGATGTGCCGGCGTGAGCGGCAAACCGCCGGCTTCCGCCAATGCGTCGAGCCCGACACGAGCGACGGCGCCTCTAACGGACCTTGCTCCGGGCGAGCAGATCGACTACGCGGGCCATCGTTGCGGCAATCCGAATTTGTATGTGAAGACGCATCTGTGTGTTTTTCCGCGTCGGTAGCGCTGCATACCGCGCTGCAGGCGGCCTGTCAGCGGTTTACCCACATTCGGCAACAATCCTCCCCACGTGCGGTACTTATTCTCAAGTGCCTACCTTTCTAGACTGTCATTACCGAGTTACGAACAGGGTTGCTCGTAGCAGGACAAAGCAAAATCTGGAGGTAGAGTCATCATGAAGTCCCTTATTCAAGCCGTTGTGGTTGCCGCTGCTCTTGCAGCGCCGGTTGCCGTGTTCGCTCAGGCGAACCAGCCTGTCACGCGTGCGCAAGTGCGTGCCGAACTGATCGAACTGGAACAGGCGGGTTATAACCCGGCCCGCGGCGAAGATCCGACTTATCCGGCCGCCATTCAGGCTGCTGAAGCCAAGGTGGCAGCGCGTCACGCCGCGTCGGGTTTCGGCGGTACGCCGAGCGGTTCGTCGGATGCGGGTCATCCGTCGGTGTCCAAAGCGGACTGGAATGCGATGTACGACCATCCGTGATGCGTGATGCGTGATGCGTGATGCGTGATGCGTGATGCGTGATGCGTGATGCGTGATGCGTGATGCGTGGATCTGCGAGCCCGCGCTGCGTAAGCCGGGATCGCAGTCATCCCGAACAGCACGCCGTTCTCAGCGGCGTGCGTGACTAACGGCCTCATCGACCAGTTCGGCGATGTCGTGAACATCCACCGTACAGCCGGCCTTGTTCTTCACGCCGCGCCCCCACGCCTGCACGTGTACGCCCGGCGTCAGATACTCGACGAGTTCGGCGGCGGCATACGCAGCGAGGTGCCGTCTTCCAGCAGTGCGCCGCGTAGTTCTCCCTTCGGTCCGTAGAGCGGCATGACGACTTTGACTGGCGAACGATAAGCGTCGGGGAACGGAGGTCATGAGTGCGCCGGGAAGGATTTGAGCTGGAAGGCAGCAAGAATCCATCCCGTGCCCCGCCCTTTGCGGCAGGTGGATCGACGATCGCTGGAAGCAAAGGGGGCTGTCCGGCTGTTGCGCGGTTGGACACTGTCTGTCGACGAAACGGACAGGTGACCGGGTCGCCGCGGGCGGTTCCGCTTAGTCGCGACGGCACGCGCGCCAATGGCATATGAATTGCGTGAGGCGGGCAGCCATCCCGGCACTTCTTGCCAGTGGAGTCGTCCGCATGATCCGGTCGCTACGCCCGATCCGTTCGCAACATGCCGCACGTGGGCCGTTCGACGCACGGGGTGCATCGTGAAAGCCATGCGCGCGCTCGAGGCGCTCAATTTCTTCGTGGCCGATGTGCAAGCCGGTATCGGACCGTTTCTCGGCGTGTTCCTGCAGGCGCGCGGCTGGGGCGCCGATCAGATCGGCACGGTCATGACCATCGGCGGCATCGCCGGCATGCTTGCCACTTCGCCGGCCGGCGCGTTGGTGGATGCGACGCGGCATAAGCGCAGCCTGATCGTGGTCGCGGGTCTGATGACCATGCTCGCCTCCGGCCTGCTCTGGATGTCGCACGGCTACTGGATGGTGGCTGCGTCCCAGGTGGCGACCGCGATCACCGGCGCGGCGATCGGCCCGGCGCTGGCCGGCATCACCCTCGGCATGGTCAGGCAACGCGGGTTCGACCGGCAATTCGGCCGCAACCAGGTGGCCAATCATGGCGGCAATGTCGTTGCGGCGGCGCTGTCCGGTTGGCTGGGCTGGCGTTACGGGTTCGGCGCGGTGTTTGTTCTGAGCGCGCTGTTCGGCTTGTTGTCGATCGTGGCCGTGTGGGCGATTCCGGGCGATGCGATCGACCACGACGCCGCGCGGGGCGCCGACGCGCGCTCGGACACTAACGATGCCCCTGCCGCCGCCAACCCGCCCGCGAGCGACCTGCGCGTGCTATTGCAATCCCGTCCGTTGCTGCTGCTCGCGGCCGCGCTCGGCCTGTTTCACCTTGGCAACGCGGCCATGTTGCCACTCTACGGCCTGGCGATCGTCGCGGCCCATCAAGGAGATCCGAGCGCGTTCACCGCGCAGACCATCGTGATCGCACAACTCGTGATGGTCGTGGCCGCGATGCTGGCAAGCCGGCTGATCCGCTGGCGCGGCTACTGGTGGGTGATCCTGCTGACCTTCCTCGCACTGCCGACGCGCGGGCTGATCGCCGCGTGGGTGAT
Organism: Paraburkholderia sp. USG1; assembly: GCF_031570135.1. Lineage (NCBI taxonomy): Bacteria > Pseudomonadati > Pseudomonadota > Betaproteobacteria > Burkholderiales > Burkholderiaceae > Paraburkholderia > Paraburkholderia sp. USG1. The sequence goes on along the minus strand of NZ_JAMWXW010000016.1, from coordinate 74,422 downwards.
CCATGCGTGGGGTGTGTGGCCGGTGCAAGCGCTCGACGGCATCGGCGCGGGATTGCAGAGCGTTGCGGTGCCTGCGCTGGTGGTCCGGTTGCTGAAGGCAGCGGACGCGTGAACGTGGGGCAGGGCATCGTGATGACCGTGCAAGGCGCCGGCGCCGCGTTGAGTCCGGCTTTGGGCGGAATTCTTGCGCACCGCTTCGGCTATCCCGCCGCCTTCATCGCGCTCGGCGCGGTGTCGACCGGTTCGCTGGTGCTGTGGCTGGGTTTCGGGGCGTCGCTCAGGCACGCCTGCGCGGCCGATGGCGGCGCGGCGCGGGAGGTGGCCGACGCAGCATCCGCGGCATCCTGACGCTTCGCATCGACCCTCAAGGAGACCTTTGATGGTACGGGGCTTGCTGAGCCCTGGTGTTCTTATCGCAAGCTGCTACATATGTCCCGAACTCCGACTACTTGCCAACGGTGGAGCGCCCGCGAAATCCGGGTATTGCACGAAGTACCGCGCGTCCTGGTCGTGGACGACAACGTCGGCGCCGCCGAAGCGCTCGCCACCTATCTCTCCTACGAAGGCGTGGAGGCCCGCGCCGCCAATGGCTGCGAGCAGGCGCTGCGCTGCGTGCGCGACTGGGTGCCGGATGTGGTGGTGCTCGACATCATGATGCCCGAGCGCGACGGCTATGAAACCGCAAGCGCCCTGCGCAGCTATCTGCCGACGCACAGTCTGGGCATTGTCGCGTTCACGTCCCTCGATGAGGATCACGTCAGGGAAACCGGCAAAGCACGTCACAATTTCGACGGCTATTGTCAAAAAGGCACGCCCCCAACCGCGCTGCTCGCGCTGATGCGCAAGTTCTGGCGCGAATAGCGGCGCCACATGGAAGACGCGCGGGTTGCCTGCCGGGAGTTTCGGCGGGGCCGGGCAGAGGCGCCGGCTGGCTCACCGGCTGGCGCGACTCGCGCCGCGCCGGAAACCCGCTTCAATGACAACGGGTCAAGCGAAAGGCGTCAAGCCGGCTCGTTCAACGCCGGTTCCGCGACGATCTGCTTCAGAATCGCCTCCATCAAGCCCGGAAACCGGGCGTCCAGTTCCGAGCGCCGCAGTGAATTCTGATGCACGGTGCCGGCCACGCGCGTGCGCACGAGGCCAGCCTCGCGCAGGATCCGGAAGTGATGCGATACGCTCGACTTCGGGCGGCCGCCGTCGAGTTCGCCGCAGGTGGCCTCATCGACCGACGACAGCCGGCGGACAATCTCCAGACGGACCGGGTCGCTCAAGGCATGGAAGAGCCGTCCGAGCGTGAAGTCCTCAGCGGCGGGGTGGTTATAAGTACGCATGCTGCAAATGATAAAGGTTTCTGCGATACTTCGTTATTCGATGTTTATCGAACTACCGTACAAGCCAGTCTAAAAGGAGTTTAGCCAGATGTCCGCATTGTTCCAGCCCTACAAGCTCAAAGACGTTTCCTTGCGCAACCGGATCGCCGTTCCGCCCATGTGCCAGTACTCCGCCGAAGAAGGCCTGATCAACGACTGGCACCGCGTGCACCTGGCCGGTCTGGCGCGCGGCGGCGCCGGGCTGGTGATCGTCGAGGCGACGGCCGTGTCGCCCGAAGGCCGTATCACGCCGGGCTGCACCGGCATCTGGACCGACGAGCAGGCGCAGGCTTTCGCGCCGGTCGTCGCGTCGATCAAGGCTGCCGGCTCGGTGCCGGGCATCCAGATCGGCCACGCGGGCCGCAAGGCAAGCGCCAACCGTCCGTGGGAAGGCGACGACCATATCGCCGACGACGACAGCCGCGGCTGGCAAACCATCGCACCGTCGGCAATCGCGTTCGGCGCCAATCTGCCCAAAGTGCCGAAAGCCATGACGCTCGACGACATTGCGCGCGTTCGCGAAGACTTCGTCGCTGCCGCGAAGCGTGCGCGTGACGCCGGCTTCGAATGGCTCGAACTGCACTTTGCGCATGGCTATCTCGGCCAAAGCTTCTTCTCGACGCACTCGAACCAGCGTGACGACGCCTACGGCGGCAGTCTCGAAAACCGCAGCCGCTTCCTGCTCGAAACGCTGGCGGCGGTGCGCAAGGTGTGGCCGGAGCATCTGCCGTTGACGGCGCGTTTCGGCGTGATCGAGTACGACGGCCGCGACGAGGAAACCCTCGTTGAATCGATCGAACTGGCGAAGAATTTCAAGCGTGAAGGGCTGGATATGCTGAGCGTCAGCGTGGGTTTCTCCACGCCGAAGGCGGCGATTCCGTGGGCGCCGGCGTTTCTCGCGCCGATCGCCCAGCGCGTGCGCCGCGAAGCCGGCATCCCGGTTTCGTCGGCGTGGGGCATCGACACGCCGGAACTGGCGGACGGGGCAGTGAAGAGCGAGCAACTGGATCTGGTGATGGTCGGCCGCGCGCATCTGGCCAATCCGCACTGGCCGTACCATGCGGCGAAAAAGCTCGGTATCGAGCGTCCGTCGTGGACGTTGCCGGCGCCTTACGCGCATTGGCTCGAACGCTACGCCGTCGCTTAAGTTTCCGCCTCACGTCTGTTGCAGTGTGTTGCCGATGTGCCGTTTGTCCCGCCGATTCATGTGCGGGGCAGGCGGCATATCTCGTCCTCCGTTTTCGCGCGAGCGCCCCGGTGCCGCGTATTCCACGCGCGCCGGCTCGCGCATGGCGCCCGCGGCGTTCCGTGAGCGTACGGCCTGCCGCTCAGCCACGCTTTTTCCACTCGCCGGCCGCTCGGCCAGTCACCGCTCAGATTCAGCGCTGTAGGCAGCGTGTCACACGGGCCTTTGCGTGGTCCGACGGTTGATGAGATGACGCGGTATCGATGATTGGCGCGTTGGCGGAACGCGATTTGCTGCACAGTCTTCTCACTGACCCGCACATGGAGGCTTGACGCATGAAACCCTATATCGTCGCGCATATGATGTCCTCGCTCGACGGCCGCAGTCTGACTGACGGCTGGCACCTCGACTATGCGTCGGACCTGTACGAAAACACCGCCGCTACCTTCGAAGCCGACGGCTGGATCTGCGGACGGGTGACCATGCAGGAGATTTCGCACGGCAAGGACTATCCGGCAGGGCTCGCCAGGGGTGCGGTGCCTCGCACCGATCATTTCGTCGAGCGCAACGCGGAGCAATACGCCATTTCGATCGATCCGCAAGGTCGCGTGGCATGGAAGAGCAACACGGCGCTCAAATCGCACGTAATCGAAGTACTGACCGAGCAGGTGGCCGACGATTACCTCGCCTATCTGCAATCGATCGGTGTGTCGTACGTGTTCGGCGGCAAGACCGGCATCGATCTCGACAAGGTGGTGCAAACGCTGGCGCGCGAACTCGGCGTGAAGAAGCTGATCGTGGAGGGCGGTTCGCACGTGAGCGGCGCGTTCGTGAACGCCGGTCTGGTGGACGAAGTGAGCGTGTTGATCCTGCCGCTGGTGGATGGCCGCAGCGCGCACCCTTCTTCGTTCGAAGTGGCGATGGAGAAGTGGCAGGCGCCCGCGTATCTGAAGCTCACGTCCGTTGAAAAAACAGAGCACGATGCGGTGTGGCTGCGCTATACGAAGGCTTGAAAAAGCCGCGCGGCAAGCGACTCTGGAGTCCACTTTGCCGCGCGCCGTTTACGCTTTTTTTAGTCCACACCAGTGACTTGCCATCAACCGTGGGTGTGTTGCGTCGAGAGCCAGCCGCCGCTTACGCCGATCTCGCCGATCTGCCTCGCTACCGCGTCGGCGAGACGCTTCGCGTCCGCTGAAACACCGGCGTGTTGAGTTTCGGATACGGCATGCAAGCCGCCACCCGCCGCCGCCGAAGTCGCGATACTGCCGGCCGCGGCGCCTACCCCCGCGGTCTCGATCATCCCGGGGGCCTTGCCGCTGTCCGCGCTGGCGTTGAACGTTTGCACCAGTCGCGGTGCGCCGCCCGCGGGCTTGTACAGAATCCGCACCGAGCCGCGCACCTCGCTCTTGCCCGCACCGAGGCCGATCAGTATGCGGCGGCGGCGACTGCCCGAGTCGATCGTATCGAAGCTGCCTTGCACGAGCAGCACATTCTGATCGGCGGGCGCGGGAATGTCCGAGCGGATGGCGCGCAGACCCATTGATTGCAATTGATGCACGATTTCATCGGCGACCTGCTCGCGGACTGCTGCGGCATCGGCGGCTTGCTTCTGCGCCGCGGACGAACCTTCGAGTTGCGTCTTCACTTTCTGCATCATGCCGCCGTCCAGTTTGACCTCGTCCGGGCTGGCGCTGAAAGTGTAGACATAAATATTGTCCGGCCGCACCTGGACCGGCGCGCTCGTCGCGCTTGCATTCTCGATGCTGCCGCCGGCGCAGCCGGTCAGCAGCGCGCTGGCGCAGACCAGCGCCATGCAGGCAAAACGGCCGGCGTTCTGTTTGAGGAATTTCACTGAAGTCAACATGTTCATCCTGTCGTCGGCACACGGTGCCGGTATGGCCGAACGGTTCTGCCGATGATCGGGCAACCGTAGGATCGTTGATCATCGGCGAAACGTCTCGCACGTGAAGCACGCTTGATCTCATGCGTTCTGTTCGTACGCACCGGCAGCGAAACGAAGTATGGGCAAGTCGCTTGCCGAACTCCATTCAACAATTATTTCGTCCTGTGTCACGGCGGAAAGAGACGTCGCGCGGGTCTTTCGCCCGTTACGCAAGCGATCGGGACGTGTCAGGAAAAATGAGGCTGTGCGGGTGAGGATCGACCGCGCCGGCAGGCGGGGTGAAGTCGTACAGTGACGTGTGCGGCTCCCTGTGTATCGGGCATCAGCTCAGGGCGAGCTTGATGATGCAACCAAGGACGAAAATCAGCAGGACGGCGGCGACTGCCATGTTCAGCGGATAGCGCATTCTTCTCGAGGACACCAGTGTTGCAGTGCTCATATCCTAATCACCTGACGGAAGATGAACAGTGGTCAGTGAAGCGTCAATGTGGGACAGCCAACGCAGCATGCCGAATGGTCGCGCGACGTGCTGGCGGGAGCGCTTCCAGTCGCAGATGCGAGCGGGAGTTGCCGCGCGGCCCCCGCGCGCCGCAAGCGCCGTTTATGACGTGCGGCACGAGCCAGGGTGTGTACGCTGGCGCATTGTTTCCGGATGGCGCATGATTGAAGCGATGTGCCGTCCGACCCCAGAACCCGTAGCCTCTGCGGAACGCGCGGCGCACGCGAAGCCGCCGGTGCATGCGTCACGGAAACACAACGCGGCAATGCACCGCCGGCGGGTACTCAACCGTTAAGGAGGATTTCGCATGGACCGACCTGACGCCGCCAATCCGTTTGGCGATTTCACCAAAATGCTGGAGCAGTTCAAGCTCCCCGGCTTCGACGTACCCGCCATCATGGAAGCGCGACGCAAGGACATGGAAGCACTGGTTCAGGCGAATCAGACGGCTTTCCAGGGGATGCAGTCGCTCGCGCAGAAACAGGCTGATATGTTGCGCTCGACCCTGAGCGAATTGCAGTCGCTGACAGGCCAGCTATCGGCCGGTGGCGCCGCGCCTTCGGGCAAAGCCGCCGAGTTGATCCAGCAGAGCTTGCACAAGTCGCTTGCCGATATGCAGCAGTTGGCGCAAGCGGCCTATCAGACGCAAGCCGAGTCGTATGCGGTGATCGCAAAACGCGTAGAAGAGAATGTTCAGGAGCTGAAGTCGCTCTTGCAGCAGAAAAAGTAGCGGACACGACGCGTCTGGCTCGAAACCTTTGAATCGAGCCAGACAGCGTTGCCGTTCGAACAACCGATGCCGCGGCTGACCTTCGAGTCATCCGCGGCATTTTTTTGTGCTGCGAATAGTCACTGCGCCGCCGTTTTCTGTTCAGACAAAAAAGCCTTTGGGCGCCCGTATCGTCAGAGGAAAACGGTCGTGCGACGCGATCTTTTCAGCGTTCGCTTACATCGATCCAGCAATGCCGCGCGTGTGAATTTTTTTATGCGCGACGCAACGGCAATGTGCATCGTCGTTCGCTTTAAACGAGTAGCGAGGCGAAAAGATGCCCTCAAGCGGCGCCCATCGGTGATCTGGTCCCGAAAAATCAAACGCGCTCAAACGTCCCCGCGTGGCGCAAAGGTTTAAATCGTTTCGCAAACGATTACAGCGCGTCGCCGCGATCCCTAAAGTTTCGCGCCATCACTCCGTAGACGCATTCACGCAGCTTGACCCGTGTGAATGCCGCACGGCACCACCGGCGAGGCGCGCCCCTAGTTTTCCGTTCGTGACCGGCTCGCCGCGTGGCCATGAGCGTTTCACCTCGAAGGAATTCTCTTGAAACCGATGCTCTATTCCCGCATTGCTCGCGCAATGCTCGGGGCCAGCTGCGCGCTGTCGTTTGCCGCGCACGCGACGCTCGGCCAGAACGTCAGTACTGTCGAGAGCGATCAGTCCCAGTTGCGCGCGCTGGCGCATACGGCCACTACGCAAAGCGCGTATTCAGTCCACCTGATGACGCTGCCGTCCGGCACGCAGGTGCGCGAGTACGTCGCGCATAACGGCATTGTGTTCGGCGTCGCATGGGAAGGTCCGACGCTGCCCGATCTGAAATCCATGCTGGGGATGTCGTTCGACACCTACGTCGCCGCCACCGCGACGCGCCGCGGTACGCCGCTCGCGGTTTCCAGCAGCGATCTGGTGGTCTACTCGGGCGGGCATCTGCGTGCGTTCGCCGGCCATGCGTATCTGCCGCAAGCGGTGCCGGTGGGCGTCGATGTCGGCGTCATTCAATAACGGAGCGGATCATGCGTGATACGTCTTCGTTCAAGACCCTGCTGTGCGCGGCGCTGCTCGCGTTGCTCGTCAGTGCCTGCGGCGGCGGGGGAGGCGGCTCTGGCGGTTCCGGCAGCACGGCCAACTCCGGCAGTCCGAACCCGGCCGGTCCCAACGTGATCAACACCTCGCCGTCATCGCAAGTGCTCGCCGCGAACGCCGTGCGCGTGACGGTCGACTCCGGCGTGAGCGACGTGCCGAACATGCCGTTCGTCAGCATCACGATTTGCGCGCCGGGCACGAGCCAATGCCAGACCATCGACCACGTACTGGTCGATACCGGATCGTGGGGCGTGCGCCTGTTTGCCTCCCAGTTGCCCGCCTTGATGACGCTGCCGCAACAGAAGGACGCCTCGGGCAATCCGGTCGCCGAATGCATGCAGTTCTTCGACGGCTACACGTGGGGCGCGGTAAAGCTCGCCGATCTGCAGATCGCCGGCGAAAAAGCCGCTGCGCTGCCGATCCAGGTGATCGATCCGAACTACGCCGCGCTGCCGGCCGATTGCGCAAGCTTCGGCGCGTCGCGCAACACGCCGGCCACGCTGCAGGCCAACGGCATTCTCGGTATCGGCGTGTTCAAGCACGACTGCGGCGCGAACTGCGTGCAGCAGGCGCTGGCCGGCACGTACTACGGCTGCAACGGCGCGACGTGCACGTCGATTCCGCTCGCCGAGGAACTTCAGGTCGCCAATCCGATTCCCTACTTCGCGACGGACAACAACGGCTCGATGCTGAGCCTGCCGACGGTGTCCGGCGCCGCGCAGTCGGTCAGCGGACAACTGGTGTTCGGCATCGGCACGCAGACCAACAATACGCTGGGCGGCGCGCAGGTGATCGGCGTGAGTCCCTCGAACGGAACCTTCACGACGGTGCAGAACGGCATCACGTATTCGCGCAGTATTCTGGACAGCGGCTCGACCGGCCTGTTCTTCCAGACCAGCGCGTTGCCGGTATGCGCGAGCCCGAACAATTCGTACTACTGCCCGGTGTCGACCGAGCAACTGAGCGCGATGATCAAAGGCGTGAACGGGACCACGAGCGCGGTGAATTTCAGCGTCGGCAACGCCACGGCGATCGCGCAGACGTATATCGGCAACTCGGCGCTGCCGCTGCTGGCTGGACCGGCGTTCGTCAGGTCGACGATCTTCGATTGGGGGCTGCCGTTCTTTTACGGCCGCAATGTGTACGCCGCCGTCGAGCAGCAGCCGACGCCCGGCGGCACCGGGCCTTACGTTGCGTATTGAATTCGCGTATTGAATTCGGCCTGCCGGATGTGAAACGGGCCGCGACGGAAAGTGTTCCGTCGCGGCCCGTCAGTCGAGGCAGGTTAGCTTCCTAGTTGTCGTCGAGACCGTTCAGCAACGCCAACACGGCTTCACCGAACGCTTCGGGGCGTCCCGTGAAAATGCGCTCGACGGTTTTTGAGTCGATCAGGCGCCGGCGCAGCGCTTCGCGCTCATCGTGCTGTTCGGCTAACCGCGCGGCGGCACGCACGTACTCGCCGGTCGAGTGAGTGGTCAGCCATGACGGCAGTCCGGCGCGTTCGAAGAGGCCGCTGTCGATATGCTCGAAAACTTCCCGTCCGCACAGGTTGACGCCGGGCAGGCCCATCGTGAACGAATCGACGATACCGTTGGTGTTGCCGAACGGGAACGGGCTCACGAACATGTCCATTGTGTTGAGCACTTTCAGATAGGTCGGGTAGTCGAGCGAGCCGTACACGTCCACGCTCGGTTCCGGCAACGTCGCGTGAATCGACTTTCTGACGTACGCCAGATCGATGCTTTCGCTCCAGCATGTCATGAAGTGGAATTTGACCGGCACGCGAGCGGTATCAACGATCGTCTTGCAGGTTTCGAGAAAGTGCGGATTGATCTTCATCGCACTCGCGGTCACACCGATATTGACGACGTCGCCGCGCGCAGGAACGGACGGCACGATCCCGGTGAGCAGTTTCGACGGCACGTACGGTTGCCCGTCCTTCGGCAGACGCAGCATTTTTTCACTGAAGCACGCCGGGTCGCCGACGAAATCTTCTTCCACGCTCACATAGTCCATATGCGCCGCGTGCATCGTAGCCGGATGGCCGAGACCCGCGATCTGCAGCGGCGCGACGCGCAGGTTCGACAGAAAGATCGTATGCGAGAACATGCCGACGCTCGGCATATAGAGCACCTCGGGCTGCTCGCGTGTGGCGAATTGCTGGATCTGGCGAATGCAGTCGCCGATGTATTCCGGATGCTCGAATTCGACGAAGCGGTCGAAAATCTCGCGCCCGGTTTCGTCCACATGCTGCGCCTCGCCGAACGCGACGACTTCGAAACGGCGGCGCGCGGCGAGCATGGTGCGTGAGTGGGTGCGATAGATCGAGTGGCCGCCCGTGAACCATTCGAGGACCACCAGCATCACCGGCTTGCGGCCCGGCTCGCGTTGTATAGCCGGCGTACGTGGGATGCTCGCCTCATGGTCGAGCAGTCCGAGCGTATCCAGCTTCCTGCGAACCAGCTTGTTGATGCTGCGCTTGATCGCGTGCCGCTCGGGCGAGAGCGAATAACTGCAATGCATGTAGGCGCCGCACACGGCGGCGGTCGGCAGGTCGTCGAGGTCTTCGATGGTGTCCAGTGCGCCCGGCAGCCAGTCGAGCAGCCGTTCGCGTTTCGCGTGCGCGGCGGGCGAGATATGCACGGCCGCGCTCACGATCGAAATACCGAGGCTTGTCGCAAGCACCGGGTCGCACCGGTGGAGGTCGGCGAAGTCGATGTCGTATTGCGAGCCCGACGTGTAGAGCACGAGTTGCTTGCGGGTGAGTGCGTCGCGCGTGGCGGCGGAGTCGCTGTGCCGCGCGGTGTCGAGCAACGTGCGTACGATGTGATCGGTCGATCCATACGACGTCACGGCGAAGATCATGTTGATCCACGGCCGCCCCCAGAACATGATGTTCATCTTTTCCGCGGCGAGCGTGTACTCGGGCGCCGAAAACAGCGCCGTGAAGCCGTCGGCGATGCGCTGCAAGGTGCGCAGCGATGCTTCGTCGCCGGGCGAGTTCGGACTGCTGCGGGCAAAGCGCTCGCTGCCGAGCGTGCCGCGCTGTTCGGACAGCGTTTTGAGCAGCGCGCAGAACTCCTCGTGCGCGGCGTCGTAGTCACGGGACTGGATCTGGGATTCGAATCGATCGAGGGAGAAATCTGTGCTCATCGCTAGGGTCGAGGGTGAACGGCGTGCATTGTTCCGCACGCGCGTTGTGTTCAATGACAGGAAGGCGGGCGGCGGGCACGCGTGATACCCAGGTCGGAGTGCGACGCGTGAGTCAAAACGCGTTGAGCCGAGCGGGGGGCGATTTCCGCATGCTGTGTGTGCCGCCAACGGAATCCGATTGTCAGAGAATTCGACCGGGCTGCATCTAGGAAGACTCTTATTTTGAGAAAGACTTTTAAGAGCGACCTTGATGCGAGGCAGCGGTCAGCGCCGCCGCGTGGCCCGCTTGGGCTGGGCTGTCTGGACGGCGGCGGGCGCCGGCTGCAGTGGTGGTTCGGATGCCACCGGTTGCGGCGCTGGTGGCGGAGCTTGGGCGGCTATAGCCGGGGCGGTTGGCTGCCCCGAGGGCTGCACGGGTGACGCGTCCACAGGCGGTGGCGGAGCCTGTGATGTCACCACTTTGGCGGCTGGCTGCGCCACAGGCTGCAGCGGCGGCGCGTCCACCGGTTGTGGTGTAGCCGTTGAAACCTCAACCGCCGCCGGCTGCTTCCCACCTTGCGCCGCAGCGGCCTGCCCCGGCGGCGTCGCCGCTTCGCGCGGCACGGATTTGTCGCAAGCCGCCTCGATCACGCGATGCACGAAGCGCAACTTCTCCACCACCGGCGCGGCGAGCGTGAACGGATAGCCGTCCGGCATGCCGAGACTCCGGTTCAGGCTGTTCAATGCATAGGTGAGCGGAAACCAGCGCTTCATCAGATTCTCGAAGCTGGCGTCTTCCACCGGCGTGCGATCGGTCAGCGTGGGCTCGCTGGGGTCGTCGGGTAGCAGCGCAACGCCGTATGAGGTCGATGTATCCAGCACGTCGACGATCAGCATGTAGTGCGCCCACGTCTCGGCCCAATCTTCCCAAGGATGCATCGTGGCATACGCGCTGATAAACGACGCCTGCCAATCCGCCGGCGCACCGTCCCGATAGTAGGCCTTCAGCGCCTCGCCGTAGTCGGCGCTTTCGTCGCCGAACAGTTTGCGGAACGGCTCCAGCCAGCGCGGGTTGTTCTCCACCAGCTGGCTGAAGTAGTAGTGCCCGGTCTCATGCCGGAAGTGGCCGAGCAAGGTGCGGTAGGGCTCGCCCATCGCGGTACGCACTTTCTCACGGTACGCATCGTCCGCCTCGGCGATATTAAGCGTGATGAGGCCATTATCATGGCCCGTCATGACGCGCGAACCGTCGCCGCCGTCTTCCAGGAATTCGAAGGCAAGGCCATGCTCCGGATCGGCCTGGCGCGACTTCACGTCGAGGCCGAGTTCGGCGAGGGTGTACAGCAGGCGCCGTTTGGCCATCTCCAGCCGATACCAGTAGAGCCGGTTGTCCGGCGCGCTCAGATTCGGAATCGTCAGGGTCAGCTGGCAGGCGCGGCACAGCACGTCAGGGGACTCGGCAGGGATCATCCAGTTGCAGACGTTCTCGACGGCGTAGTTATGGCATTGGCGGAACAGCGCGCCTTCGGCGCCCGGATGCAGACTGCGCCAGCGTCCTTCGCCGGCGTCTTCGAACGCGCTGATTTCCGCCAGTTCAGGCACATAGCCGAGCAATGACTCGCAACGTTCGCAACGAACGTTTTCGTAGAACACAAGGTGCGAGCAATGATTGCAGTGGAAGGTTTTCATCGGTCGAGCCTGGGAGGTGGGATGGCAATCATGGGCGAACAGTGTCGCAATCTTCATGCCGCATTTGCCAGACGTCACTGGTTTAACGCACATTACGTGCATGATCGTGCATGAGCGTTGCGCCGCTTTGGTGCGCGGCCACGGAAATGGCCGGGGAAGGGCGCTCTGTTCGATCGACCGGACCGCAAGCCAGGTGCGGCAAACTTCACGGCACGCGATGATCCGGGCGGTACGGGCCGTTCACACGGTTTTTCGCAGTTGTTCAATAAACGGCATGAAGCTTGCTTTTTGGCGGGCTGCCATCCTTCGTCCAGGAGTCCGGTGTGTCCATACGCGTCGCGTTGCATCATGTCACACATTACCGTTACGACAGGCTGGTTTCACTGTCGCCCCAGGTCGTGCGTCTCAGGCCTGCGCCGCATTGCCGGACCCCGATCCTCGCGTATTCGATGCGGGTCGAGCCGGCTGAACACTTTATCAACTGGCAGCAGGACGCGTTCGCCAACTATCAGGCGCGGCTCGTTTTCCCCGAGAAGACGCGCGAATTCAAGGTGACGGTGGATCTGATCGCCGAGATGGCCGTCTACAACCCGTTCGACTTCTTTCTCGAGCCCTCGGCCGAGCAATTCCCGTTCGACTATTCGCCCGGCCTCGCGCTGGAACTCGCGCCGTACCTCGTCAAGCGGCCCATGACGCCGCGCTTCGCCGAGTTCGTCGCGAGTATCGACCGCACGCCGGCCGCCACCGCCGACTTTCTCGTCGCGCTGAATCAGAGGCTGCAACGCGAGATCCGTTACCTGATCCGCATGGAGCCGGGCGTGCAGACGCCCGAGGAAACGCTCGTGAGCGCGGCGGGCTCGTGCCGCGATTCGGGCTGGCTGCTGGTCGAGACCTTGCGGCAACTGGGGCTGGCGGCGCGCTTCGTGTCCGGGTATCTGCTGCAACTCGCGCCCGACGTCAAATCCATCGACGGCCCCAGCGGCACCGAGGTCGACTTCACCGACCTGCACGCGTGGTGCGAGGTCTATCTGCCGGGCGCCGGATGGATCGGCCTCGATCCGACGTCCGGGCTGCTGGCGGGCGAAGGGCATATCCCCGTCGCCTGCACGCCCGAGCCGGGCAGCGCGGCGCCGATCTCCGGCGCCGTCGACGAGTCCGAGGTCGAGTTCGAACACACTATGTCGATCGAGCGGGTGCTGGAGACGCCGCGCGTCACCAGGCCGTACAGCGAAGCGGTGTGGGCCGACGTGCTGAAAATGGGCGCTCAGGTCGATCAGAAACTCGCTGACATGGACGTGCGTCTGACGATGGGCGGCGAGCCGACCTTCGTGTCGGTGCGCGATCGCGACGCCGCCGAATGGAATACGGACGCACTCGGCCCGACCAAGCGCGCCTACGCGGTCGCGCTGATGGAGAAGCTGCGCGCGCGTTACGGCGCGACAGGTTTCCTGCATATCGGCCAGGGCAAGTGGTATCCGGGCGAGCAATTGCCGCGCTGGGCGATGTCGCTGTACTGGCGCGCCGACGGCGAGCCGTGCTGGCACAATCCGGCGCTGTTCGCGGACGAGCGCGAGCCCGGCACCTACACGGCGGCCGACGCGCGACGCTTCCTCGCGCATCTCGCGGCCAGACTGGCGCTCGACACGGACTGCATCCAGCCCGGCTTCGAGGACGTCTGGTACTACCTGTGGCGCGAGCGCCGTCTGCCGGTCAACGTCGATCCGCTCGACGCGCGCCTCGACGACGAACTGGAGCGCGTGCGTCTGCGCCGCGTGTTCGACGCGGGGCTAGGCGGCGCGACCGGTTACGTGCTGCCGCTGGCGCGCGAGCGCGACGAGCCGCACGAGTCGCCCAAATGGGTCAGCGGCCGCTGGTTTTTCCGCGACGAGCGCATGTTCCTGATTCCCGGCGATTCGCCGATGGGCTATCGCCTGCCGCTCGATTCGCTGCCGTGGGTGTCGAAGACCGACTATCCGTATCAGCACGCGCACGATCCGTTTGCGCCGCCCGTGCCGCTGCGTTCGGCCGCGCAGTTGCGTATGCAATACGACGGCCAGCAGCGCAGCCTGAGCCCCGCCGATGCGCGGCGCGCGGCGGCGCTGTCGTCTTCGGCGGCGGAATTGCTGAGCGGTATGCCCGGTGCCGGCGTAGTGGGCTACGCAGGTCAGCCCGGCGATCAGGAGGTGCCGGCGCGCGGGCAGTCGTCGAAGGAAACCATTCGTACGGCGATTTGCGTCGAAGCGCGCGACCCGAAGCGCGCGGCCGGTCCGAAGGCCGAAACGGACGCGTTCGGCAGCGGCCGCACGCTGCTGCATGTGTTCATGCCGCCGCTCACCGAACTCGACGACTATCTCGATCTGCTCGCCGCCGTCGAAGCGACGGCCGCCGAGTTGCGCATGCAGGTAGTGCTCGAAGGGTATCCGCCGCCGCGCGACGCGCGCCTGAAAATGCTGCAGGTCACGCCGGACCCCGGCGTGATCGAGGTGAACGTCCATCCCGCGGCAAACTGGGATCAACTGGTCGACCACACGGAGTATCTGTACCAGTCGGCGGCGGAAAGCTATCTCAGCAGCGAGAAGTTCATGACCGATGGCCGCCACACCGGAACCGGCGGCGGCAATCACTTCGTGCTCGGCGGCGCGACGCCCGCCGACAGTCCGTTCCTGCGCCGTCCCGATCTGCTGGCTAGCCTGATCGCATACTGGCACAACCATCCGTCGCTGTCGTATCTGTTTTCCGGGCTGTTCATCGGGCCGACCAGCCAGGCGCCACGGGTCGACGAAGCGCGCAACGATCAGGTCTATGAGCTCGAAGTGGCGTTGCGCGAATTGCAGCGGCAGATCGACATGCTCGGCGGCCGCGAAAGTGCGAGCCTGCCGGCGTGGATGATCGACCGGTCGCTGCGCAACATCCTGATCGACGTGACGGGCAACACGCACCGCGCCGAGTTCTGCATCGACAAGCTCTATTCGCCGGACGGCCCGACCGGCCGTCTCGGCCTGCTCGAATTGCGCGGCTTCGAAATGCCGCCGCACGCGCGCATGAGTCTCGCGCAGCAACTGCTGCTGCGCGCGCTGGTGGCGCGTTTCTGGCATACGCCGTACACGCAGCGGCTCACGCGCTGGGGTACGGAGCTGCACGATCGCTTCCTGCTCGGCACCTTCGTGAAGATGGATTTCGACGACGTGCTCGGCGAACTGAACCGCGCGGGCTTCGCCTTCGACAGCAGCTGGTTCGCGCCGCACTTCGAATTCCGCTTTCCGCTGGTCGGCGAGACCACGGTGAACGGCGTCTCGCTGACGATCCGCAACGCGCTCGAACCGTGGCACGTGATGGGCGAGGAGGGCTCGGCGGGCGGCACGGTGCGTTACGTGGATTCGTCGGTGGAGCGGCTCGAAGTGCGCGCGCTGGGCCTGAACGACAACCGCCATGTCCTGACCGTCAACGGCGTGCCCGTGCCGTTGCAGCCGACCGGCCGCGTCAGCGAGTATGTGGCCGGCGTGCGGTTTCGCGCGTGGTCGCAACCGTCGGCGCTGCATCCGACCATCGGCGTGGATGCGCCGCTCACTTTCGATCTGGTCGATACATGGAGTGGCCGCTCGGTGGGCGGATGCCAGTATCATGTCGCTCATCCGGGCGGGCGCAATTACCAGACCTTCCCGATCAACGCCTATGAGGCGGAAAGCCGGCGGCGCGCGCGCTTCTTCGCGTCGGGACATACGCCGGGGCCGCTCAAGGTCGATGCGCCGCAGCGCAGTCTGGAGTTTCCTTTCACACTGGATCTGCGCTACTGGTAAAACCAGCACACTCTTAAAACGACACGACCTTGGCCTTTCAATCGACTTTTCCCTTCGAAACGTCCGCGGCGCGCGCGGACGCTTCGTCCCTGTTGCGCCTGCTGCCGGCCCACGAGGGACATTGGGACGAGTTACGCGACGCCTCGGGCGCATTGCGCGAACCGTGGCGGCAATTCTTCGAACGGCTGGGCGAAGTCGGGATCGCGCGGCTCGACGATCATCTCGCCTCGGTCGCGCAGCAGATCCGCGACAACGACATCAGCTACAACGTCTACGCGGACAACGGCGAGCCGAGGCCGTGGGCGCTCGACCTGCTGCCGTTCCTGATCAGCGAGGACGAGTGGGCGCATATCGAGCGCGGCGTGACGCAGCGCGCGCATCTGCTGAACGCGATCGTCGCGGATATTTACGGCCCGCAGACCTTGCTCGAGCGCGGGCAACTGCCGCCCGCGCTGGTGTTCGGCCATCCGGGCTATCTGCGCTCGGTGAAGGGCTTCACGCCGCCGGGCGGCCAATATCTGCAGGTGGTCGCGGTAGATCTGGCGCGCACGCCCAACGGCGACTGGACCGTGATGGCGCATCGCACCGAGGCGCCGTCCGGGCTCGGTTACGCGCTGGAAAACCGCCTGATCGTGTCGACGCTGTTCGCCGATCCGTTTCGGGCCATGCGCGTGAGCCGGCTCGCGCCGACCTATTCGCAACTGATCGCAACCCTCGTGCAGGCGGCGCAGGCCACGATGCGGGACGACGGCGAAGGCGTCGACCGTTCGCCGCATATCGCCTTCCTCACGCCGGGGCCGTTTAGCGAAACCTATTTCGAGCACGTGTTTCTGGCGCGCTATCTCGGCGTGACGCTGGTCGAGGGCAAGGATCTGACCGTGCGCGACGACAAGCTCTATCTGAAGACCCTCGCCGGCCTCGAACGCGTGCACGTGGTGCTGCGGCGTCTGGACGACGCGTTCTGCGATCCGGTCGAACTGCGCGCCGATTCGAGCATCGGCGTGCCCGGCTTGCTGCAGGTGATGCGCGCGGGCAATGTGATCGTCTCGAATGTGCCGGGCTCCGGCTTTGTCGAATCGCCGGCCTTGCATGGCTTCCTGCCGGGCATCGCCGAGGTGCTGCTCGACGAGGATCTCGTATTGCCGAGCGTGCCGACGTGGTGGTGCGGCGAGAAAGCGGCGCGCAATCATGTCTTCGCGCGTCTCGACGAAGCGCTCATCGTGCCCACGTGGCCGGTCGCCGCGCGCGATGCGCCGCCCGGCATCGAGCAGGGTCGGCAGCGGTTGTCCACGTGGCGCGAGCGTATCGAAGCCATGCCCGACACCTATACGATCCAGCAGGCGCAGCGCTTTTCCTGCACGCCGCGTTACGAAGACGGCACCATTGGCCGCCGTCCGTCGGTGCTGCGCGTCTATGCGATCGCGGACGTCAACGGCGGCTGGCATGTGATGCCGGGCGGCTTCACCCGCATGGCCGCCGAACGCCAGACCACGGTGTCCATGCAGTACGGCGGCAGCAGCGTCGATACGTGGGTGCTGTCGAGCCAGCCAACTTCGACCTTCACGCTGCTGCCTTCGCCCATGCAGCCTGCCGACCTCGCGCGCAAGCACCGCACGGTGTCGAGTCGCGCGGCGGAAAACCTGTTCTGGGCCGGACGTTACGGCGAGCGGGCCGAGAACAACGTGCGGCTGCTGCGCCTGATTCTCGGCTCGCTGGAAGGCAACGACGCCGACGCGATGTTTCCGACCCTGGTCGAACTCGCCATGCATTGCGGGCTCGTGCAGTCCGGCGACATGTTCTCGCCGCATTCGCCGCAAGCCTTCGAGCGTGCGCTGGTCGCCAATCTGAGCGAGAGCACGGGCGCCGCGAGCATCGGCCAGAACCTGAGCTGTCAGGCGCGCTCGAACGGGGAAGTGCGCGGGCGTCTGTCGAACGACCACTGGCGCACGATTCTCGCGGCGCGCAACGATTTTCGCGACGCGTTGCAGACGCTGATGCCGGCGCCGGGGTACATCGGGGGTGCCTCGCAAGGCAATGGCAGTAACGGCAACGGCCGCGGCGAACGCTACGAGCGTTACGATCGCGTTACGTTGATGAACGCGCTCGAACGGCTGTCGGTGCAGTTGTCGGCGATCAGCGGCGCACAGGGCGACCGCATGACACGCGACGAAGCATGGCGCCTGCTGTTCGTGGGCCGTCACATCGAGCGCGTCTCGGCGATGACCTCGTTCCTGCGCGTGGTCGCCGATAAAGGCCAGCTCTCCACGCCCGCCGGTTTCGATCTGCTGTTGCAGCTGTTCGACAGCACGCTCACGTATCGCTCGCTCTATCCGGGGCGCTTCGAAGTGCCGGCATTGCTCGATCTGCTGGTCATCGAGCCGACCAATCCGCGCGGTATTTACGGCGTATACGAGCGTCTGCGCAAAAAGCTCGACGAGATCGCCGTGGCGGCGGGCAGCACGCGGCATCGTCCGTTCGCCGAATTGATGGCGCCGGCGGATTCGTTGCCGTCGCTCGAATCGCTGTGCGCCGTCGACGAAGACGGCGCCTACGGCAATCTGATTGCGGTATGCGATCAGATCGGCGGGTTTGCCGGCGCGGCCGCGCATGAAATCAGCGCGCGCTATTTCAGTCACGCCAGCACGGTCGCCTCGCAGGTATGGTCATGAAGAACGCGCCGACTGTGCTGTCCGTCTCGCATCGCACCACTTACCAGTATTCCACGTATGTGGAGACCGCGCAGCATCTCGCGACGATCCGGCCGATTGCCTGCTCGTGGCAACGCGTGGTCTCGCACAGCGAGAAGATCGAACCCGAACCGTCGTATCTGAATAGCCGGATCGACGCATTCGGCAACGACGTCCTGTATTTCGCGCTCGATGCGCCGCACGAGCGCCTGCAGCTCGTCAGCGAAACCACTGTGTCGCTCACGCCGCGCTGGACCGACCTCGATCCCGAGGCGACACCCGAATGGGACGACGTGGCCGACGCGCTGCGGTTTCGCGTCGGCGGCCAGTTCCGGCCCGAGGTGGAGTTCTGTTTCGCGTCGCCGAACATCGTGCCGCGGCCGTCGCTGCGCGCCTATGCATTGCCGAGCTTTCCGCCGGGCATGCCCATTGCCGCCGGCGCGATCGATCTGATGCACCGCATTCACGAAGACTTCGCCTACAAGCCTTCCGCGACCATGTTCGATACGCCCGCCGAACGCGCCTTCGAATTGAAGAGCGGCGTGTGTCAGGACTTCGCGCAGGTGATGATCGGCTGTTTGCGCTCGCTGGGTTTGCCGGCGCGCTACGTGAGCGGCTATCTGCGCAACGACCCGCCGCCGGGACAGCCGCGTTTGATTGGCGCGGATGCGTCGCACGCATGGGTATCGGTGCATTGCCCCGGCAGCGGCTGGATCGATCTCGATCCGACCAACGACGTACTTGCCGATGTGGATCACGTAACGCTTGCCATTGGCCGCGATTACAGCGACGTGTCGTTGCTGCGCGGAATGATTCTCGGTGGCGGTGCGCATCGGGTGGAAGTGGGGGTGACGGTTCTCGCGCTTTAGATGCGGGCTGCGCAGGCCGTTTTCAGCGGATATTCGGTGTAGTTCTTCCAGTGCTTCATAACGTTGCAGGCCGCGAACCAGCGTCGCGGCCGTTTCGGTCACAACTCCGCTTTTCACTTCTGAGAGGCGCGAATCTCTGTTCGGCAGGTGTCTTCACTCGACACGGTGTCAGTTTCATTCAACGTCAATGTCGCCGGTCAATCTATCGGCATCTTTGGGAAAATTCCGACGTTTTCTCGGTGAAATCTTACAACTGGCGAGACCGCCAGCGCGGATACTTTTACACGTTGCTCTGGGCAACCTGAACAACCTGAAAAGAACGTTCCGACGCCGATGACACCTGCCGCATGTTTTTTGCGCGGGGCGATCATCGTCGTCATGCAGGCGGGTGTGCATATCGTCACGCGCAGAACAAACATTGGTAGTTTTGAAATGGCGGCTAAAAGACAGTCCGAATTCACGCGGGAAATGAACAGGCGAGCGCAGCGGCGCACCCATGCGCTGATGTTAGGTGCGCTCGGCGTCTGTGTGTCGGCGCCTGGACATGCGCAGACCGTCATGGATGGCAGCGCCCAGTTCAACGATCAGCGTGACGATGGCGCGAGTGCTTCCGCTACGGAGTCGGGGCAGGCAATCGCTGGGAGCGAATGTATCGTGAATTCGTGTGCGCAAAGTCCGTCGGCGGCGCTCGGCTACGCTTTCAGTACGTTTCGTACGTCGGGGCAAGGGGCGGCGGATACGCAAAACTATTCCGGCTTCACTGCCGGCGCCAGTATCGGCAACTGGCAAGTGCGCGAGCGGGGCGCCCTCCAGTCCATCACGAGGCCAGGCACGTCATATCAGAACATCGCGGCTTACCGGCAGCGCGACATTCCGTCGTTGAAAGGTCAACTGGTTCTCGGCGACGCGCCTCCCTCCGCGGACGACAGCATCGCTTCGAATATCGCAACCGCGAACCAGACGGAAGGGGCCGAACGCCTGATGCTGTTCATGAATGCCGTTCCCATGAAGGTGTACGCACGCAATTCGGTTGTCTCATGGTCGGATGTGGAGCGCGGGAACGGGCATCACTAATGTCGACCGGCGCTCGCCAACAGGATCTGGAGTCGCGATCTTCAGAGACTCCGTGCAGAGCGGGTCGCTAAAGGATTCAAGGATTGGCCGAGCTTCGCAAGAGGCAAAGCCATGTTTGTAGGTCGTAGTTTGTCGCTGTAGTTGTACTAACTTTAATTTTTTAAATAAAAGGCAAGAAAATGCAAAAGATCGATCGTAACGCACTGGCTCAATCGAAAATCGCCGGCGGCTGCTGCAAGTGCTGCTGCGCACCGGCGAGCTCGCCGAAGGCGGCAGCGCCGACCAAGGCACCGGCAGCAGCACCGGCAGCACAGTCGGGTTCGCGCGCCTAAGCAGCGTCGCGATAGCGGTGTAAGGGTGGGCTGATCGTCCGCTCGCAGTCTCGCGAAGCCCGATCGTGAACGGTTGGGCTTCGCGTTCAGAAGACGAATTATGGCGTTCCCGCGGAACGGCTATGTCACCGTGACGAAGGAACAAGCATGAGGTTATTCAAAGCGTTGCGCGCGTTGCCCGGCACTTTCGGGCGCGGTGCGAGACACAGCCGCGACCGGCTCCGGGGCGCTTGCCTCTCGCGCATTCCGCTGCGCGCGATCGAGCCGCTTGCTATTTCAGCGTGGTATTTGAGGAGTCGCTTCAACGCGAGGCTCCGCTGGAACGGTATTGAGCGGCGGGAAGTCGGGCGCGACGTGTTGAAGCTCGAACATATCGATGCACGCCGCGTGCTGCCGGGCAGGGTGCTCGAGAAACTGATCGATCAGCGGCTACATTTCGGGCGGCAGCGCAATCGCGCGGAAGCGTGGCCGGATTTGCAGCGCGCGGCGAGCACTCTGGCGCAGACCATCAGGAAGGCAAAAAAAGCGACACCGGAGCGGCCGGTCATCGTTTCGCCGTTTCATTACGTCTCTCAATACGCAAACATTTACCTGATCGACGAACTGCGCAAGCAGCTCGGTCTCGCGTCCCTCGGTGTCGTATCGGGCGTTCCGCAGAATATCTACGGAAGCGATGAGGCGATGATTCCGCACATCGACATCCTCCACACCTATAGCGAAACGAACCGCAGCGGATTGGGTTTGCGTGCGGCGCGCTCGCTCAAACGCAACGGTGTTGTCGTGCTGTTCTCCGATGCACCGCCGTTCACGCTGAGCGGCTATCCCATGGAGACGGTCGGCGTATCCATTTTCGGCCGCTCAGCGCGAATTCATAACGGCGTATTTCGCATGGGCGCGCCGCTCGACGCGCTGCTGTTGCCGTTCTATCTGCGCTTCGAACATGGGCGTTTTAGCGCCGTTGTATTCGATCCGCTCGAACTGGCGCGTAGCGATGCGCCGCAGCGTGTCGCCGACTGTATAGAGAAGGGTCTGAGAGACAACTATTCACGCTCGCTGATTGCCGGACATCCTTCAATGTACGCATTTGCGCCGGCCAGATAATTCACGCGGCTAGCGCCGGAAATACCCATCTCGTCTTCGGAAGAGAGACGGCAGGACAGTCATGGACCCAACCAGTATTCCGCAGTACCAGGACATTTCCTGGCGATGGATCGCCTATGCCACATCGGCGATCGTGGTCGTCGCTATCGGCTTCGGCTTTCTGCATGAAGTGGAACTCAAGCAGGACGTGCAGTGCGAAATCGTATCGCCATCAGAAGTGAAGGTACGTGGTTTGAGCGGACTCGTGACGTCGGTGTACGTGCGTCCTTCGGAGCGCGTGACTTCGGGGTCGCCCTTGTTCACCTTGCAGCGCGACCTGTCGTTGTCGAGCGACGGCCGGCAGCGCACCCTGTTCGATTCGCAAATGCGCGACGAGCAGATTCGTGTGGCAGACGCGCAATACGCGCAGCGCAAGGCACAGCTCACCGCGCAGCGGGATGCTTCGCTGCTGACCGGATCGAGCCGTAAAGCGGAACTCGTTGCGCTGGATGAGCAGATCACCCAGAACCGCCAGCTTTCCGGCGAATCGCAGCAAAAACTCGTGCGCCTCAAGTCGGTGTCGGACTACGTCACCGCCGATCGTATCGAGCAGGCGAGTGCCGACGAACATCAGGTCAAGGTCGCCATTGCCCAGGGCGTGGCGCGCCGCGAACAATTGCTCGGCGAGATTTCCACGCTGAGCGGCACGCTGATCGACCTCAATGCACAACTGAAAGAGAACGACGCGCGGCACGAACAAAGCATTCAGGAAATCCAGATGCGCTTCGAACAGTCGCGCCAGGACGCAACGATCTCAGCGCCGCAGGCAGGCGTCGTCACGTTTTCCAGGCTCGTGGCGGGCCATACGCTGGAAGCCTCCGACATCGCGCTCGTCATTGCGACAGACGACAAGGGCGCATTGCGGGCGGCGCTGCGCATTCCGTCGCGCCGTCGAGGCTTCGTCGAGAAAGGCCAGATTGTACGGCTCAAATTCGACGCGTTTCCCTACGCGAAATTCGGCAGCTACGAAGCACGCATCGACGCCATATCGGACACGACCATGCAGTCGTCT
This sequence comes from Paraburkholderia sp. USG1, assembly GCF_031570135.1. Taxonomy (NCBI): domain Bacteria; kingdom Pseudomonadati; phylum Pseudomonadota; class Betaproteobacteria; order Burkholderiales; family Burkholderiaceae; genus Paraburkholderia; species Paraburkholderia sp. USG1. The sequence continues at coordinate 51,874 of NZ_JAMWXW010000016.1, read as the reverse complement.
CCCTCTCTTCCGGGCGTGCCAGGCTCCCTTGCCGCTCAAGCGGGCGGAGACGGCGACTACCTGGCGTGGGCGACGCTGCGCGGCAAGACGTTCGACTACGGCAAACAGCATTTCGATATTTTGCCCGGCATGCGGGCCACGGCGAGCATCGTCATCGAGCGTAGAACGATTGCCGAATGGGTGTTGGCGCCGCTTTTCCGCATGATCAGAGGCTAATCAGGGGGCCTTGTGCGAACGATTTATCAGAACGAAGTCGCGGAATGCGGCTATGCCTGCCTGGCCATGGTGCTCTCGCACCTGGGCCGAGCCACCGAAGTGCGCGAGTTGTCCGCATTCAGGCCGATATCGGCGAACGGCCTGTCCTTGATGGACCTGTACGACGTGGCGACCGAATTCGGCCTCGCCGTGCAGGCTTACCGGTTCGACGTCGCGGATCTGCCGTCGGTCAGGCGAGGCTCGATTCTTCACTTTGGCGGCGCGCATTTCGTGGTGTTCGAGAAGTGCGGTCATGGCTACGTTCAGGTTGTCGATCCTGCCAGCGGCCGGCGGCGGGTCTCGATGGATACGTTCGTGGCGAGCGTGTCCGGCTATCTGCTCGAATGCTCCGCCACGCCTTCAATGCCGCGCATTCGCGCGAAATCGCAGGTGCCCGGCGCGCTGGCGCGCGTGCGGGCGTTGAATCCCGCACTGCGCAAGCAACTGGCGAAAGTCATGTTCGTCGCGCTGGGCAGCCAGTTCGCGATCCTCGCCATGCCCTATCTGGGCAATCTCGTACTCGACTACGTGGTCTCGGCTGACAACATCAATCTGCTGGGCGTGCTCGTGCTGACATTTGCCGGCATCTTCGCGGTCGGTGCGCTCAGCCAGTATGTGGAAACGCGCCTTGTCGAATTGCTGCATCAGCTTACGCAGATCAACACGACCGAGGGGCTGCTCGGTCATCTTCTGCGCAATCCCATGTCGTGGTTCGAGAAGCGCCATGTCGGCGACGTTTTCGCGCGCATCAAGGCGCAGGACGAAATCAGCGTATACGCCACCCGTACCGTGACGTCGATGTGCATCGACGTCGCCGTGGGGTCGCTCGCACTCATTCTGATGCTCGTGCAAAGCCGCATGTTGACGGCCGTCGCGGTGGGCATGTTCGTCGTCTATCTTGCGGTCGCGCTGGGCATGTTCGCCCGCATGCGGGACAACCACGCACTGGTGCTCGAAACGTCGGCGCGTTGCGACGATGCATTGATCGAGACGATCCGCGCAGCGAGCCTGATCAAGCTCGCCCAGGGCGAGACGCGCCGCACGGCGCTCTTCATGATCAAGTACAAGGAATATGTGAGCGCGCTGCTGGCGAGTAACCGGCTGACCAGCGCTCGCGACGCAATTCTCAAGCTGGTGCAGTACGCGGACACGATTGCGATCACCTGGTTCGCCGCGCGACTGATGCTGGCGGGCACTGTATCCGTGGGCGTTTTCTATTCGTTTCTGATCTACAAGTCGCTGATGTCCGAGCGCTTTGCACACGCGGTCAACGGTGCGTTTGCCTACTTCATGCTGAGTGTGCCGACCGCGCGCGTGGCGGATATCGTCGAGTGCGAAGAAGAGCGGTATACGCCGCTTGCCGACTGCAACCGCGTGACCGAGATACGCATGTTCGAGCGGATTGAAGTGCGGAATGTGACGTTTCGCTACGGCGTTTCCGACCAGCCGGTTCTACGGGACGTGAGCATCGATATCCGGCACGGCGACAAGATCGCCATTACCGGGCCGTCCGGTGCGGGGAAATCGACGTTGTTCAAATTGCTGTCGGCTTCCGAACCGCTTCAGGAAGGCCAGATAGCGCTGAACGGCATTGCGTGGCCCAATCTGAGCGTCGACGAGATCCGCCGGCATGCCGCGCACATGCGTCAGGGCGACCTGATTCTGCATGGCTCGATTGCCGAAAACATCACCTTGTTTGCGGGCAGCATCGATGAAGACCGCGTGCACGCGCTACTCGAAGACGTGGGCTTACTACAGGACGTCATGCGTCTGCCGATGCGCACACGAACCGTCATTAGCGACACGATCGCGAACATTTCGGCGGGCCAGCGGCAACGATTGCTGCTGGCCCGCGCGCTTTATCAGGGCCGCAGTCTGCTGCTGCTCGACGAACCGACGTCCAATCTCGATCCGGCTTCGGTGCAACACGTAGCCGCTTTGCTGCGCCGGCTGGATTGCACGGTCGTGGTGATTACACACGACCGGTCACTGGCGGCCGCATTCGATGTTCGCTATCGTCTGATGGACGGCGCGCTGGTGCGCGAAATGCCCGATCATCCGCATCGTCTGCCGGAGCCGGCCCATGTTTGAGTTCCGTCTCGCGCACGTTGCGATCAGTCTGTTGTGCGCCATTGCGAGTCCCGCGTTTGCGACCGACCTTCTTACCGTAACGCAACAGACGCTCGGCCGCGACTCCAACCTTGCGCAGGCGCGCGCCGGCTACGCGGCGGCACAGCAGGCCGTTCCGCAGGCGCGCGCCGGGATGTTGCCACAGATTTCCGCAGGTTGGGGGCGCACCTATAACAGCATAGCGACGGATGGTTTTCCGAAGACGACCTACTGGCAGTCGGGATGGACCATCAATATCGCGCAGCCGTTGTTCGACTGGACGAAATGGAGCAACTACAGGCAGGCGGATTTCGTCGAAGCTCGCGGCACGGTCGAAGTGAATGCGGCGCAACAGGCCGCGATTCTGCGGGCCGTGCGCGTGTACTTCGAAGCGCTCGTTGCCGAAGACGAATTGAGACGCGTCAGCGAATACGCGAACGCTGTCGATCAGCAACTTCAATTGATCAACCGGGGCAAAGCGGGGGGCGAAGCGACGCTGATCGATCTGCGCGACGCCCAGACCGCGCGTGAGAAGATCGCGCTGGAGCAGATGGATGCGGAAAATACCTTGCGTGCGAAGCGCAGGGCATTCGCGCAAGCCACCGGCGTGCCCTTCGAAACGCTCGCGCGTTTGCCTGACTCGTTGCCGATGCCGCGCCTGGAGCCTGAAGACATCGAGGCGTGGGCCGGCCAGGCCAGAGATCATGCGTTCGAGGTTCAACTCAAACAACTGGACTGGCAGATTGCAAAAATGGAGGTGAGCAAGGCCACGTCGGCACATCTGCCCTCGGTTTATCTGACCGGAAGCTATACCCCGGCCGGCGCGGCATCCGGCTACTCGCGTCCCACCACGACGACAACGGGCATGCTCGCCATCTCGATCCCGGTTTTCTCCGGCGGTGAGACACAGGCCAAGGTGAGGGCGTCGTCCGCGCTGGAAGACAAGGCGCAAGAGGGCCTTGCGGGCGCGTCGCGCGACGCCGCGGCCGCGGCGCGCGACGATTACAGCCGCTATCAGTATGGACGCACGCGAATCGATCTGCTCACGCACCTCGTGGCCTCTTCGCGAGAGGTGCTGGCGGCAACCCGAATTGGCTTTCGGGTAGGGAGCCGAACGGCCAGCGACGTACTGAGAGCGATCGATGCGCTTTATTCCTCGCAACGCGATTTGCTGGCCGCCCGCTACGACGCCATCGGCGCGCTGATGCAACTCAAGGGCGACACGGCCGCCCTGAGCATCACCGACGTGGTCCAGATCAACGACATGCTGGTGCATTGAATGCGCAACAGAGTGTTCAAGCCAGCGAAACTTGACTCTGTGCGTATGCACATATAGACTGCGCATCATGAACCGTCCTCTCTCTTACGACGAATGCAACTGTTTCGCGCTGCGCCAGGCGGCGCGGCACGTCACGCAAATCTACGAGCGCCATCTCAGTGCCGTCGGGTTGACGGCTGCGCAGTTCACGATTCTCGCCAAGCTCGCGCGCACGCCGAATCTGCCCATGCTGGATCTGGCGGACGCAATGGTGATGGAACGCACCACGCTGGTCCGTGCCATGAAGCCTTTGCAGCGCGACGGTCTGGTGGTTGCGGAATCCGCGGAGCATGACGGCCGCACGTTGCTGTTCAGCCTGACGGAGAAGGGCGAAGCAACGTTCGACCAGGCCGCCATTGCGTGGCGTGCCGCGCAGGACGAGTTCGAAAAGAAGTTCGGCCATGCGCGCGCCAAAACGCTGCGCGCCGAGCTGTTCAGCATCACCGGCTAGCTGAGGCGTCCGCGCTCGTTCACTGGGGCATACGTGCGCCTGTTTGTGTGCATACGCACTCACTCACGAGGAAGTCCAGCAATGGAAGGGCTAATCGACGACGACTGTTTTGCCATCCGCCAGGCCGCGCGTTATGTCTCGCAGATTTACGACCGGCATCTGGGCAATGTTGGGCTGACCATTACGCAGTTTTCGCTGCTGGGGCGGCTCAAACGCACCGGCCCCATGACAATGAAGCAAATGGCCGAGGCCATGCGCATGGAACGCACGACCCTGGTCCGCACGATCCAGCCGCTGCGCCGCAACGGCCTCGTGTCGAGCGAGGCACTCGGCGCCGACGCACGGGCGCTGACAATCGCGCTCACCGCCGCAGGCGAGGAGCGGCTCAAGGCAGGCCGTGAACACTGGTATGCCGCGCAAGCCGAATTCGAGCACCGCTTTGGCGAGCGGCGCGCGGCCGCACTACGTAGCGAACTGTTTGCAATGACACGGGATTGAGTCCGAAGCCGCGAGTGCGGCAACGGATGGCCGGCGCAATTGACGCGCCGTTTTTTTCAACGTAACGAGTGCATACGCACATACCGACAACATGTCCACTACTCCATCGACTATCGCCCCGCCGAGCGCGGCGCAGACCGCCAAACCGGCACGGCGTATTCCGTGGATGCTGCTCGCGGTCATCACGGTCCTCGTCGTGCTGGCGCTGGCGGCGTCGTACTGGTTCTTCGTCGGCCGCTTCGTCGAAACGACCGACGATGCCTACGTGGGCGGCGATGTCACTGTGATGGCGCCGAAGGTGAACGGCTTTGTCACGGACGTGCTGGTGCAGGACAACCAGTTCGTCCACGCAAACCAGGTGCTGATCCGGCTGGATGCGCGCGACTACGACGCGCGGCTCGCGCAGGCCACGGCGGAAGTGCAGAGCGCGCAAGCGGCGGTGATTGAATTGCAGGCGAAGAAATCCCTGCAACTCGCCACGATCAACGAGCAGGCCGCGGAGGTCCGCGCATCGGGCGCCGAATTGACGCGCAGCGCCGCGGACCAGACGCGCTACCGCGAACTCGTGAAGGACGAAGCGGTATCGAACCAGGTGGTCGAACGCGCGGACGCCGATCTGACGAAAGCGCACGCCGCGGTCGATCGCAGCAATGCGGCGCTGGTGGCCGCGCAGCGCCAGATCGCCGTGCTCGACGCGCAGATCGGCGACGCCGAGGCGCGCATCGCCACCGCGCAAGCCGCCCAACGCGTTGCGGCACTGAACGTGGAGTACACGACGATCCGCTCGCCGATCGACGGCTATGTCGGCAATCGCACCGCGCGAGTCGGCCTGCTGGCGAACACGGGTGTGTCGCTGCTGACGGTGGTGCCAGCGAGTGGATTGTGGATCGACGCCAACTTCAAGGAGGACCAGTTGAAGAAAATGCGCGTCGGCGACAGCGTCGACGTCGATCTCGATGCATCGAGCAAACGCATCCACGGGATCGTGGAAAGCCTGGCGCCGGCCACGGGTGCGACCTTTAGCGTGCTGCCCGCCGAAAACGCCACCGGCAACTTCACGAAGATCGTGCAGCGCGTGCCGGTGCGGGTGCGCCTCGATGTGCCCAAGGACATGCAAGGCGTGCTGCGTCCCGGTCTCTCCGCCACGGTGAAAGTGCATGTCGATGCCCCGCAGGGGGACGCCCTTCGGAGCGCCGAAAACACGTCGGCGCGCGGTTGAGCCGATCATGACTCAAGTTCTCGCCAACCCCGCCGATTTGCCGACGCGAACCAAAGTTCTGGCGTTCACGTTGATGTGCATCGGCTTTTTCATGGCGACGCTCGATATCCAGATCGTTGCGTCGTCACTCAAGGATATCGGCGGTGGCTTGTCCGCGAGCCAGGACGAACTCTCGTGGGTGCAGACCTCGTATCTGATCGCCGAGATTCTGGTGATTCCGATGTCCGGCTGGCTCACCCGCGTGTTCTCGACGCGCTGGGTGTTCGCGTTTTCCGCGCTCGGCTTCACGCTCACCAGCATGTTGTGCGGTCTCGCGTGGGACATCAACTCGATGATCCTGTTCCGCGGTTTGCAGGGCGCGCTCGGCGCCGCGATGATCCCGACGGTGTTTACCACGGCATTCGTGCTGTTTCCCGGCAAGCAGCGCCTGATCGCCTCCACCACCATCAGCGCGCTCGCCACGCTCGCGCCGACCGTCGGTCCGGTGATCGGCGGCTGGATCACGTCGCAATGGTCGTGGCACTGGCTGTTCTATCTGAACCTGGTGCCCGGCGTCGCCGTCACGCTGATGGTGCCGAAGTACGTGCACTTCGACAACGTCGACCTGTCGCTGCTGAAGAAAGGCGATTACCTCGGCATCCTGCTGATGTCGGGTTTTCTCGGTTGCCTCGAATACGTGCTGGAGGAAGGGCCGCGCAAGAACTGGTTCGGCGACGACATAATCGTGACGTGTACGTGGATAGCGGCGATCTGCGGCTTCCTGTTCATCGTGCATGCGTTCACCGCGAAAGAGCCGATCGTCGACTTGCGCGCGCTGGCGATCCGCAATTTCGGCATCGGCAGTCTGCTGTCGTTCATCACGGGGATCGGCATTTTCTGTGCGGTGTTCCTGACGCCGGTGTTCTTGTCGCGTGTGCGTGGCTTCGATTCGTTGCAGATCGGCGTGGCGTTGCTGTCGGTCGGCTGTTTTCAGTTGGCCGCGATGGTGGCTTATTCGGTGGTCGCGCGCTTTGTCGATATGCGGTTGCTGCTGGTGTTCGGCCTGGTGCTGTTCGGCGTGGGCTGTTATCTGTACGTGCCGCTGACCAATCAATGGGGCTGGCAGGAGTTGCTGATCCCGCAGGCGTTGCGCGGAATCGGCCAGCAGTTCTGCATTCCACCCATTGTCACGATGGCGCTCGGTTCATTGCCGATGTCGCGGCTTCGTTCCGCGAGCGGCCTGTTCAATCTGATGCGTAACCTCGGCGGCGCGATCGGCATTGCGGTGAGCAGCACGATGCTCAACGACCGCCTGAATCTGCACTATGAGCGGCTGGATGAACATCTGAACGTGGGCCGTCCGGTGGTCGAGTCGATCTTGCAGCAACAAGGCGCGCATTTCGCGGCAGTGGGCGGCAACGTGCTGAACGCGGCAAACGCGGGGCTCGGCGAACTGCACGCTCTGCTGATGCGCGAAGCACTCGTGCTCACGTTCTCCGATACCTTCTTCGCCCTGTCGCTGTGTTTCGTGGTCGGCCTGCTGAGCGTGCTGTTCTCGCGCCCGTTCGGCAACAACGCTCCGCCACCCGATGCCCATTGAGGAATTCCCCATGAAACCGATCCTTCTCAAAGTACTGGCGAGCGCCGCCATGCTGACGCTCGCGGCGTGCGCGGTGCAGCCGGCAACGCACGCGGATTTGCCGCAGACGGTGAAGACCGTCGCGCCCGCTGCGTGGAATGTCGATGCGCCGCAAGACAGCGTGAGCGCGGATGCGTGGTGGGCGCGATTCGGCGACCCCGTCATGCATCAACTGGTCGAATCCGTGTTGACCGGCAATCTCGACGTGCAGGCGGCCGTGGAACGCGTCAAGCAGGCGCAGGATCTGGCGACGCAAAACCGTGCGGCCCTGCTGCCCGAGTTGAATGCAAGCGCGACCGCGTCCGACTCGCGTCAGAACGCGCCGCCGCCACTCGGTTATGTGCGTCAGGCCGGTTTCGGCGTAACCGCCAGCTGGACGCCCGACGTGTTCGGCGGCGAGCGTCTTGCGGTGCTCGCGGCGCAGGCGCAGGTATCGGGACGTCAGGCGGCTTTGAATCAGGTGCGCCTCGCACTCGCGGCGAATACCGCGGCGGCGTATATCGATCTGCGCTGGGCGCAATCGCAGTTGCAGATTCTGAACGACAACGAGCAGATTCGCGCACGCGCGCTGAAGCTCACACAGGCGCGTCTGCATTACGGGCTGTCGACGCAACTGGACGTTGCCCGCGCGCAGAACCAGCTGGAAGATTTGCAGGCGCAGATTCCGCGTGTGCAATCGGCGGTGCAGCATCAATTGAGTTTGATTGCGGTGTATTCGGGGCGCACGCCGGAAAGCGTGGACAGTTTGCTGCTTGCCAATGCCCGCGATATTCCGGTGCCCGCGCAAAGCGTGCCGCAGATGCTGCCTTCTCAAGCGCTCCTGCAGCGCCCCGACGTACGCACCGCATACGCAACGGTCGAACAGCGCGCGGCGGAAGTGGGCGTGTCGAAAGCGCAGCGCTATCCGCAGTTCAGGCTCAATCTCGCAGACGGTTTGCTGGCCTCGTCCTACCTCGGTCTGCCGACGCTGACCGACAACCTCTTTAGCGCCGCCTTGAACGCGACGAGTCCGATTTTCAACGCGGGCCGTATCACCGCGAATATCGATGCGAGCGAAAGCCGCATGCGCGAATCGCAACTCGGTCTGCAGCAAACCATGCTGCAAGCGCTCAAGGAAATCGAGGACAACCGCAGCGATCTGGTGAGCGGCGCAGTGCAGGTCCAACGGCTTGGCGGCGCGCTGGATGCGTCGGACCACGCGCTGCGTCTTTCGACCGAGCTGTACAAGGGCGGTGCGTCGAGTTTCCTGGATGTGCTTGCGGCGCAGGAAGCCTATCTGCGCGACGCCGAGTCGTTGAACCAGGCCAAACGCGAGCATGCGCTTTCGGCGGTTGCGTTGTACCGCTCGCTCGGCGGCGGCTGGGATGTGCCTGACGCGGTCACGGCGGTATCGGCGAACAACTGATGCAAGCGTGTGGCCAGTGAGTTGTTGATCCAACTGGAGAGAAACGATGACGAATCAGCGAGAAGTAGTGATCTGCAATCCGGTGAGAACGCCGATCGGCGCATTCGGCGGGGCGCTGAAAGAGGTGCCCGCCACCGAACTCGGCGCGATCGCCGTGCGCGAGACGTTGCATCGCAGCGGGCTCGACGCGGCCGCGCTGGGCTCGGTCGTGATGGGCAACGTGATTCAGGCCGGCAACAGGATGAATCCGGCGCGCCAGGCGTCGATCGGCGGCGGCGTGCCGGTGAGCGTGCCGGCGTTGACTGTCAATCGCGTGTGCGGCTCGGGTGCTCAGGCAATCGCCTCGGCGGCGCAGGAGATCCTGCTCGGTCTCGGCGATGCGGCCGTGGCCGGCGGCATGGAGAACATGGACCGCGCGCCGTATCTGCTCGACGGCGGCCGTTGGGGCTACCGCATGGGCAACGCGCAGATCCACGACAGCCTGCTGCGCGATGGTCTGAACGATGCGTTTTCGGGCGAGCACTCCGGCTGGCACACTGAAGACCTCGTCGCGCAATTCGACATTACGCGCGAAGCCCAGGACCGCTGGGCGGCGCGTTCGCAACAGCGATTCAGCGAGGCACAGGCGCGCGGCGATTTCGACGCCGAACTGGTCGCCGTGGAAACCGCGGGACGCAAAGGTCCGCAGCATTTCACGCGCGATGAACAACCGCGGCCCGACACCACGGTGGAAACGCTGGCGAAACTGCGTCCGGCATTTCGCCCGGATGGCACGATTACCGCGGGCAACGCGCCCGGATTGAACAGCGGCGCGGCCGCGATGCTGGTGGCGGAGCGCGGTTTCGCGGAAGCACGCGGCATCGAGCCGTTCGCGCGGCTCGTGTCTTACGGCGTCGCCGCGGTCGAACCGGGCATGTTCGGCCTTGGTCCTGTGCCGGCCGTGGAGATGGCGTTGGCGCGAGCGGGTTGGCAATTGCACGACGTCCAGCGCTTCGAGATCAATGAAGCGTTTGCCGCCGTGCCGATCGCGGTCGCGCGCAGATTCGGCATTGCGGACGAATTGATCAACGTGCAAGGCGGCGCGATTGCACATGGCCATCCGATCGGCGCGACCGGTGCCGTGCTGACCACGCGCCTGCTCCATTCCATGCGGCGCGATGGTCTCAAACGCGGCATTGTTACGCTGTGCATCGGCGGCGGCCAGGGGATTGCGCTGGCGTTGGAAATGCTCTGATTCTGAATCGATAGCGGCGGGGTGCATCGGCGTGCGAAATACCTCGACACACTCCGCCGCCTTTGTGCAAATGCGCGGCGCATCAATCGTGACTGAATCTTCGGCAATGGAGCGTGCGCCGCTATTTAAAGTTTCTCCTCCAGTACGAGTTTCGTTTAGCATCATTGCCACTTTCACAAGAACACGAAGAGACATGGCACTGATCGCTCGAAACATTCTCGGTATTGCCGTACTTCTGCTTGTCGCTTTCATCTTTTCGACCAACCGGCGTGCGATCCGTTTACGGACTGTAATTAGCGCGTTACTGGCGCAGATCGGTATCGGCGCGTTCATTCTTTTCGTGCCGGTCGGCAAGTCGATTCTTTCGGGCGCGGCCTCCGGGGTGAATCATGTACTCGGCTACGGCAATGCGGGCATCGAGTTCCTGTTCGGCGGCCTCGTGCAAGCGAAGATGTTCCAGGTTTTCGGCGACGGCGGTTTCGTGTTCGCCGTGCGCGTGCTGCCGGCCATCATCTTCGTTACCGCACTGATCTCCGTGCTGTACTACATCGGCGTGATGCGCTGGATCGTGATCGTGCTCGGCACGTTGTTCCAGAAGCTGCTCGGCGTGTCGAAGCTCGAATCGTTTTCCGCGGTCACCACGATCTTTCTGGGTCAGAGCGAAATGCCCGCCGTGGTCAAACCGTTTACGCGCGACATGACCGGCGCCGAGCTGTTCGCGGTGATGTCGAGCGGCATGGCGGCCGTCGCCGGGTCGGTTCTGGCGGGGTATGCGGGTCTTGGCGTGCGAGTCGAGTATCTGCTCGCGGCCTCGTTCATGGCGGTGCCGGGCGGCTTGCTGTTCGCGAAGATCATTCACCCGTCCACGGAACCGAGCCGGGTTCATCTCGACAACCTCAACTTCGACGAGAAGCGCCCTGCCAATGTGATCGAGGCGGCGAGTTCCGGTGCGACCGTGGGCCTGAAAATCGCGGTGATGGTCGGTGCGATGCTGATCGCGTTCGTTGGGCTGATTGCGCTGCTCAACGGGATCGTGGGCGGCATTGGCGGCTGGTTCGGCCATCCGCAACTGTCCATGCAAGCGGTGCTCGGTATCGTGTTCGCGCCGCTCGCGTATCTGATCGGCGTGCCGTGGAGCGAGGCGACGATTGCCGGCAATTTCCTCGGGCAGAAGGTCATTCTCAACGAGTTCGTCGCCTATGCGTCGCTGTCGCCGTATCTGAAAGACGCCGCGAGCGTGACCGCGGCCGGTCTGCAGGCGCTCGATCCGCGTACCATTGCTATCCTGTCGTTTGCGCTGTGCGGCTTTGCGAATTTTTCGTCGATTGCGGTGCTGACGGGCGGCTTTAGCGCCGTCGCGCCGGAGCGCCGCGCCGAAGTCGCGCGTTACGGCCTGCGTGTCGTGCTCGCCGCGACGCTCTCGAACCTGATGAGCGCCACGATTGCGGGCATGTTCATTACGCTGAATTGAATCGAGGATCGCTGTATGAATATGGAACAATTGCTGGAACGCGCCGGTGCCGCGCGAGAAAAGGCCTATGCGCCGTATTCGAAGTTCAAGGTCGGTGCGGCGCTGCTGACCCGGGACGGCAAGGTGTTCGACGGCTGCAACGTCGAGAATGCGTCGTATGGTTTGTGCAATTGCGCCGAACGTACCGCGTTTTTCAGCGCTATTGCAGCGGGCTATCAGCGTGACCAGTTTGCGGCGCTCGCCGTGATCGGCGACACAGAAGGCCCGATCGCGCCGTGCGGTGCGTGCCGCCAGGTGATCATTGAACTGGGCGGGCCTGATTTGCCGATTCGCCTCGGCAATCTGCATGGCGCCACGCGCGACACTACCGCGCGTGAACAATTGCCGGACGCGTTCTATCTATGAGCAGGCATAAGGTCATCTACGACACCGACCCAGGTGTGGACGATGCAATGGCGCTCGTATTCCAGGCGCTGCATCCGGATATCGAACTGCTCGGTCTGACAAGCGTATTCGGCAATGCAACGATCGAAACGACCACACGCAACGCGCGCTTTCTCGCCGGGCGATTTGCCGCAGGCGTGCCGGTCGCACAAGGCGCGGCAGCGCCGCTCAAGCGCGCCGCGCCCGAACCGCTCGCATGGATTCACGGCGACAACGGGCTCGGCAATATCGCGTTGGATACAACGGAGCAGGCTGCACTCGACGCGCGCCCCGCGCACCGCTTCATCATCGACACGGTGCGCGCGCATCCCGGTGAAGTGACGCTGCTGGCGGTTGGGCCGCTCACGAATCTTGCTCTTGCGCTTGCCGACGATCCGCAGATCGCGCCGCTCGTCAAACAGGTAGTGATCATGGGCGGCGCATTCGGCACGGACGGCGTGCTCGGCAACGTCACGCCCGCGGCGGAGGCCAACATTCTGGGCGACCCGGATGCCGCGGACATCGTGTTCGGCGCGGCGTGGCCGGTCGCGATCGTCGGTCTGGACGTTACGCAGCGCACTATCATGAGCCACGATTATCTGGCGTCGCTGCGTGCTCGCGGCGGTGCGGCAGGTCAGTTCGTATGGGAAGTGTCGCGGCACTACGAGGCGTTTCACGAGCAGAGCGCGCAGCTTCCCGGCATCTACGTGCATGATTCGTCGGCGGTAGCCTACGTATTGGCGCCGCATCTCTATACGACGCGCAGCGGCCCGGTGCGCGTGCTGACCGACGGTATCGCGGTGGGCCAATCCATTCAGAAACCGTCGACCATGCCCGTGCCCGCGCCGGCCTGGGACAGCCGGCCCGACTGCAAGGTATGTATGGCGGTGGAGGTGCCGGGCATGCTCGCGCTCTACGAGAACACCATTTGCGGCACGCTTTGAGAAGGAGGACGCCGTATAGCCGACATCGCTGACACCCCGAGGCAAAGAGCGAAAGACGAAAGCGGTATTGCGCGGATTGATCTGACCTAAGCCGCTGTGCAGTGCAGCACGCCGGGCCACGGCAATCGTGGCGGATGTCGATCTTCAATCTTTGCTACATTCCTGCACACGCACTGCCTGTGCGTTCCTGAACGCCTTTGCTCATGGACGCGGCGCGCGTGACCGAAATCTATCAAGAGGCCAAAGATGCGAATTCTAGTAGTAGGGGCGGGTGCCGTGGGCGGCTACTTCGGCGGACGTCTCGCGGCGGCGGGACAGGACGTGACCTTCCTCGTGCGCCCTGGCCGGGCGGAGAAACTCAAGCGCGACGGGCTCGTGATCAGCAGCGTGCGCGGCGATCTCACCTTGCGCGACCCACAAACCATTCTCGCCGGCGTGAGCGCCGAGCCGTTCGATCTGGTGCTGCTGAGTTGCAAAGCCTACAGTCTCGACGACGCCATTGACTCCTTCGCACCGTTCGTCGGCGAATCGACGCTGATTCTGCCCATGCTCAACGGCATGCGCCATATCGAGGTGCTCGACGAAAAGTTCGGCTCCGCGCGCGTGCTGGGCGGTCAATGCGTGATTGCGGCGACGCTCAACGCCGAGCAGCACATCGTGCATCTGAACGACAGCCATGCGATCACTTTCGGCGAGCAGACGGGCGGCACGTCGGAACGTGTGCAGGCTATCGCCGAGGCAATGAGCGGCGCGAATTTCGATGCGCTGGTCAGCGACAACATTTTGCTGCGCATGTGGGAGAAGTGGGTGTTCCTGGCCACATTGGCGGCCGGCACGTGCTTGATGCGCGGTTCGGTCGGCGATATTCTGGCGGCGCCGGACGGCAAACGCGTGATCGAAAATCTGCTGGGCGAGGCGCGGGCGGTGGCCGAGCACAACGGTTTCACAATGGGCCCCGACTTCGACGCACGCGCCACGCAGACGCTCTTTACGCCTTCGCCGCTCACCGCTTCGATGCTGCGCGATGTCGAAAACCACTCGCATACCGAGGCGGATCACATTCTCGGCGACCTGATTTCGCGTGGCGGCGACGCGCAAAAGGGCGAGCACGGCTTGTCGTTGCTGCGTATCGCCTATAGTCATCTGAAGACGTATGAAGCGAGGCAGACCCGCACGTCCTGAATCAAGCCGTAGCGCGGAACCCGGCAGGCATGACCATGACAGCCTAACGATCGGAGGTGAAGCATGCCGAGTCCATCCGGGTCAGTGCCCGCGCTGAGTTCCGCGTCGGCCACGATCTTCTCGATCGGGATCGTCTTTCTCGGCTACTGGGGCATGTATGAGCCGACCGCCTGGCGAGTCGCCGACGTCTTCGTGTTCGTGTTCGCGCTGATCGGCTTCGGCTGCCTCGGGCTCGTGCCCTGGGTCGCGACAAGTCCCGTCGAACCCGAAACCAGCGACCGCCGGGTGCGCATTGCGCGGCATCTGTTTCTAGCGGGCGTGACGGCGATCTGGCTGGCGGTGGCGATGTCGGTGGTTTTCTAAAGCCACAATTCCTGCAAGCTCACAAAAAACGCGCGCCTTGCAACTCTGCAAGGCGCGCGTTTTTGTTGCAGCTCCCGAAGACCGGCTTAGCGTTCGATCTGCCGGTTCCAGCGCGTATCCCACTGCGCGCGGTGTGCGTTGATCGTGTCCCAATCCACAACCGTCACCTTGCGCACCAGATCTTCCACGTTGCCGAGGCTTTGCTGCATGGCCGGCGTCATCTTCGCGAGACGGTTGGTGGGGATCTGACGGCCGGCCTCGGCGGCCTTGGTTTGCGCCGGCGCGGAGAGCAGGAACTGCGCGAGCTTCTGCGCCAGTTGCGGGTCCGGGTTGTTGTTGACCACGCACAGATCGACCAGCAGCAACACCGGACCTTCCTTCGGATTCACATAGCCGACCGGAATGCCCTTGTCCGCCAGATCGCCCACGGCGGTCGGCGTCAACGGGAACAGACCCGCCTCGCCGGTCTGGACCATTTCGGAAATCTTCGCCGAATTCGGCACGTACTCGACCACGTTCGGTCCCACCGTGCTCGCCCATTTCGTGAAGCCCGGCTCCACGTTCTGTTCGCTACCGCCCATCAGACGGTTGATGGCGAGAAAGCCGTGCAGGCCGAAAGTACTGCTCGACGCCGACTGGAACACCACTTTGCCCTTGTATTTCGGATCGGCGAAATCCATCCACGAAGTGGGCGGCGCCCAGCCTTTTTCAGCGAACAGCTTCTTGTTGTAGGCAATGCCGGTCATGCCGAGTTGCACGCCCGCGCCCATGTCGTCTTTCATGCGCGCGAACGGATAGAGTTCCTTGAGCACCGGCGAATCGTCGAGCTTCCTGCACACACCCATGCTGACCGCGCGTGCCATCACGCCGTCGTCGAGAAACACCACATGGATCTGTGGACTGGCCTTGTTGGCCAGCAGCTTGGCGAGAATGTCCGACGACGTGCCCGGCACCACGACCACCTTCACGTTGTTGGCTTTCTCGAAGTCGGGCAGCACCTGGCTCGTATAGGCCTTTTCCATCGGGCCGCCGTTCATGCCGATATAGATCGTTTTGGTTTGCGACCACGCCGGCGCGGCCGCGCCGAATGCACATAAGGCGGCCAGCGCCGCGAGCGTTTTGAACAGTTTCATTGAGGAGCTCCGGGGGTTCACTAAAGTTCACTAAACGATGACTCAGGCGACCGGAGAGGTCGCCACAGCAGCAAAGCGGCCAATCGAAAAAGCGTCGAGTGGCGTGGCGGTGGCGCCGTCGATGACGAGATCGGCGAGCACTTCGCCGACGCCCGGCGCGAGCAGAAAGCCGCCGCCTGAAAAACCGAATGCATGCAACAGACGCGGCACGGTGCGGCTCGCGCCGATGATCGGATTGCTGTCGGGCGTTTCGCCTTCCACGCCGCTCCACGTGCGGATCAGCAACGCCTCGCGCAACGCGGGCAGCAGCGCGCAAGCGTCGCGCATCACCGCGCGCGTGGTTTCCGTCGACGGCTGGCCGTATTCGCCGTCGCCATGTCCGCGTCCGCCGCCGATCACACAATTGCCGCGCGCCACCTGCCGCGCGTAGATGCCGCCGCCATACACGCCCAGGTTGTGCGTGATGAAGAGCGGCAGCGGTTCGGTGACCCACATGTTCGGGTAGATCGGTTTCATCGGCACGGTCTCGCCGAAATAGCCCGCCACGGTATTCGCCCACGCGCCGGCCGAGTTGATCAGCCAGTCGGCGCTGACGCGCAGGTCGCCGGCGCGCAATTGAAAACGCTTGCCGTCGTGCCGAATGTCGGTGAGTTCGGATTGCTCGCGCACGTCCGCGCCCGCGGTACGCGCGGCATGCGCGAAGGCGGGCGACACCAGCCGCGGATTCGCATGACCGTCCGTCGCACACAGCGAGCCGCCGACGGCCGATGCGCCGAGCCACGGGTAGCGTTCGCGGAACGCCGTGCCGCTGATCAGTTGCGCGTGCACGCCATAGTCGCGCGCCATCTCGGCCCACGTTTGCAGCGCGGCCAGCGCGCTTTCGCCGCGGGCCAGGCGCAAATGGCCCGACACCGTAAATTCGCCGTCGATGCCGATCAACTCCGGCAAGCGGTCCCAGATACGCCGCGCGCGGATCGCGAGCGGCATCTGTTCGACTGGGCGTCCCTGGCAGCGCACGCCGCCGTAGTTCACGCCGCTCGCCTGCGCGCCGCAATAGCGTCGCTCGAAGAGGCCTACGCGCAGGCCGCGCTTAGCCAGCGCCAACGCCGCCGATGAACCGACCAGCCCGCCGCCCGCGATTGCGACGTCGTAATGCAGGGTGTCACTCATCGCGCGCCTCCATTGGGATTTCGGCGACGTCGTCGGCATACATGGCCGGCGCGAGCGGAATGGGTTTGACGGGCGGCTGGCTGCGCAAGCGGCCCACTGCGTCGAGAGGTTTGCCGGTTTCTTCGGCGAGCAGGTTGAGCGCGGCTTCGCCGCACATGCGTCCCTGGCAACGTCCCATGCCGATGCGCGTGAGCGCCTTCAACCGGTTGATCTCATTCGCTTCGCCGCCACGGATGCAGCGCCTTAGCGTGCCCGCGTCGATTTCTTCGCAGCGGCACACGGTCATGTCGTCGGGCCATTGCGACGCGCATTTCGCGGGCGGCGCGAAGGCCGTTTCGATACCCTCGCGAAATACCGCGATACGTTTCAGCCGGCGTTCGATCGATGCAGCGTCGGGCATATTCGGGCCACGTGGATGCGCGATACCGAGATCGTCGAGCAACGCCAGCGCGGCGTGTCGGCCGGCCAGTTCGGCGGCGTCCGCACCGGCGATGCCCGCGCCGTCGCCGGCGAGATAGAGGCCGCGCACGGAACTGCGTCCCGCCGGGTCTGTTTCAGGCAGCCAGCAACGGTTGGTCGCGTCGAAACGGAAGCGGCAGCCGGCGAGATCGGCGAGTTGTGTTTCGGGTTTCAGGCCGAAGCTCAAGCCGACCGCGTCGCACGCGATTGTTTCGTTTGCCGAACCATTACGCGCGGCGCGCCATTCGAGCGCTTCCACACCGTCTACGCCGCGAATGCCGACTAGCGTCACATCGCGCTCGATCCGCACGCCATGCATTTTCAGCCAGCCGACGTAGTAGAGGCCTTTGGCGAACGTGGACGGCAGGCGCGCGAGTTTCGGCGCCGCGGCGATCTGCTGCGAGAACGGACTCGTGTCGAGCACGGCCACGACTTGCGCGCCCGCTTTCACGTACTGGTACGCCACGAGGTACAACAGCGGACCGGTGCCCGCCAGCACGACGCGCCGGCCGATCGCGCAGCCTTGCGCCTTCAATGCGACCTGGGCCGCGCCGAGCGTGTAGACGCCGGGCAGCGTCCAGCCCGGCACCGGCAGCACGCGGTCGGTCGCGCCGCTGGCGATGATCAGATGCGAGAACGGCACGCGCCGCTCACGTCCTGCGTGCAAGGTATCGAGGTGGCCCGCTTCGCACGCCCATGCAAGCGTGTCGGGGCGATAGTCGAGATGAGGCAGAAGTGCGGCCATGGTCGAATGCAATGCATCGGCCTTGCACGCTTCGAAACCGTAGAGCGTTTTTTTCGAGCGCTGGAATCCGCCATTGGCGGGCGGCTGCCGATAGATCTGGCCGCCCCAGCGCGCGTTTTCATCGATCACGACCGGCTTCACGCCGGCCGCCACCAGCGTCTCGGCAGCGCGTACGCCAGCCGGTCCGGCGCCGACGATCACGATGCGGCGTTCGTCGCTCATCGCGCGTCTCCGTTTCTGTCCGCGGTGTCGGCTTCGATAGCGGCGGCCGGGCGCGTGAGCACGCGCATGCCCTCGGTCACGAGCGTCGAGCACGCACGTACGCGCTTGCCGTCTTCGGTGCGCATCCAGCAGTCCTGACATGCGCCGATCAGGCAGAAACCCGCGCGCGGCGCGCCGCTGAATTCGCTTTCGCGCACGCGGCGTTGCTGCATCAGCACGGCTGTCAGCAGCGTATCGCCTTGCAGCGCGGCGACTTCCTGACCATCGAGAAAGAAGCGCAGCGGTTTGCGCCGCGTTTCCGCAATGCGGATGAATTGCGGCTCACGACGCGGCGCGGTGGCGTTGGTAGACGACAAGGTGGACGGCATGAGAGCGTGGTCGGAAGAAGACATTAGTGCTGGCCGATCAGAATGCGGTTGAGGCCATACACGCGGTCGAGCAGCAGCATCGCGCCGCCCGTGATGAAAATCACCAGCGCGGACACGGAAGCCATCATCGGGTCGATCGATTCGGTGGCGTACATGTACATGCGCACCGGCAGCGTGACGGTTTGCGGCGAGGTGACGAAGATCGACATGGTCAATTCGTCGAAGCTGTTGATGAAGGCCAGCAGCCAGCCGCCGGTTATGCCCGGCAGAATCATCGGGAAAGTGATGCGGCGAAACGTGGTCCATGCGTCGGCGCCTAGCGAGTTGGCGGCGTGCTCGACGCTGCGGTCGAGCCCGCTTACCGAAGCCAGCACGAGCCGCATGACGAACGGCGTGATGATGATCATGTGCGCGAGCACGAGCCAGGCGAACGAGCCGGTCGCACCGATCAGCGCGAAAAAACGCAGCAGCGCGATGCCGAGTACGAGGCCGGGAATCACGAGCGGCGACAGCAACAGGCCGTTGAGAAAGCTGCGGCCGGGAAAGCGCGCGCGGCCGATGGCGAGCGCGGCGGGCAGCGCCACGATCAGCGAGAGCGTTGCCGAAGCGAACGCCAGCTTCAGGCTATTGAAAAACGCGCTGATGAAATCCGGGTAATTGAGGATCGCGCGGAACCAGCGCAACGAGACGCCGTGCGTGGGCAACGTGAGCGTTTCGTCGGGCGTGAAGGCGACCAGCACGACGATCACGAGCGGTGCGAGCACGAACGCAATCACGAGCGTGTGGAAAATCAGCGCGATAAGGCCGTTTTTTCTCATGATGTTTTCACTGAGTGAGCCGATAAGTGAGCCGATGAATTAGCCGAGGCTTCGGGTGTATTTGCGTTCCAGAACCCGGTAGTACGTGAGCATCACGATCAGGTTCGCGACCAGCAGCAGGAGCGCGATAGTCGCGCCGAGCGGCCAGTTCAGCGAGCCGAGGAACTCGTCGTACACGGCGGTGGCGGCCACTTTCAGGCGTCGTCCGCCGAGCAGGCCGGGAATCGCGAAGGCGCTCGCCGACAAGCCGAACACCATCAGGCTGCCCGACAGAATGCCCGGCGTGAGCTGCGGCAGAACGATGCGACGCAGCGTGGTGGCGGGCGATGCCATTAGCGAAAGCGCGGCGTTTTCCGTTTGCGGGTCGAGCTTCTGCAGCGCCGTCCACACCGGAATTACCATGAACGGCAGCATCACGTGCACGAGTGCAATGACGATCGCAAAGGTGGTGTACTCGAGCTTGTAAGGCCCGAGTCCGATCAGACCGAACGCCTGATTCACGAGACCGTTGGTGTTGAGCAGCATGCTCCAGCCGAAGGCCCGCACCACCACGGAGACCAGCAGCGGCGCGAGAATCACCAGCAGGAACATCGAGCGGTACGGGTCGCGCATGCGCGACAGCACATATGCTTCCGGCGTGCCGATCACGACGCACAGCAGCGTGACCAGAAACGCAATGCCGAAGGTGCGCAGAAAGATGGTGTGGTAATACGACGAGCTCAGCACTTCCGCGTAATTGCCGAACTGGAACGCGGCGATCGGCCCGCTGGCCGGATCGAAGCGATAGAAGGTCAGCACCAGCGTCATCAGAAGCGGTACGAGCACGAGCGCCACGAACAGCAGAAACGCCGGCGCGCACATCAGCCATAGCGGCAAAAATGCCTGCCAGGGCGCGCGGCGGGCGTTGCCGGATTTCATGTCGCGCTTGTCGGTGGCGGGCAGCGTACTAGCCATGATGCGCGTCCCGTTGAATGAAGCGGATCGCCTCGCTGTTCCAGTCCACGCCCACTGCCGCGCCTTCGGGCAGCGGCTCCGTGCCTTCGTTCTGGCAGCACACCAGCACTTCGCCGAGCCGGCTGTCAAGCCGGTACAACCATTGGCTGCCGAGGAAGAAGCGGCTCGTGACGGTTGCTGGCACACGCCCCGCGTTCGGTGCGCACAGGCGCAGTTTTTCCGGGCGAATGCACAAGGTCACCGCGTCGCCGACACCGACCACACGCTCGCGCGCCGGCAACTGCGCCGTGTGCCCGGTTTCCGCGAGATCGTGGCCGAGATCGATGCGGATCGCGTCCCCGTCGCGCGCCACCACGATGCCAGGCAGCATGTTGGCCTTGCCGATGAACTGCGAGACGAAGCGATTCTCGGGTCGCTCGTACGCTTCGTACGGTGTGTCGATCTGCGTAATGCGGCCGGCTTCCATCACCACCACGCGATCGCTGATCGACAGCGCTTCGGATTGATCGTGCGTCACCATGATGGTGGTCGTGCCGATCTTGCGTTGAATGCCGCGCAGTTCGAACTGCATGTCTTCGCGCAGCTTGGCGTCGAGATTCGACATCGGTTCGTCGAGCAGCAGTACCGGCGGCGCGATCACGATGGCCCGGGCAATCGCCACACGTTGCCGTTGACCGCCGGAGAGTTCGCGCGGAAAGCGATGCGCGAGCGTGTCGAGCCGCACCAGCGCCAGCGCTTCGCGAATGCGCTCCTTGCGCTCGGCTTTGTCGATGTTGCGCATTTCCAGTCCGAAGCCGACGTTCTCGGCGACGCTCATGTGCGGAAACAGCGCGTAGCTCTGGAACACGATGCCGAGGCCGCGCCTGTTCGGTTTCATGTGCGTGATGTCGCGGCCGTCGAGCGTGATGCGTCCGCGCGTCGTTTCGACGAAGCCCGCGATCATCTGCAAGGTGGTGGTCTTGCCGCAGCCGGACGGCCCGAGCAACGAAACGAATTCGCCTTTTTCCACCGACAGGTTCACGTCGGCGACTGCGTGCAGATCGCCGAACGATTTCGTGACGTCGGTAAGTGTGAGGAACGACATGATCTGACCTTTGGATGGTTCGACACCGGTTCAATCGACTACTGCCTCGATGACGCCGACTCTAGCTAGCCAAATTACCGTCAGTCAATTTCAAATTCCGATTGCCGGTATAAGATTAAAAAAAATTCCACTGTATGAAAGATATTGGTGGAAAGCGTGCTCGCTGTTCCGCTGCGTGGCGTCCGGAAAATCCCTATGAATTATCGGCACAACGTCTCTACGAGCGGGATGTTCCCAGATTCCATTTGAGGATAAAACGCTTTATAGTGTTTCGGTCAATGAAATAATTCAGAGCCAGAAAGATGAAAGTTGCCGCCAAACGAGATACCGACACCGCCGTGGCCGAGCCGGGTGGCACTCCCGGCCCCGGCATGCTGGAACGTGCGTTCGCGGTGATTCGCGCATTGTCCGAGGCGCAGCCCGACGGCGGGCGTGTCACGCGTCTGGCGAAAACGGTCGGATTGACGCAAGGCACGGTGCACCGCATCCTGCATGCGTTGATCGCGGAGGGTATCGTCGAACAGGACGAAAGCTCCAAGCTGTACCGGCTGAGTGTGGATTTTTTCGCGCTCGCGGCGCAGGCCGGCAACCCGAGCGGCATGCGCACGCTATGCCGTCCCGCGTTGCTGCGGTTGTGCGCCAGTCTCGGCGACACGATCTTTCTACTCGTCAAAAGCAGCTTCGACGCAGTGTGCCTCGACATCTGCGAAGGGCCGTTTCCGATCCGTTCGTTCACCGGCGATATAGGCGGGCGCGTGGCTTTAGGTGTCGGGCAGGGCAGTCTGGCGATTCTCGCGTTTTTGCCCGAGGCGGAGCGTGAGGAGATCATCCGTTTCAACGTGCCGCGAATTCGCGGCTACGGCGTGCTCGACGAGGTGTATTTGCGCACCGAGATCGAACGCGTGCGCCAGTTGGGCTATGCGGGGCGCAATAGCGGTGTGCTCGACGGCATGGCGGGTGTCGCGGTGCCGATTCTGGATCGCACCGGTGTGGCGGTCGCCGCGTTGAGCGTCGGCACGCTGGCCGCGCGTCTCGGCGACGACCGTCTGCCGATGGTGGTCGAATTGCTGCGCCGCCAGGCTGACGCAATCGGCCCGCAAACCAACCCGTTCGATGTCGCGTTGCGCAGGCCGATGCATGGCTTGTCGCGCGCCATGACCACCGAACGGATCACGGGATAAGCGCAGGCGCGCTCAACGAGGCGGCGCGCTAACTGCGCCGCCTCGAACGCTTGCAACCGCTTAGAAGACCTTCACCGGCACATTCACCACCAGCCGGTATTCCATGTTGTTGCCATCCGAGTAGTGGTACTGGCTGTTATGCCACATGGCGATGAACGTGACCTTCGTATCCTTGAAGCGTCCGCTTTGCAGCGTGTAGCTCGGAATGAAGCCGAACTCGTGGTGATGGCCATGCACCGGCTCGCCGTTCTTCCAGTAGAGATCATGCAGCGCTGCCGAAGGCGAAGCATTCTCCGCCGCGCCGGCCGACGCATCCGCGCCCCAGCCGTATTGCCCCCAGAACATCGCCTTGAGTCCCGGCACGCCGGCGTATTTGCCGTCGAACGTATAGCGCAACTGCAGCGACTGCTCGTGCGGCGCGTTGTAGTCCACGTCCATCGAGTTGGTCAGGTAGATGCCGTTGGTCTCGTTGACGTAGTCGAAGAACTGGTCGCCGAGCACCTGCTGGTAACCGAGCAGGAGCGCATGCGGGCCATGCTGCGCGGAAACCGACACGCTGTAGGCGTTGCTGTTGATGTGCCCCTGACGTGACGCGCCGGTGTCGTGCGTCGAATAGACGTTCGCGAGCCCGCTCCACTTGATCGTGGCCGGATCGCCGCACGACTGCGCGACCGAGCCGTAGTACTGACGCCAGACGTCGTCGGCCTGATCGACGTAAAGGGCCATCTCGCCGTTCTTCGCGTAGTGCCACGTGCCGCCCACATAAGTGAGGCGATCGATGCGCGTGCCGCCATACGAAGTAGTGAGATTGCTCAGGTTCGTGTGACCGCGTGCGTCGACCTTGGTGAAGCTGCCGGCCTGAAGCTCGGTGTGCGCGAGATCGTTGCTGACCATCGAGACGCCGAGAAAAGTCGGCGGCAGCGCGCGATTGTCGTGTGGTTCGAGGAACGGGTTGGTGACGATCTGCAACCCGTATTTCACGACCGTTTCCGAAATGCGCCCCTTGATGTCGTACATGCCGGGATATGCCCACGCGAGTTGTTCCGAACCGCCGCCGTCCTTGCCCACGTGCACCATGTTGCCCGCGCCGTTGCCGCCGTCGAGCTTGAGCGCGCCGAACAACGAGGCGTCCACGCCGAAGCCGAGCGGTCCTTGCGTGTAGCCGGATTCATAGTTGGCCTGCACGCCCTGAACCCACGCGTGACGATAGATCGTGTCCGGTGCCTGGAAGTAGTCGGCATAGTTGCGAAACTGCAGATTCAGATGGCTGTCGGCGATGAAACCCTTGCTCGCTGCCTGGCCCGACAGCGGTACTGGCGGTAAGACGGTCTGAGTGGCTTCGGCGTTGACGATGGCATTGGTGGTGTCCGGCTGGTCGTTACGCACCTGGCCGCCCTGGTCGGCCCGGCGCTTGCCAGATGGATTGCTTTGCGCCGCCGACGAGTCCGCAGCATGTTGCGTGGGGGACGACAACGTTTGCGCGAGCGTTTGAGTTTTAGACGTTCTGGAGGTGGGCTCCGTCACGCTGTCATCGGCATACGCGTTCGTGGCTAGCGTCAACGCGGGAAGCGTGAACGCGCAGTAAAAGAAAGTCGCGGCTCCGGTTTTTTTTGACCGCTTTTTTGATCGGGTATCTTTCATGAAATACGTCTCTGATTATTGTGATGAATCTTTGGCTGGCGGTTAGCCAGTCCACGTTTATCGTTCGTCGTGCTGATGACAGGACGAACGCATCCAGCGGCGCGACGGCTCGCCGCGCCGGGAATACGGTTTTAACTTCTCAGGTTCGTTGCTTTAGCGGTTGGCCGAAAAGGCTTCCTGTGGGGCATCCACCACGCGAATGCATGCGACGCGTGTCGCATTGGCACCGCGCGTGACAGGTTGCGGAATTTCCTCCCCGCAGGCTTCGATCGCATCCGGGCAGCGCGTGCGAAACGCGCAACCGGAGGGCGGGTTGAGCGGCGAGGCAATCTCGCCGCGCAACAGCAGATGACGGCGCGCCCGTTCCACCACCGGATCGGGCACCGGCACGGCCGAGAGCAACGCCCGCGTGTACGGGTGGCGCGGCGTGCCGTACACCTCGCGCTTGTCGCCGAACTCCATCACACGTCCCAGATACATCACCAGCACGCGGTGGCTGATCGCTTTCACCACGGCCAGATCGTGCGCGACGAACAACAACGAGAGCGACAATTCGCGTTGCAGATCGCGCAACAGGTTGACGATCTGCGCCTGGATCGACACGTCGAGCGCGGACACCGGCTCGTCGCAGATCACCAGTTGCGGCTCGCCGATCAGCGCGCGTGCAATGCCTACCCGCTGGCACTGGCCGCCGGAGAACTCGTGCGGATAACGGCGCAGATGCTGCGCGTTGAGGCCGACCCGTTCGAGTATGGTCAGCACGCGCCGCTGCACATCGGCGCGCGCGATGTCCTGGCCGTGCGTCGTCAACGGTTCGGCGATGATCTGTTCGATCGTCATGCGCGGATCGAGGGAGGCGAGCGGATCCTGGAAAATCATCTGCACGTCGCGGCGCAAACGCGATGTATCGCGGCGCGCACCCGGCAGCACGGTTTCGTCGCCGAGCCAGCGCACGCTGCCGCTCGCCACGGGTGCGAGCCCGATGATCGCGCGCGCGAGCGTCGACTTGCCACAACCCGATTCGCCGACAAGGCCCACGGTTTCGCCGCGCCGCACGTTGAACGACACGCCGTCCACCGCGCGCAGCGTCGCTTTGCCGGACCACGGAAAGCCGCCGCGCGGCACGCCGAATTGCACCTTGAGATTGTCGACGCGGAGCAACGTTGCTGCGTCCTGATTCGCGATAGGCGTGGCGTTCATATGTGTTGTGCCTCCAGGATTTCGCCTGCCGGTTTAAAGCATGCGCGCAGGGCGTCGGGATAGCCTTCTGCAGCAACAAGGGACGGGCGCGATTCGCGGCAGCGCTCGGTGCAATACCCGCAGCGCGGCGCGAACGCGCAGCCCGCGCCGACCTCGCCGGGCAGCGGCGGATTGCCCGGAATGGTTTGCAGCGGACGCTCGTCGTCATCGTCGGTCAGACGCGGCAGCGCGTTCAGCAGGCCGAGCGTGTACGGATGCGTCGGCGCGGCGAACAGCGCGGCGGCGCTCGCCTGCTCGACGGTCTGGCCGGCGTACATCACCATCACGTCGTCGCACAGGCCGGCCACCACGCCCATGTCGTGCGTGATCAGAATGATCGCCGTGCCGCGTTCGCGGTTCAGTTCGCGCAGCAGTTCGATGATCTGCGCCTGCACGGTCACGTCGAGCGCGGTGGTGGGTTCGTCGGCAATCAGGATTTCGGGTTCGGAAAGCAAGGCCATTGCGATCATCACGCGTTGCCGCATGCCGCCGGAAAATTCGTGCGGATACATGTTGATGCGGCGCGCGGCATCCGGAATACGCACCGATTCCAGCGTTTCGATCGCGCGGCGGCGCGCTTCGCGGCGCGACATGTTGCGGTGCAGTTGCAACGTCTCGGTCATCTGCCGCTCGATCGTCAGGAACGGATTGAGCGAGGTCATCGGATCCTGAAAGATCATGCCGATGCGGTCGCCGCGAATCCGGTTCAGCGCGGCTTCGTTCATGGTCAGCAGGTTTTCGCCGCGATACGTCGCGCTGCCCGACACCTTGCCGTTGCCGGCCAGCAGCCCCAGTAATGCCATCACGGTCTGACTTTTTCCGGAGCCCGATTCGCCGACAATGCCGAGCGTGCGGCCCGCTTCCAGCGAAAACGACACGCCTTGCACCGCGTCGACGGGTGCGCCTTCGCGGCGCGTAAAGCGCACGCTGAGGTCTTTGACTTCGAGTAGCGGCATGTCAACGGTCCTTCGGATCGAATGCGTCGCGCAAACCGTCGCCGACGAAATTCACGCAATACAGCGTCACGCACAGCATCACGGCGGGGCACAGCAGCAGCCAGGGCATGGATTCGAGCTTCTGCGCGCCGTCCTGAATCAGCACGCCCCAGCTCGTCATCGGCTCCTGCACGCCGAGGCCGAGGAACGACAGCACCGATTCCGTCAGCACGATGTTCGGCACCGTCACGCTCGCATACACCACGACCACGCCGAACAGATTCGGCACGATGTGGCGCGCGATGATCGAACGCGAACTCACGCCGATCGCCTTTGCGGCGTCGATGAATTCGCGCGAGCGCAGCGACAGCGTCTGGCCGCGCACCACGCGCGCCATGTCGAGCCACGAGAACGCGCTGATGGTGAGCACGACCAGATAGAACGCGCGGCCGAACATGGTCATCATCAGAATCGCGATCAGCATGTAGGGAATCGCGTACATCATGTCGACGATCCGCATCATCACCGCGTCGACGCGGCCGCCCAGATAGCCGGCGGTCGCGCCGTACGCGACGCCGATCAACCCCGACACGAGCGTGCCGAGCAGGCCGACTTCGAGCGAGACACGCCCGCCTTGCAGCGTGCGCGCGAGCAGATCGCGGCCGAGTTCGTCGGTGCCGAACCAGTGCATGTTCTGCAAGGTGGGCGGCAGACTGATCGCGCTCCAGTCGCTATCGATCGGATTGTTCGGCAGGAACCACGGGCCGGCTACGCAGGCGATCACGATCAGCATCAGCACAACGAAGCCGGCAAAGGCGGCGCGGTTGCGCACGAAGCGCCACGCGGCGGTGGCGAGCGGGCCGCGCGAACGCGGCGCCCTGGCGATGGCCGCGAGCGGATCGAGCGCCGCGGCAGTCGATTGAATTGAGCGGGGCATGGATCAGTACCGGATGCGCGGATCGAGCCACGCATACGCGAGGTCGACCAGCAGATTGAACAGCACGGCGATTGCGGTTGTCAGCACGACGAGGCCGAGCACGAGGGTGTAATCGCGATTGATCGCGCCATTGACGACCAGCTGGCCGAGACCCGGCAGCGCGAACACCGATTCGGTGACCACTGCGGCGGTGATCGACGAGATGCAGATCGAGCCGAGCAGCGAGACGACCGGCATCAGCGCCGGCTTCATGGCGTGGCGCAACACGATCGTGCGGCCCGGCAAACCCTTGGCGCGCGCCGTGCGGATGAAGTTGCCCGACAGCACTTCGATCATGCTGCCGCGCATCACGCGGGCAATCGCGGCGACGTTGATGATGGTCAGCAGCACGATGGGCAGCACGCGATAGCGCCATTCGCCTTCGCCCCAGCCGCCGGCCGGCAGCCAGCCGTGTCCTTCGGAAGTCTTCAGCAGGATCGCGAAGATCCACACCAGCACCGGCCCAAGCACGAAAGGCGGCACCACGTTGCCGAGATTGCCGAGCACCATCACGAAGTGATCGACGAAGCGGTCGCGCCGCACCGCTGCCACGGTGCCGAGCGCGACGCCGATCACGAGCGCGATCGGCACCGACACGCCGCCCACGCCGAGACTCACCGGCAGCGCTTTCCACACGAGGTCGTTGACCGACCAGTCGGCATAGCGGAACGACGGCCCGAGGTCGCCGTGCAGCAGCGAACCGAGGTAGTGGAAGTACTGCAGCCACAACGGTTCGTCGAGGTGATACCTGGCGTTGAGGTTCGCGAGCACGGCGGCCGAGAGTTGCTTCTCGGTGTCGAACGGGCCGCCCGGGGTGAGATGCAGCAGCAGATAGCACGCGGTGATCACGGCGAGAATCGTCGGGATCGCCCAGAGCGTGCGGCGCAGCGTATAGGCCAGCATGACGGTGCTCCCGCGCTTAGTGCTTGATCAGATACATGTCTTGCGTGGCGCGCTGATCGACGTAGTTGGTCGACGTGTAGCCGCCCACATACGGCTTCACCAGCCGGTCCGCCGAGTACTGGAAGAGCGGCACCAGCGGGTAGTCGTTCATCGCCATATCGTGTGCCTGCGTGAGCAGGGCGGTGCGCTTCGCGTCGTCGAGCTGCTGGTTGGCCTGATCGACCAGTTTGTCCACTTGCGGGTTGCAGTAGCGCTGATCGTTCTGCACGCTGTTGCAGCGGATCAGATCGAAATACGACATGGCGTCGTTATAGTCGACGAACCAGCCATCGCGCGAGGCCTGCACCTTGCCGTCGTGGCGCTGCTTGAGCAGCACCTTGTATTCGACGTTCTCCAGTTTCGCGTTCACGCCGAGCTTGGTGCGCCATTCGGAGGTGGCGAAGAGCGCCACCTTCTTGTGCAGGTCGTTGGTGTTATAGGTCAGCGTGAACGTGAGCGGCTTGGTCTCCGAATAACCGGCCTGCTTCAGCAGATTGCGGGCGTAGTCCACGCGCTTGGGCATCGGCCACGTGGACCAGTCGGGCTTGAAGACGGCCGCCCCTTGCGTGCCCTTGGAAATCAGGCCGTACATCGGCAGTTCGCCGTCCGCGGTGAGGCGCTGGGTCAGCAGGTCGCGGTCGAGCACCATCGAGAGTGCCTGGCGCACGCGCTTGTCCTTGAACAGCGGGTCTTCGTTATTCAGGCTGTAGTAGTAAGTGGCGATCTGCAGGCCGGTTTTCAGTTCGGAGCCGAACTGCCTGCTCACCTGCGCATAGATGCCGGAGGGGATCGAATACGTGTAGTCGAACTGACCAGCCTGATACATGCGCATGGCCGTTTCGTCGTTTTCGATCGGCAGGTAGGTCACTTTCGTGATCACGACCTTGCCGGCGTTCCAGTACGTCTTGCTCTTCGTGCCCACCAGACGGTTGCTCGGCTGCCAGTCCGTCAGCATGTAAGGCCCGTTGCCGACGAAGTTGCCCGGCCGGGTCCACTCGCCGCCGAACTTCGTCACGACGTCGCGGTTGACCGGCGCCATGGTCGGCATGGCGGCCAGTTGCGGGAAGAAGGCGGCGGGCACTTCGGTAGTGACTTCCAGCGTGTACGGATCGACGGCGCGCGCGGCGAGGCTCGTGAGCGGCGCCTTGCCGGCGAGAATCGCCTTGGCGTTCTTCACGAATTCGACCAGCACGGTGTACTTCGAGCCGGTCTTCGGATCGAGCACGCGCTGCCATGCATAGATGAAGTCCGCTGCCGTGACCGGCTGACCGTTGCTCCAGCGCGCATCGTGGCGCAGCTTGAACACCCACGTATCGGGCCCGGTGCGCGTCCACGATTGCGCGACGCCCGGCACCACCGCGCCGGCCGCGTCGATGCGCGTCAGGCCTTCGAACAGGTCGAGCGCGATCGTATTGCCGGTCCACGATTCGATATGCGCGGGGTCGAGCGATTCGGTTTCAGCCGGCACCTGCCGGGTGATTTCCTGGCTCGCGGCGAGCGTGACGCCGGCCGGCACGTTGACGGCAAAAGCGGACGGGGCAAACGTGAGGACGAGCGCGGTTAGCGCCGTCGCGTAGACGAACGGGGTTTTCATCGATTGAGATCGCAGGAAAGGTCGAGAGAGAAACGCGCTGGCGCCGGGGCGCCGGTCTAGCTGCGTTGCTCGGGCCAGGGCGGCCCTTGTTGCTCGTGTTGGTAGCGCGACATGCAGGATTCCTTACATTTCGTAATGCAGGCAATCCCTGGCCGGGTCGACCGGATAAGGTGCCTGCTCTTCAGAACAGTCTTGGCGTGCCCACCCAGACGACCACCGACTCGATGCGCGCGGTGTTCACCCAGCTGTGCGGTACCGTCGATTCGTAATGCGCGCTGTCTCCCGCGTGCAACACGAACGTCTTGCCTTCCAGTGTCAACGACACTTCGCCGTCGATCACATACATAAACTCTTCTCCGGCATGCGTGGTGACTTCGGAGCGCTTCTGCCCGGGCGGCATCCTCACCAGGATCGCTTCGAGTTGACGGCCGCCCGTCACGTTGGTCAGCCGCGCAAACAGATTGGCCGAATCCGCAAAACCGAAAAACCTCAACTGATCGCCGCGGCTCACGCAGCGTTCCTCGCTGGGTGTGTCGACGAAATACTGCACCGTGACCCCGAGTGCGTTTGCGATCCCCGCCAACGACGTGATGGACGGCGACGCGAGACCACGCTCCACCTGCGACAGAAACGGCTTGGAAATACCCGCCGCGGTTGCCGTGTCATCCAGCGTGCGCTTGAGGCGTTGCCGCAGCGCGCGGATCTTGCTGCCGATTTCTAGTGCCGGATTGCTCTTTTGAATTGTCGTGACCATAGCAGGAGGAAATTAGCCCGTCAAAATTTGTTTGATATATGTAAATATGTTTTGATTGCGGTCTGGACGGGGCAGCAGGTCTAATCCGCGCCGGGCGATGCAGGAGACCGCAATTCGAGATAGCACTCTATGTTGCCAGAATCGAAACTAAACCCGGCCAAAATGACCGTTTATTTCCGAAAACGGCAAAGCAGATGCGGAAATGGCTGCAGTATGCGCGCCGGTCAACGCGTCTATTCAATTTGCGTATCAGGAGGATTAAAGGCATGACACTACAGACTATTTTCGGCCGCAGGCGCCAATGCGGCAAAGCCGTAAGGCACGGTAAGCATAGGTTGTCGACGCGGAATCAGTGAATTCCCTGAGTGACTCGACATGCTTCTGTTTGCAGAATCAGCCCCGCTTGCGGAAGGGCGCGGGTGTGCATACCACACGCGAGTCAGGCCGCAGTTTCTCATTCCGCCCGCAGCGATCCTGTGCGGTGGAGCACTGTCCGGCACGTTCCAACCGAACACCTGCCGGCGTAAGGATATGACCATCACCGCCGATTTTCCCCGCCGCGGGCCGTGCGCCCGTCGCTGCCTCGCACCGCCGTCATCTGCGGGCCGCAGCATTTCCGTTCGCCACGATGCTTTATCATTGCGCCCGCTCCGCACGCCGGAGTTCGAGCCCGATGTGGCGCCGCGCGCCCCAAGGGCGCTCCCTGCGAGCCGTCCCGCACGCGGACCTGTTTCGTCGCGTATCGCGAGGCGCGTTTCCGTCCGATCCTCTGGTTTCTCTGCTGGTTTGGGGCTCCGTCGCGGATGAGTGCGTTCGCGCCGACGCCAACACATAGGCATGACGTCGCCGGCTGTCTTTCCAGATTCCGTTTCACGCGCCGCGCGACCAGCTCGCGCGACGCTGCAACCGTTTGAACAAGAGGTACATGATGAATTCATCCAATCCGCCCGGCGCGCGCGTGTCGCAGACCCGTTCGTTTTCGACGGTCTTTCTGATCGAGATGTGGGAGCGCTTCGGTTACTACGGTATGGCCGCGCTGCTGGTCCTGTTCATGATCGACAAGCTGCAGTTCAGCGACAGCCACGCCACCCTCACGTGGGGCGCATTCACGGCACTGGTGTATGCGTCACCTTCGATCGGCGGCTGGATCGGCGACAAGATTCTCGGTGCGCGCCGCACCATGATCTTCGGCGCCGGCGTGCTGTCGGTCGGCTATTTCATGCTGGCGCTGCCCAACGACCAGCTCGCCTACATGTACGCGTCGCTCGGCGTGATCGTGGTGGGCAACGGCCTCTTCAAGGCCAACGCCGCGAATCTCGTGCGCCGTATCTATGAAGGCGACGACGCGCGCATCGACAGCGCGTTCACGATTTACTACATGGCGGTCAACATCGGCTCGACGGTGTCGATGCTCGCCACGCCGTGGATCAAGGACCATTGGGGCTGGCACACGGCGTTTGCCGTCTGCTGCGCGGGAATGCTGCTGTCGGTGCTGAACTACTTCGTCATGTTCCGCACGCTCGCGCATATCGGCTCCGCGCCGGACGCCGAACCGGTGCGCTGGAAGCGCGTCGGCGCGGTCGCGCTGGGCGGCCTCGCGCTCGGCGCGGCGACCATGTTCGTGCTGCAGCACAAGGCGATCGCGGTGGCCTGCGTGTACACGGCGGGCGTCGCGATTCTGGCGATCTTCGGCTACATGCTGGTGAAGTGCGAACGCTCGGAGCGTTCCGGTCTGGTTGCCGCGCTGATCCTGACCGCGCAGGTGATCCTGTTCTTCGTGTTCTACGTGCAGATGTCGACCTCGCTCACGCTGTTCGCGCTGCGCAACGTCGATCCGCGTTTCATCCTGTTCGGCCAGACGTGGTTCACGTGGAGCGCCGCGCAATTCCAGGCGCTCAACCCGATCTGGATCATGTTGCTGAGCCCGCTGCTCGCGCTGCTTTATACGAAACTCGCGAAGAGCGGCAAGGACGTGCCTGTAGCGGTGAAGTACGCGTTCGGTTTCGCCGTGGTCGCGGCCGGCTTCTTCGTCTACGCGGCGAGCGGAAATTACGCGGTGAACGGGCGCGTGTCGTCGTGGTTCATGGTGGGCGGCTACGGCCTGTATTCGCTCGGCGAACTGCTGGTGAGCGGTCTCGGGCTCGCCATGATCGCGCGCTACGTACCGGCGCGCATGAGCGGTTTCATGATGGGCGCGTACTTCGTCGCGACCGGCGTGTCGCAATATCTGGGCAGCGTGGTTGCGAATTTCGCGCAGATGCCGGCGGGTGACATGGATCCGCTCGAATCGTTGCCGCTTTACACCAAGCTGTTCACCGGGTTGGGCTGGCTCGCGGCGGTAGGCGCGCTGGTGGCGGTCCTGCTATTGCCGTTGATGCGCAAGCTGTCGCGCGAACATCAGCGTTGCAGCGACGAAGCCCGCGAGAGCGCACGGCAAACCGCGGCACTGAACGGCGTGGTAGCGGAGTAATCCGCCGCAACGCCGGTAGCGGCGCGAAGGCGCCGCCGAACGGCATGAGTCGATCTTCCTCGTAAATGACCACGCCGACAGCGGCGACAGGGGTAAGCTTACGATCGACAGTGGTCCTCCGAAACAACTGTTTGCCGGACACTTGAGGTAGCCACCCGGATGGAAATCCATATCGCGGTCGAAGGGCATCACGATCTGTCCGGACAGATCTATCGGCAATTGCGCGCCGGCATTCTCGAAGGGCGCCTTGCCGGTGGCACGCGCCTGCCGTCCACGCGCGATCTCGCCACGCAACTGGGCGTTTCGCGCAAGACCACACTCGACGTATTCGAGCGGCTGCTCTCCGAAGGCTATCTCAGCGCCCGTGCCGGCTCGGGCACTTTCGTTGCCGACGGCCTGGAGCGTTTGCCGGTGGAGCGCTCCTCGCATGCGCGGGCGGTGGAATCGTCGCGCGAGCGGGTCAGGGCGAAGACCGCCGCGCGCGCGCAGCCGCTGTGGGAAGACATGCCCGAGCGCCTGGCGTTGCCGCGGCCTTTGGCGCTGTTGCCGCAGGACTTCGTTGGCGGCGCGACGGATAAGACGCTGTTTCCCTTCGAGGTCTGGCGCCGCTGCGTGAATCGTGCGTTGCGCGCGCAATCGCGCGGCCCCGGCACATATCGCGATGCGGCCGGCGAGCAGGAGTTGCGCCTCGCGATCTCGCGCTACCTGGCCTTCAACCGCGCGGTGGCGAGTAACTGGGAAGACGTGATCGTGACGCAAGGCGCGCAGCACGCGCTCGATCTGCTTGCGCGCATCAGCTTGCGTGCAGGCGAAGTCGCGGCGATCGAGGATCCCGGTTATTCGCCGGCCCATGCGTGCCTGAAGGCCACCGGCGCGCGCGTGGTGCCTGTGCCGGTGGATGCGGAAGGCCTGATCGTGAGCAAGCTGCCGGACAAGGCGCGGCTCGTCTACGTGACGCCTTCGCATCAGTTTCCGCTCGGCATGCCGATGAGTCTGGAGCGCCGCGTCGAATTGCTCGAATGGGCGCAGAAGCGCGGCGCGGTGATCATCGAAGACGACTACGACTGCGAGTACCGCTTTGAAGGCCGGGCGATGGAGCCGCTGAAAAGCCTCGACCGCGCCGGCCTCGTGGCGTACGTGGGCACGTTTTCAAAGACGATCTTTCCCGAACTGCGGGTCGGCTACGTCGTGCCGCCGGCCTCGCTCTATGGTCCGCTGCTCAAGGCGCGCCAGATCACCGACTGGCACGGCTGCACGCTCACGCAAACCGCGCTCGCGTCCTTCATGCTCAACGGCGACTTCGCCAAGCACCTGCGGCGCATGCACAAGATCTACGCGGCGCGCCGCGCGATGCTGCTCGCCCATTTGCACGGCGGCCTCGCGCCCTGGTTCGAACCGATCGTGCCCACGGCCGGCATCCATATGGCGGCGCGCCTGAAAGCGCCGCTGACGGAGCAGGCCCTGGTGAGCGCGGCGCGTGAAGCATCGATCGGCTTATATGGGCTCGCGGCTTTTCATCTGCGCGTCAAGGCGCAGCCGGGCCTGATCTTCGGCTACGGCAATATTGCAGTCGAGGATATCGATGCGGCGCTCACGAAGCTCGCCGGCATTCTCCCGCGGCTCGTGCAATAAGCACGCGAGCCGCGACGTCTTTTTTGCGATGATCGAGCGGGTCGCGGCAATCCCCCGGCGCAGAAAGTGCCGTTATTCATGCATCGAAATGACTTGTAACGTACGTTACGCGTCCGTGTCGCGAGCTCGCCGACGCACGTTTACCCGCTAAAACAAGCATCAAAATGTGTTGTGCAGTCTGCGCCGCGCAACAAACCTTCGCTGTTATACATAAAAGAGTCGCGCAAATCGCATTAGCGCTTGTAGAATCCGGCGTTGAAGCGTGCGCATACCGTGCACGCTTCGTGCAATTCACTGACCACAACAGGTAGGAGAAACATGCCGACTTCCGCAAAAAAGGTGGCCAAGAAGGCTGCTGCCCCGGTACCGACCAAGAAGGTTGCTGCAAAGAAAGTTCCTGCGAAGAAGGCCGTCGCAGCTAAGAAGGTCGCCGTGAAGGCGTCCAGCGCTCCGTCGCCGATCAAGGACACCTTCACGAAGGCCTCGCTGGCTGCACATGTCGCTGAACGCGCCGCTGTGGAACCGAAGACCGCCAAGGCCGTTCTGGCTGCGCTCGAAGACACCATCCTCGGCGCAGTGCATAAGAAGGGCGCTGGCGAATTCACGCTGTCGGGTCTTCTGAAGATCGTCGTGCAAGCTGTGCCGGCGAAGAAGAAGCGCTTCGGCAAAGACCCGTTCTCGGGTGAAGAGCGTTGGTTCCCGGCCAAGCCGGCTAGCGTGCGCATCAAGGCACGTCCGCTGAAGAAGCTAAAAGACGCTGCTGCAGGCTGATCACGTTTCACGCGTCGGCGCTGTTTTTAACAATGGCTGACGCTTGAAATGCCCGCAGGGGAGTACCCTTCGGGAACGATCCTCAATGCACGTTGCCTGAGTCCCCGTGGGTGCAAATCCACGGGGATTTTTCATGCGCGTTCATGGTTTCGCGAATGCGGGCGCGGTTATAAGAACTTTCCTCGCGCACGCACCGCAGTGCTGCGCATGCACCGTACTAGCGCATCATGGGCCGCCGCAGTACGATGGCACCGGAGCCTTGCCGGGCGGGATGCGCTGTTCGCGTGCATACACCGTGTGTAGTGCGTGAAAAGCTCAATGGCATAGCGCTTGCTTGATCGATTGTCGAACACCGAATGCGCAGCGCATTCGCCTTCTATCCGACAACAAGAGCGGGGCGTGACATGCGATGCTATGACGAGATGCGTCATCATGACGATGCCGTGCGGCCACACTACGCGCGCTTTGAGCGGTGGCTGGTGAAGCAGGGCAACGAGGCGATCGCACGCAAGCGTGCGGAAGCCGACCTGCTGTTTCGCCGGGTCGGCATTACCTTCGCGGTGAACGGCGACCTGTCCGGCACCGAGCGGCTGATTCCCTTCGACCTGATTCCGCGCATCATTCCGCGCAGCGAATGGCAGACGCTGGAGGCCGGTTTGCGCCAGCGGGTGCAGGCGCTCAATCTGTTCATCCACGACGTCTATCACGATCGCAACATCGTGCGCGCCGGCATCGTGCCGGCCGAGCAGGTCTATACCAACGCGCAATACCGGCCTGAAATGCAGGGTGTGAATGTGCCGCTCGGTGTTTACGCGCATATCGCCGGTGTGGACGTAGTGCGCGCGGGCGACGAAGGCGAGTTCTACGTGCTCGAAGACAACCTGCGCGTGCCGTCGGGCGTGTCCTACATGCTCGAAAACCGCAAGATGATGATGCGGCTGTTCCCCGAACTGTTCGTGCAGAACCGCATTGCGCCGGTCGCGCATTATCCCGATCTGCTGCTCGATACGCTGCGCTCGGTCGCGCCCGAAGGCGTCGACGATCCGGTCGTGGTGGTGCTCACGCCGGGCATGTACAACTCGGCGTATTTCGAGCACACCTTCCTCGCGCAGCAGATGGGCGTGGAACTGGTGGAAGGCAAGGATCTGTTCGTCGACGACAACTATGTGTTCATGCGCACCACGCAGGGACCGAAGCGCGTCGACGTGATTTACCGCCGCGTCGACGACGATTTTCTCGATCCGCTCGCTTTCCGCAACGACTCGGCGCTCGGCGTGCCGGGTCTGCTGACGGCGTACCGCGCCGGGCGCGTAGCGCTGGCGAATGCAATGGGCACCGGCATTGCCGACGACAAATCGATCTACCCGTACGTGCCGGAAATGATCGAGTTTTATCTCGGCGAGAAGCCGATCCTCAACAACGTGCCCACGTTCCAGTGCCGCAAGCCGGACGATCTGGCATACACGCTCGCGCATCTGCCGGAACTGGTGGTCAAGGAGGTGCACGGCGCGGGCGGCTACGGCATGCTCGTCGGGCCGGCTTCGACGAAGGCCGAAATCGAAGCCTTCCGCGAACGTCTGATTGCGCGTCCGGGCGGGTATATCGCGCAGCCCACGCTGGCGCTCTCCGCGTGCCCGACGTTCGTCGAAAGCGGCATCGCGCCGCGCCATATCGACTTGCGTCCGTTCGTGCTGTCCGGTAAGACCGTCACGATGGTCGCCGGCGGACTCACGCGCGTGGCGTTGCAGGAGGGCTCGCTCGTCGTCAATTCGTCGCAGGGAGGCGGGACCAAAGATACATGGATGGTCGACTGACGCGGTTGCCGATGCGGTTGCAATGCTTTACGCAACCGCGCCTGCAACCCAACGCGCCGGGGCGGCACGTGATACGCAACACGCGCGCCACCGGCGCATACGGATAACCAGCGCGGGCCTTTTACTTCGACGAAGGCCTCGCGTCATCAGATACGGAACGCCGTCATGCTAAGCCGAACCGCCGATCACCTTTTCTGGATGGCCCGCTACATGGAGCGCGCGGAGAACACCGCCCGCATGCTCGATATCAACCTGAAGGCGCTGCTATTGCCGCAGACGCCCGAACAGGAGGCGCGCGCACAACGCTCGGTGCTGCGCATTTCCGAACTCGAAACCGCGTTTGCGCAACGCTACGACGAACCGACCCGCGAGCACGTGCTCGATTTCATGGTGGCGGACGCGACCAATCCGTCGAGCATTCACTCGTGTTTGCAGGCCGCGCGCGAAAACGCCCGCGCGGTGCGTGGCACCTTGACGACCGAGTGGTGGGAAACCATCAACGATACGTGGCTCGAATTCAACGAGCGCATTTCGTCCGGACAGGCGGCGAACAATCCCGGCGCGCTGTTCGAATGGGTGAAGTTCCGCTCGCACCTCTCGCGTGGCGTGACGATCGGCACCGCGCTGCAGGACGACGCATTCTTCTTCACGCAACTCGGCACCTATCTGGAGCGCGCCGACAACACCGCGCGGATTCTCGACGTGCGCTTTGCCGACGTCGAACCGAATTCACGCGACGCCGCGCGCCAGCTCGAAGATTTTTATTACTGGACCTCGATTCTGAGCTCGGTGTCGGCGCTGGAGATCTATCGCAAGGTGTATCGCGACGTCGTCACGCCGGCGCGCGTGGTCGAACTGATGATCCTGAATCAGCAGATGCCGCGTTCGCTGCTGGCGTCGCTCGAAGGCGTCTGCGCGAATCTGGCGATGCTGCGCACCTCGGGTTCGAACCAGTGCGAGCGGTTCGCCGGCAAACTGCGCGCCGAACTTGTGTATTCCGACATCCGGCAGATTTTCGAGGCCGGCCTGCACGCCTATCTGACGCAGTTCCTCGCTCGTGTGTTCGAGCTAGGCAATCTGGTTGCGCGTACCTATCTGATGCTGCCAGTCGCCTGACGGAGTTTTTTATGTACCTGACGATCCGCCACGACACGTCCTATCGCTACGAAGCGACTGTCCATTATTCGATCCAGCAACTGCGTCTGACGCCGTCGAGCGGCGCCTCGCAGGTCGTGCGGCGCTGGAGCATCGACGCGCCGGGCAAGCTCGACGCGACTTTCGACGCTTACGGCAACGTGCTGCACACACTGGTCATCAACAAGCCGCATAGCGAGATTCGTCTGCATGTGGCCGGCGAGGTGGACACGATCCCGCTGATCGACGGCTATCTGCCCGACCACATCGGCCCGATTCCGCTGGAGCATTTCACCTGTTCGACGCGGCTGACCGAGGCCGATGCCGCAGTCCGCGAGCTCGCCGAATCGGTGCCGAACCTGGCGAGCTCGGCGAACCTGATCGCGCTGTCCGAACGGATCGTGCAGCGCGTGAAGTACAACCCGGGCGTCACCGAAGTCACCAGCACGGCCGCCCAGGCGCTCGCGCTCGGCAACGGTGTGTGTCAGGACCACGCGCATCTGATGCTCGCGTGCTGCCGCGCGCGAGGCATTCCGGCGCGCTACGTGAGCGGCTATATCGAGCCGGGCGATGTGCCGCACGCTGCCAGCCACGCCTGGGTCGACGTATGGCTGGAGGGCACGGGCTGGATTTCCATCGATGTCACGCACGCCGCGTTCGCCAGTGAAATCTACTGCCGTCTCGCTGTCGCTCGAGACTATGAATCGGCCGCGCCGGTGCGCGGCCGGCGTATCGGCGGGCTGGAAGAACAGCTGAAGGTGTCCGTGATGGTCAGTGCGCAACAGCCGCAATAGCTGCGGAGAGAGGGTGACGGTCCGGAGAGGCCCGCTGGAGGCGCTAGTGAGCGCCAGCCCTCACAACCCATTCAGATTGGGCCCGCAAAGGCCGTAATACGGAATAGGGACGCATGCGCGCGGCATTACAATAGCGCCATTCAGTGGTTTTTTTGCAGGTACCTTTCCTTATGACTTACTGTGTCGCGATGTCCGTCGACGACGGTCTCGTGTTCCTCTCGGACACGCGCACCAATGCGGGCGTCGATCACATCAGCACCGCGCGCAAGATGTCGGTATTCGAGCAGCCGGGCGAGCGCATGCTCGTCCTGCTGGGCGCCGGCAATCTGTCGCTTACCCAGGCGGTGCTGCACGAACTGTCGGAACCCGCGGATCCGTCCCAACCCACGCTCTGGAGCGCGCCCACCATGGCCGACGCGGCCCGCGTGATCGGCCGCGCGGTGCGGTGCGTGCATCAGCGCGAGGCCGAAGCGTTGCAGGAATTCGGCGTCGATTTCAATTGCAGCTTTATTCTCGGCGGGCAGATCGCCGGCAACCGGCCGCGCCTGTTCATGATCTACGCGGCGGGCAATTTCATCGAGGCGTCGGCGGTGAATCCGTATTTCCAGATCGGCGAGGCGAAGTACGGCAAGCCGATCATCGACCGCGTGCTCACGCCGTCCACGCCGCTCGACGAGGCCGCCAAGTGCGCGCTGGTCTCCATGGACTCCACGCTGCGCTCGAACCTGTCGGTCGGGTTGCCGCTCGATCTGCTGGTCTATCAGAAGGATGCGCTGCGCGTCACGCGTTTCGTCTCGATCGATCACGACAACGCGTACTTCGAGATGATTCACCGTACGTGGGGTGAGCGGCTGCGCCAGGTGTTCGGCGAGATTCCCGACCCGGACTGGCAGGATTCGCCGAACGTGCCGTTGCTGCAGCGCGAGCGGGCGCTGGTGCTGTATCGCGCGCCGGTGGGCGCCGACGGCATCGAGCATGAACTCCACGCGAAGCCCGCGCAGACGCTGGCGCAGGCGGAGAAGGGCAAATCGCAGCGCAGGTAGGCTGTGCCGGCGAGGCCGAGGTCCGCCTTCCGTGATGAAGAAGCAGCCGTATAAGAAGCCGCTGTAGCGAAACAAGGTCGTCAGGCGCCCCAACCGGGTTGCTGGCGGCCTTTTTTGCGTCGTCCGGTGCGCGGGGCGGCCGCGTATCTGGCGAGCCGAAGCATCTGCGAGTGTGCGAGCGCGGTGCCGTGACGCGGGCCTGTATTGCAGAAGAAGTCTCAGCACGAAAAAAAACCAGCCACAGGCTTCTCGCCCGTGGCTGGTCTTCAACTGCGTGTTGCTTCAGCAGTCCGTCAAGTCAGATTAGAACTTGTGGCGGATGCCCAGGCTGACCAGTTCTTGCGAGCTGGAAGCCGAGTTGTAGCTATACGAACCGATTGCTGCGCCTGCATTGACCAGCGTGCCGTCCGCGGCGCGTTGCTGGCCGCTTGCGTGCTGATATGCGCCAACCAGGTAGATGTCCGTGCGCTTCGACAGGTTGTAGTCGCCGCCCAGGGAGACCTGGTGATACGTTGCGCCCGAATCGCCGCTAGCCTTGGTGTAGGTATAGCCCACGCCAACCAGCATTGCCGGCGTTGCCTGGTAACCCAGGTATGCGGCGCCGATGTTGTACTTCTCGGTCGAACCGAAGCCCGAGTTCGCGTCCGGCTTGTACTGCGCGTTGCTGTAGCGCAGGTTGGCCGTGAACGGGCCCGTGACGTATTGCACGGCGACCGAAGCGATGCCGATCGACTTGGCTGCCACGTAGGCACCGTTGACCTGGTTGTCGAACGTGCCGTCCGACGTGCTGCCGTTCCAGCCCACCGAGCCTGCCGACGTGCGGCTAGCCAGCGTGTTGCCGTTGTCTGCGCGGAAGTAGCCGGCAGCAACGCTGAACGGACCCGTTGCGTACGTTGCAGCGCCCGACCACGTTTGGCCCGAACCCGTCTGGCCAGCCACGCCGCCCAGAGCGTACATGCCTTCGAACTGGAAGCCGCCCCACACCGGCGAGGTGTACTTGATGGCGTTGTTCGTGCGCGAGGAGTTGTCGTTGTTGTCGACGTCGCCCGGCGTGGCGAAGGTCGAACCGAAGTAGTTGTCAGCCGTCAGCGGCTGAACCATGTCGACCAGCGGATCGTATTGACGACCCAGCGTGAACGTACCCCATTGATCGCCCGTCAGGCCGACGTAGGCTTGACGACCGAACATCTTGCCGCCTTGACCCAGCTTGCCGGTGTTGAGGTCAAAGCCGTTTTCCAATTGGAAAATCGCCTTCAGGCCGCCGCCGAGATCTTCGGTGCCTTTCAAGCCCCAACGATCGCCTTGCAGGTTGCCGCCGACCAGGCCGACCTGATTCGCGTTCTTGCCGGAAGCGTCGACCGTGTTGTGGGCGAACTGAACCGATTCATCGATCAAGCCGTACAGGGTAACGCTGCTTTGAGCGTGTGCGACGCCAGTGACGCCGAGGAGCGCCAGCGAGAGGGTAGACAGTGCGATTCGTTTCATCCATTTCTCCACGCAGATGATTAGTTTGTTGTTGCGGGAAGGAGAATAGCGCAGAGGTCTATCCGCTAGAACTGGAAAAAAAAGACTGTCTCCAAAAACTGACAACCGACGCAAAGCCTTGTATTTAAAGCGCGTTAACGATTATTCCTGTTTCAGCAACATTTATTCCCTAGCCAAGCATTATTGTTGTTTTGTTGACAGTGACGACTCTGGCACCTTCACTTTCGACACTTCCTTGAAGGTGCTTCGTAATCTAGTCGTCTAGTTTTTTTGGTCGCTTTGCAGGATCTGCATAAAAATTGCGATGCGTTTTGCTTGACGCAGGCGCTGGACAGGTTCGTCGTGCTGTGGTCAGGCGCGACCATGTTGGTGCATAGGTGCGGCCAGACGGGGTCCGGTTGAAACGCGAGGCGTCAGGAATTGCGCTCGCTGTCGCTATCGCGGGCGTTGCGGCGCGCGACGGTCGCCGCTGCCAGCCCGGCAGCCGCGGCCAGCAACATCGAAGGCCACGGGTGCCGCCGCACGTAGCGATCGGCCGCGACGGCTTTGCGGCTCGCCTCGATCAGCGTGTCGGCGGCGATGCGGGTCGCTTGCGCTTCGGCCGAGACGACGCTGCGGGCGAGTTTGACCGCAGTCGCTCGCGCTGACGCCGTGTTGCCGGATTGCTCCCGAAAAGCCGACGCCGCCGTACCGCCCGGCGCGTTTGCAGTTGCGTCGCGCCCGGCGGCGGCGAGCGCGGCGTCGCTCGAAGCGGTGTGCGCCTGTGCGGCCATGTGGGGCGCAGCATCCGCACTGACCGTCGATGCCGCCAGCACCGACGCAAGCTTGGCGCGGCTGCCGGGCGGCGTGTCGTCCTGCATGCCCCAGCCTCCGCGCGGGTCGTGCATGCGCCCGCGCGCCGCCGAAAACTCCGCGCCGAGCAGCAGCACAGCGGCCGAGAAGTACAGCCACATCAGCAGCACGGCGAGCGAGCCGGCCGCGCCGAACGAACTGGCCATCCCGGCGTGCGCGATATAAAGGGCGAACAGCTTCTTGCCCGCGGAGAACAGCACGGCGGCGACAATCCCGCCGACAAACGCATCGAGCCAGCGCACGCGAGCGTCCGGCAGAAACTTGAGCAGGCCGGCGAACGCACACGCCAGCACCAGCAAGCCGACGCCGAGTTGCAACAGGTTGCCGATCACGACGTACGGCGAGTCGCCCCAGAGCCACTTGCCGACGAAGGTGATGATCGTATCGAGAACCAGCGAAACGATCAGCAGGAACGCGAC
This sequence comes from Paraburkholderia sp. USG1, assembly GCF_031570135.1. NCBI lineage: Bacteria > Pseudomonadati > Pseudomonadota > Betaproteobacteria > Burkholderiales > Burkholderiaceae > Paraburkholderia > Paraburkholderia sp. USG1. The sequence continues at coordinate 8,755 of NZ_JAMWXW010000016.1, read as the reverse complement.
GCCCAGCACCAGGCCGAACGAGATCAGGCGCACGCGCACCAGCGCGATCACGCTCGACGACCGCGGCCCCGTATACGGCCACACTATATTGAGTGCGCTATTGAGCGACGAGAAAGTGGCCGAAGCGCCGATCGCCAGCATCGAGAACGAAATGATCGCCGCGATGCCGCCGGCGCTGCCGTTGTGATGAGCGTTCTCGACGATGGTCTGCACGCCCGCGGCGGCCTGGTCGCCGAGCAATCCGTGAATGTGGTCGAACAACTCGCCGCGCGCGGCTTCCGCGCCGAAGACCCAGCCGGCCACGGCGATCACCATGACCAATGCGGGCGCAAGCGAAAACGCGGCATAGAAGGCGATGCTTGCGGCCATGGCCGCGCAGCGGTCCTCGGCAAACTGTCTGAAGGCGCCGATGGCCCAGTTGGCCTGCTTGCGGGCCGCCAGTTGCAGGTTTTCGGCGGAAAGCGTGTCCATGTCCATGGTCGTGTTTCTCAAGAGGTGCTGACGCCGCGCGGGCAAGGCGATAGGGCGGGGTGAACCGTCGAGGCAGCCTTGACGCAGTCTTCGCGTGAAAGCTTTCGCAAACCTTGTGCCTGTCACTATAACAAGCGGGACCGGCGTGCGCGGAGCCCGCGCACCTCGGCTCAGGCGTGCCGTTAGAATGCCGGGGATCCTCATACACTTTGCTCGCCATGCACTCGCACGAACTCATACAGCAGTTGGATGTCATTCCGGCCGAACAATTGGGCGCCCATTTGCCCGCGCATGTCGTCGAGCAGTTGCCGGCGCAAGGCGTGACGGTTTTCTCCGTCTCCGACGACGCTTCGGATACCGCCGAATTCAGCGCGCGCTACGGTTTCGGTCTGGAAGACTGTGCGAACACCATCGTGATCCGGTACAAAAAGGAGGGCGCAGAGCATTACGCAGCGCTGGTCTCGTTGGGTTCGCTGCGTTTGGACATCAACGGCGCGGTGAAGGCGGCCCTGGGCGCGCAACGGCTTTCGTTCGCGAAGCGGGAAGCGGCCGTGGAGCATAGCGGCATGGAGTTCGGCGGTATCACCGCCTTCGGCTTGCCGGCCGACTGGCGCATTCTCGTCGACGCCGCCGTCATGGAGCGGAACCAGATCGTCATGGGCGCGGGCGTGCGAGCCGCCAAGTTGTTGCTGGCGCCGGACGTGTTGCGTCAGTGGCCGCGCTGCGAAGTCGCATCGCTGACGCTGCCGGCGGAGTAACGCCTCGCTTGCGGCCTGCGTGTGCGATCCGGTTGGGAGACGGCGCCGTCACGTCGGCCACTCCGTGGGCCGCGCTAGCTGGGTCCACCAGGTCGGGGGCAGCGCCAGCCGGTTCCGCCAGGTCATGAGCCGCGCCAGTCAGCTCCGCCCGGTCGGGGGCCACGCCAGCCGGGTCCACCCGGTCACGAGCCGCACCAAATCAGGTCCACCCGGTCATGAGCACGCCCGTCGGGCCCGCCAGGTCGCAAGTAGCGCCAGCCCGGTCCACGCCTTGGCCGTGTGGCTGCGGCCGATCGGCAAGCCCTGAAGTTTTTTCCCGTTCCGCCGTTAATCCTGAAGATGGACATGAGCCGCCTGGGCGTCCGCCCTGGCAGCGCGTCGACGACAAGTACAAAGGGATACGGAGATGGAACGGTTTCGCCTGAAGGTGCGGCTCTGGCTCGCGCTAGCGGTAATGTGCATGGGTATTCTGGCAATCGGCCTGTGGGGCGCGTTCAAGACGCGCGACACGATGATCGCCGATCGCCAGGCTGAACTGAAGAGCGTGGTCGGCGTCGCGTATAGCGTGCTGGATCGCTATAACGGCCTCGTCGCCTCGGGCGCCATGCCGCTTGCCGACGCGCAGCGCACGGCGATGGCCGATCTGCGCGCCATGCGCTACAACGGTGCCGGCGGCTATCTCGTGCTCGAGGACGCGCAGGCCCGCGTTCTCATGCATGGCGTACGCGCCGACCTGGAAGGCAAGGACATGAGCGGCTTCACCGACCCGCAGGGGCGCCACGTGTTCAAGGACGGCTCCGACCTCGCCGAGCGCGAAGGCGAAGGCTTCATCCATCTGCAGTTTCCGAAGCCCGGCTCCAATGAAATGGCGCCGAAGATCAACTTCGTGCGGCTGTACAAACCGTGGGACTGGACGATCGTCACCGGCGTATTCACCGACGATATCGACGCCGCGTTTTACACGACGCTCGTGCAGTACGTGGGCGCCGCGCTGATGCTGTGTGTGGTGGTGTCGCTCGTGATCGGCGTGATCCTGCGCAGCATCCTGCGGCAACTCGGCGGCGAACCGGCGTACGCGGCGCAGATCGCTGCCCGCATTGCCGACGGCGAACTCGACCTGGTCGTGGAGACAAAGGCGGGCGACGAAACCAGCCTGCTCGCGGCAATGCGGCGCATGCAGCAGCGCCTCGCGCAGGCGATCGCGCAGATTCGCGGCGGCGCGACGCTGATCTCCACGGTGTCCAACGAAATTGCCGCCGGCAACGCGGACCTGTCGCGCCGGACCGAGCAGCAGGCCACCGCGCTCGGCGAAACCGCGTCGAGCATGGAGCAGATCACCGCGACCGTGAAGCAGAACGCCGACAACGCCAGGCAGGCCAGCCAGCTCGCGCATAACGCATCCGAGACGGCGGTGCGCGGCGGCGAAGTGGTCGGCCAGGTGGTCGAGACGATGCGCGGCATTTCGCAGTCGTCGCACCGGATCGGCGACATCATCGGGGTGATCGAAGGCATTGCGTTTCAGACCAACATTCTCGCCTTGAACGCGGCAGTCGAAGCGGCCCGCGCCGGCGAGGAAGGACGCGGCTTCGCGGTGGTGGCCGGCGAAGTGCGCAGCCTCGCGCAACGCAGCGCGGCGGCGGCCAAGGAGATCAAGACGCTGATCGAGGAGTCCGCGGCACAGATCGAAGGCGGCTCGCAGTACGTGAGCCGCGCTGGCGAAACCATGCAGGAAGTCGTGCAGGCGGTGCGCCGCGTGACGGACATCATGGGCGAGATCAGCGCGGCTTCGGTGGAGCAAAGCTCGGGCATCGAGCAGGTCAACATTGCGGTGGCGAGCATGGATCAGACGACGCAGCAGAACGCGGCGCTGGTGGAAGAGGCGAGTGCCTCGGCGGATGTGCTGAAAGCGCAAACCGGCCAGCTCAGCGCGGCGATTGCCGTGTTCACGCTGCCGGAAGGCCGCTGACTCGCGGCACGCGGCTGGGCGAAGCGCGCAGTTCGTTACGCCAATGCAATTCCGGCGCGACTCAGCAGACGCTGGTTGCGCTCGGACAGATTCTTCATGCGCAACTGTTTGCCGGCTTTCCGATAGCGCTCGACGAGGCCTTGCAGCGCCGCGAGCGCGGAATGGTCCGCCAGCAGCAGATCGCGGCAATCGATCGTGACGCGCTCGGGATCTTGCAGCGGGTCGAACAGCTCGTGAAAACGGGCGGTCGACGCAAAAAACAGCGTGCCGCGCGGCGCATAGATCTTGTCGTCGGCGCGATCTTCGACATGCGCATGAATTTCGCGGGCGTGCTGCCACGCGAAATTGAGCGCGGCGATCACGACGCCGCATAGCACGGCGATCGCCAGATCGGAGAACACGGTGATGATGGTGACCGCCACGATCACCAGCGCGTCGTGGCGCGGCACTTTGCCCAGCACTCGTAGCGAGCCCCATGCGAAGGTCTGCTGCGCCACCACGAACATCACGCCGACCAGCGCCGCCAGCGGAATGCGTTCGATCAGCGGCGACAGGAACAGGATGTACATCAGGATCATCACGCCGCTGACGATTCCCGACAGGCGCGAACGTCCGCCCGAATTGAGGTTGATCATCGTCTGTCCGATCATGGCGCAGCCGCCCATGCCGCCGAACAGACCCGAGGCGATATTCGCCGCGCCGAGCGCGAGGCATTCACGGTTCGGCTGGCCGCGGGTTTCGGTGATCTCGTCGGTGAGATTGAACGTGAGCAGCGTTTCCAGCAAACCGACGATCGCCATCAGCACCGCGTAGGGCAGCACCACATGCAGCGTGTCCAGATCCAGCGGGACGCCCGGCATATGCAGACCCGGCAGGCCGCCTGCAATGTGCGCCATGTCGCCGAGCGTGCGCGTGGGCAGGTGCAACACCTGCGTGAGGAGCCCGACGCCGACGATAGCCACCAGAGCGGGCGGCGCCGCGCGCGTGAGTCGCGGCAGCAGATAGACGATCGCCATGGTCAGCGCGACGAGTCCGCCCATCATTATCAACGCGCTGCCGTGCAGCCATTGCTCGCCTTGCGGCGTGCTCTGTCTGAAGTGCGCAAGCTGCGCCGTCGCGATGACGATCGCCAACCCGTTGACGAAACCGAGCATTACCGGATGCGGCACCATGCGGATCAGTTTGCCGAGCCGCAGCGCGCCGAATAGCACCATCAGGATGCCGCTGAGGATCACGGTGGCGAGCAGATATTGCGCGCCGTGTTGCACGACGAGCGCCACGATGACCACCGCCATCGAACCGGCGGCGCCGGAGATCATGCCGGGGCGTCCGCCGAACAGGGCCGTGATGGTGCAGATGAAGAAAGCACCGTACAGGCCCATCAGCGGATTGAGATGGGCGACCAGCGCAAAGGCGATGCATTCCGGCACCAGCGCGAAAGACGAAGTCAGTCCTGCAAGGACATTGCTTTTGATGCCGGGCAGCGCGGCAAGCCAGCCGTGAGTGGGACGAGCGGTGTTCATCTTCAGCGAGGTGGGAAGTCCGGGCAAACAGCGTGCATGGATACGAGACGCGCGGCTTCGAACAGGTGAATGTCCCGGCCTGAGTTGCAGCGCTGGCCGGGAAGATGACAGAAGGGCTGGATTTTACAGCAGTGCGGAGAAGGTGGCCGGTAATGCGTTCAGTGAGCGTACAGTGGCGCCAAGGGTTCGCGTCGGGTCAGGAAGGGGCCCGCTGTAGGTGTCCACGCGGCCCCCGACGAATGGAGCGCGCATGCCGCGCAGCCGGTCAGGCGGCTGCGCGGCATGCGCGTGCGCTCAGATCATCAGGCGCGAGACTTTGGTGCCTTCGAGCGATACGCCGGCCATCAGGCCGCCGTTCGTCAGGACAAAGGCTTCGACCGGGCTGGTGGCGGTCGAGGTGTCGACCGCTCCGTTCGCGCCGACCTTTAGCACGGCGACGGTCGCGTCCGCGCCGGCTGCCCACCCCTGGCTGCCCAGGAATTTGTCGAGCGCGTCCTGCGTCATGAAGAGGAATACGAGAGCCTTGGACTGCGCGCCGATCTGCAAACCGAAGGAGCCCGCAACGGTGCTGTAATAGCCCGCCGTGCGGCCGGCCACGCGCAACGCCCCTTCGCCGTACTGGCCGCCGACCCAGAAGCCCGCCGAGATCACAGACGGGAACACCAGAATGCCGCGTGCTTTCGCCACCAGTTCGCGCGAACCGTTGACGTTCGCGTAGAGACGCGAGAGCGTGGAATCGACTCCCGCATTGATCGTGTCGCGCTTGCCGGCGTTGGCTGAAGACGATGCGCTCGAAGACGGCGACGTGGTCGTGCAGCCGGCGAGGCCAAGGCCCGCCGTGGCGAGGGCGGCGCTGGTGGTCATGATGAATTGTCGTCTGCGCATGTTGTTTTTCCTTGTGCGTTATTAAGTTATGAAGGCTGGGTTTCTCGTTTCCTGGCGAGCAATCGTACCGTGACGCAGGTGAACCGTACGTACGTCGATTGCTGATCAGCATTTAGCGTGCCTAGCCCCCGCATTTGCGTGCGTATTGGCGGGTCGGGCCCGCCGGCGCGGGAACGGGCGCGCGAATCTCGCGCCGTTCCTCGTGCTTCTATGACTACACCGACGGTCGGATGTTCTGGTTGCAGCGGAACAGGTTGCGCGGATCGTAGCGGTTTTTTACCGCGACCAGCCGTTCGTAGTTCGGCCCGTAGGCGTCGGCGACCCGGCCGCCTTCCTCCTGCGTCATGAAGTTAACGTAGACGCTGCCCAGCGCGAAGGGTGCCGCCGCGTCGAAGAACGCGCGAGCCCACGCGATGCAGCGCTCGTCGTCGCTTGCGTCGTCCCACCGGCCGTGCACGTTCATCGCGTACAGCGTGTCGCGGCTCGAATAGGCGGTGGCTTCCACGGCCACGCGCTGGGTCTGCGCGCCGATCTGTCCGAAGAAAATCTCGCATTGCGGTGACGGCAACTGATCGATCGCGCTGAGCAGCGCGTCGACGAGCCCGTCCTGAATCTCGCCGAGATTGTGCGATTTCCAGTAATTGCGCGCGCCTGGCGTGAGTAGCGGGTCGAACGCCTGCTGCCACGCGACAAACGGCATCGGGCCGAGATGTTCACCAACCGGCGTGCCGAATGCGCGTACGAATTCCACCGCGGCCGGACCGCTTTCGACGGGCCCTGTATAGCACATCGCGAACACGATCACCGGTTTGCCGTGCACTTCGGGCGGCAGAAACGGCAGCGGCGGCGCGAGCCGCAGCACGGCCCACACACTCAGTTCCTCCGGCATGCCGGCGTTCGCCGCGCGGTATTTGAGCAGGGCGTCCCGTGCCTGTGTGAGCGGCAGGACGACGAGGCCGCCGTATACCAGCGGTCCCACCGGATGCAGAGCGAACTCGAATCGCGTGACGACGCCGAAATTGCCGCCGCCGCCGCGAATCGCCCAGAAGAGATCTTCGTGCGAGTCGGCGCTCGTGTTGAGGAATTCGCCCTCGGCGGTCACGACGTCGGCGGAAACCAGATTGTCTATCGTCATGCCATATCTACGGCTCAGCCAGCCGAAGCCGCCGCCGAGCGTCAGGCCCGCGACGCCGGTGGTCGAATTGATGCCGAGCGGAGTGGCGAGCCCGAATGCCTGCGCTTCATGGTCGAAATCGTGCAGCGTCGCGCCCGGTTCGACATAGGCACGCCGTGCCGTGGGATCGATATGCACTGATTTCATCTGCGACAAGTCGAGCACCACACCGTCGTCGCACAATGCGCTGCCGCCAATGTTGTGGCCGCCGCCCCGAATCGCCAGCGACAGGCCGTTGTCGCGCGCGAACCCCACACCCTGGCGCACGTCGGCCACGCCCGCGCAACGCAGAATGACTGACGGATGCCGGTCGATCATCGCGTTCCAGATGCTGCGTGCCTGATCGAAGCTGGCGTCGCCGGGCAGCAGAACCTGTCCCCGGACAGCAGTTTTCAATTCGTCGACGGCGCTGCTGGACACAATAACCATGGTTCATCTCCTGAGATAGTGGAAGACGCTCGCAGAACACTATTCAGCTGGCCAGAGCAAATCGGAAGTGTCCTGAAAGGTTGTTTTGCGTCCAGTAAACGAGCCTGCTTCCTGAAGTCAAACAGAGGTAAACCCGCGTTTTTTAGCGGCCGTGCGCGAGAGCTCGCGCGACAGGCATCCGCGGGCCGCGCCGGTGACGATGACTCGTCTCGATGCCGCGGATGGTGGAAATGCTTCGGAAAAAGCCGCTGCCAGGAAGTGTTGGTTGTGCGGCGGTGTGGTGGTTGCATAGCGACACTTTCCAGTTCGACTCGCCGAGGCTTGCGCGGGCGACATGACTGGACGCGTTTGCTATTGGGATGGTGGGCCGCGGCCGTGCGCGGGATGTCTGCCTGAAGCGGCGGCGCCCGGTTCCTCGTCTTTTGTCGCGAGAGTGGGTTTTTACCTCTTGTGATGGCTCGCGACTGCGCTCGTTTATTCACTCGCCGTTTTTGTGTTTTGCTGAATCACCGAGGAATGATGACTCAGAGTAGGAAATCCTGAGTTGCGCTGTCTGTGTGATTGCGCTCACTCCCATCTCGATAGTGGCTTTTTTATGTTCGGAGAAACACATAGCGTTTCTTTTTCGCTATGTGACGGCAACGGCGATATCGGCTTGATGCATTCTGCGAGGCTTTGGCTCCAGTGCGAAGTTAATAGTTCGGAGTGCGTATATAAAGGGAGGAATTTCCGGATTTTGATGAAACGGTAATTGACGATCTCTGACAGTTCGGGCGCGCAATTAATCGCTAAAGAAGTCGGCGATGTCACATTGCGTGGGCTAGCGCACGGTCACTGAATGGCGCTCCGCATAACTTCAATGTCCATCAGGCCCAGCTGTGTCCATTTAAAAATCAGTTCGTGCACAGCCAATCGTTTCTCTCGAATCACGTTGAATCGGACCGGGGTTTTCCGCGAGAGAAATGCCGGATGTCATGCGGTTTTGTGTGACGCGCGGCAAAGACGACTGGGTGTTGAAGTTTCATTTTTAACAGTGAACAGAGAGTCACTTGTTATCCAGGCCGGTCTTTCAAGGCATATAGTTAGGAGAATGAAATGAAAAATAGAAACGGGGATGCTCTGGCGTTGGGGACGCGCCGGGCGGTATTTGCAGTTGCCGTGAGTTTGTATGCGGCGATGGCGGGTGCGCAAACGAATCAGGCGCCGTCTGCCGCGCCGTTGGTCAGTCCGTCGAGGATGATGGTTGCGCAAGCGTTGCCGATTGATTGTCCGTCGTTCGACGCGCCTGGCTGCAAGCGGGAGAGCGATGACATGGTGACGCCCGGCGGAATTGGAGTCGCTGCGGCGGCGGGCGGGTTGGGATCGCTATCGGCTGCGGGCTCGCAAAGCGGCAGTGGCGGCGGGACTTCGTCGGCAGGGGCGGCAGCCGCGGGCAGTGGCGGCGGGAATGGTGGGACGAACTCTGGCTCGGCGGGACTTGGTGCCGGGAGTACGGGCAGTGGCGGCGATGGGAAGGGAGGCGCGGGAGCGGGTGGTGGTGGGACTGGGG
>NZ_JAMWXW010000015.1:0-212090 GCF_031570135.1 Paraburkholderia sp. USG1 | reverse complement strand
TAGCTGTCTATGTTTTCGACAAGTCATTGGCGGCTGCGCCGACGGGTCTTGGATATGGCCTCCAGGTTTTCGACGCGAGCGGAAACCTCGTAGCCGACGCTCGCCAACGGCTCGCGCGGATCATGGACACGCAGTCCGGAAACATCAACAATGCGGGCCCAGGGTGGGGTCAATGGGCGCACGTAGATCAGCGCACCTATTCATGGTCCTATCCGTCGGTGAGCAAGATCGGCGTCGCTGCGATCGGCACCGCTTTCGTTTCCAGCCCGACTGGCGGCACGAACAATGGCTGGTACAACATCAGCGCACTGAAGACATCCGGAAATGTGGTGAACTTCAACTACAACTATTACCAGGTCGGAAACACGTCGCATCCTGGCAACGATGTGAACTTCGGTTCTCAATTCGATTGGCGATTCATGGCGATCGACCTCAGCAATCTTTAAACGGGAGAAGGCAATGCCGCTGCAGAAAGACTATGTGACGCCGGCCACCGGCGCCACTGCGAGCTATCACGTAGCGAAACAGGTGACGCTCGACAAGGATGGAAACAACACCTCGGTTTCAGTCGCCTCGTACCTCAATGCTGAAATGCAGGCCGCAGGCAAGATGCCGCTCTACACGCAGCAGATCGTTGTTGACGGGCTGCCGCCAGAAGGTCAGAGCGCGTTTTCATACGCGGAGCAGCAACTGGCCGCCGCGCCGCCGGACGGCAGCGCCGCGCCGACCTATGCGAATCGCTTCGCATTTTCCGGGGCGCAGATCGTTTCCTGAAACGGAAAACTCCGTGTAAACTTTTGTAAGTCAAAAACGAAGAACGACCGATCGGGGGAATCAATGATAAGAGCGATAGTAGCGGCCGGCGTTGCCGCAGTTTTTCTCGTTGCATGCGGCGGTGGCGGCGGTGATGCGCAGCCCGCGGCCAAGACGCTGACTATCTCCATGTACGGCCAGCCGCTTGTTTCGGCCGCGTCCGGCGCGACGGTTCACGCGCAATTGGCCGCGGTGGCGCAGGCTGCATCCACGTCCGCCGCCGGCGCATCGGATGCGCAAGCTACGGTGCAAACGCTTCAGGATGCACTCGCGGCGCGCGGCGTGACAGCCAACGTCACCGCTCAGGTGATGGACGGTACGACGCTTCACCAGATCGTCATGGGAGTGGACAACGGATTGCCCCCAACGCCGGACCAGTTCAAGACTGATCCAAGCGAATGGATGGTCGTCAATTTCCAGCTCGATGATATGGTGACGCCGGCAAGCGACCCAGCCCAACAAGTGGCTCTTAGGCAGTTTGCACAGGATCTGACAGTGTTCGCACAACGCGCGGCGGTTTCCGGCAAGGCTGTATTCGCGGTTCGCCCGGTTCCCACCTGTGACACGCAATATTCAGCATCGGCCGGGCTGAGCAGCGCGATGACCCAAGCGTTGGTGGACGGCGCGCCGATTCGTTTTATTGGGGAAACCAGCGTTAGTTTCTCATTCGGAAGCGGAGCCGCCGTTCCGTCCACAAACTCGCCGGGCGTCGACCACTTCGGGGCGGACTGTCGCACGCCGGATGCGTACGTGCAGAATCTCGTAGTGCAGTCGGTCGCCGACTCGATTGCAGCGGGTTACAAAGAATCAGTAGCAACGCCTGCTGCAGCAAGCGGAGCATCAGCGACAGGGACGTAAAACCAGTCGAGCATCAAGCAAAGCCAGCCTTCGAGCTGGCTTTTTTATTGGCCGCCTGCGGGCGGTTTTTTCATTTCCGGGGCGCGAATGGAAGGAAACAAAGAAATCGTCGAGGCGCTCAACGGCCTGCGGGACGACATGAGCCAGCGCCACTCCGAAAACATCACGCAAATGGCGGTGACGGACCGCAAGGTGGAAGAGGTAATTCGCCGCGTCGACGATTTGCATGATGCGTTTCCGGGAGGCGATTGGGACGGCCACCGCCGTTACCACGAGGCCGTCATCAAGAAGCTGGAGGCGCGCGAAAAGTTCTATCAGGACCTGCGCGTGGAGCTCGCGAAGAAGGGCCTATGGGCGCTGGCCGTGATGCTTGGCCTCGCGCTGTGGGCATTTTTCAAGTCAAAGGTGAATTCATGAAGCCGGTCTCTTACTGGCGTAGCGCACACCGGCGCAACTCGGTGCGCGCGCTGATCGCGTCGACGGCCGTTTCGTTCGTCGGTGGCGTCTGGTCGGCGCTGCCCGAGGCGTGGATCGACCGCCTGCCGGTGTGGATCGTGTTGTCGGTCCCGTTTGCAATCAGCGCCGTGGGGCTCGTGCTGGCCTATCTGCATCAATCGTCACTGGAGGAATGATGGCGCGTCCGGGCAAGAAAAGTCTCACGGCAATTGTGGGCGCGGCCGCGGCGGCGGCGCTTATCACCATCGTGCCGAAGTTTGAGGGTACGGTGCTCGTCGCTGCTCCGGACCCGATTGGGATCGTAACGGCGTGCATGGGCGACACGAAAAACGTGAAGCTCGGCCAGCGCTTCACGCCGCAGGAGTGCGAGCAACGCCTCGAGCAGCGTCTCGCCGAGCATGCGCAGGATGTCGACCGGTGCACGCCGCTCGCGGCGATGACCTGGTATCAACGCGTGGCATTTATCTCGTTTGTATATAACGCGGGCGCCACTGCGTATTGCGGATCGACGATGGCGAGGAAGGTGAGGGCAGGCGACTATGCCGGCGCATGCGCCGAGCTGTCGCGCTGGACGTATGCCGGCGGCCGCCAGTTGCCGGGCCTTGTGAAACGGCGCGCGACCGAACGCGCCATCTGCGAAGGGAAGATGCAATGAACGGATATTTCATCACCGGCATTGCCGCCGGCGTGCTCGGCATCGCTATCGGCGCCGGCGGCGCCTATACGTACGAGAACCGCGAGCTGCTCGCCGAGCAGGCTGCTCACGCGAAGGATAACGAGCGGCACGCCGGCGACCTGAACGCGATCTCGAAGGCGGCGCTCGACGCCGAGCAGCGCGCAATCGACGCGCACAACAAAGCTGAAGCGGCGATTTCCGCGGCGGATGCTCAAATCACGAAGGAGAAGGACGCACATGAAACGGACAATCGCAATTACCGCGCTGCTCTCGCTGCTGGCACTGAGCGCGTGCGGGTCGCCGTCACCAACTGTTCTGCAGCCGGTGGCAACGACGCAGCCGGAGCTCCCGGCGCCGCCGGCGTGGGCAATGGTGCCGCCACCTACGCAGACCTCGACCGAGCGGTTGCGGAGCGCGTTTTCAGGGTCGCCGGAGACGACGACAACGAAATCAGCAAAGTGAAGGCGCTGCAGGCATATGTCTGCGCTATCCGCCCGGCGACGCCCGGGTGTCGCTGATCTGTACGAAGAATGGTAGCTGCGACAGAGTGCGGCGGCTACCGGCGGTTCTGGTGGCCGCGCGCAATGAGGAATGCGGCTCGATCGACGGGATCATCCGGATCGAAGTCGAAGCCGGCCGCACCCTCGGTGAGTCTCGCCGGCGGCTGGTATTTCCGCCCTTTGCCGCCGACCGGGCCAATGCGGAACAGCTCTGCCTCCACAACCGCGCACGCGTCGCGCAGCGGGGCATCTTCGCCGGTGAGTCGGCCGAACTCGGCCCGGCGGGCGGCGCGCGCGGTTTGAGCAAGTAAAACGTTCAGGTGGGCCAGCGTTTCGCGCGAATGCTGCACCTCCATAATCAGGCGCCAGACATCCGTGTTTTGCTTGTACAGCTGATACCACTCGCGCAGCTCGGCGAGCGTTGGAGGGATGAACGGCGGAAGAGTCACAGCAAACTCAAGGTACTGTATGGATGTACAGTCTATGTTGTTTGGCGTATGGCGGGAAGGGGTAGGCCGATTCCCGAAATGGGAATTTTCGCGGGAATAAAAACAAAAACGGCACTGTAAATAATCACAGTGCCGCTACGATAACCACTTGAACTGACTAAAAATTCTTTGGGGTGGCTGATGGGGCTCGAACCCACGACAACAGGAATCACAATCCTGGACTCTACCAACTGAGCTACAGCCACCACTGACATCTGCTTGACTTGCCGTAAAAACTTGGCTCGCCGATGAAGAAACGAGATTATACGAACAAGAATCTCGTTTGCCTAGTCCTTTATTCAAAAATTTCGACAGGCTCGCGCAGATGCTGCCTTGCTTCGTCGAAGATGCTCAGATCGCGTGCGGCGAGGCGTTTGCTGTCCGACAGGACACGGCGCCATCCACGTGCACCCGCTTCGCCGCGATAGAGGCCGAGGGCGTGGCGCGTAATGGCGCCGAGATAGGTGCCGCGCGCCATTTCAGCGGCGCAATAGTCGATCAGTTTTGCTTCGACCTGCTCGCGAGTCAGCGGCGAGTCTGTCGAACCATAGAAGCGGGCATCGACATCGGCCAGCCGATATGGGTTGTGATACGCCTCGCGTCCGAGCATGACACCGTCGACGTGTTGAAGATGAGTCTCCACTTCATCAAGCGTCTTGATGCCGCCGTTGATGATGATCTCCAGATGCGGGAAGTCGCGCTTCAACTGATACGCGTAGTCGTATTTGAGCGGCGGAATCTCGCGATTTTCCTTCGGGCTCAAACCCTTCAGAATCGCGTTGCGCGCGTGCACGATGAACACATTGCAGCCCGCATCCGCAATCGTGCCGACGAAATCGCGCACGAAACCATATTCTTCGACCGCATCGACGCCGATGCGGTGCTTCACCGTCACCGGCACGGATACCGCATCGCGCATGGCCTTCACGCAATCGGCGACGAGTTGCGGCTCGTTCATCAGGCACGCTCCAAATGCGCCGCGTTGCACGCGCTCGGATGGGCAGCCGCAGTTCAGATTGATCTCGTCGTAACCCCATTGCTCGCCGAGCTTCGCCGAGCGCGCGAGGTCGTCGGGTTCGCTGCCGCCGAGTTGCAGGGCGACCGGGGCTTCTGCGGGCGTGAACGCGAGTTGACGCGGCACGTCGCCATGCAGCAGCGCGCCGGTGGTTACCATTTCCGTGTAAAGCCACGTATGCCGGGAGATCACGCGATGCAGGGAACGACAATGACGATCAGTCCAGTCCATCATGGGTGCAACCGATACGCGGCGCGGACTGGGAATTCGAGGTGACGACATGGGGCGGCCAGACGGCTTGATTCAAAACACCGATTTTACCGCAAGGCATGAAATCGCCGCCTTGCCGGGAGACCCGCGAGCGTTTCGAGCCAGAAGCCATGCAATCGACCGGCCCGCGAGTCACGCGCGGGCCACGTCAACGTCAATGTCCATGTCCTCCGCCGTGGCCGCCACTGCTGCCCCAAGAACTGCCGCCTCCGCCGTGGTAGCCGCCGTAACCGCCGCCGTGCCAGCCGCCGCCATGCCCGCCGTTTCCGCCGTGCCATCCATGACCGCCATGCCAGTACCCGCCACGGTAGTAACAGCAGGAGCCGCCCCAGCCGCCGTAGATACCTACGCTGCCGTAAACCGGCGCATACGGTGGTCCGTAAGCGTAACCGTAGCCGGGGTAATAAGGTTGCGCGTAGCCATAGTCGTATGCCGGTGCAACCACGCATCCGTTCAGACTGGCCATCACCGCCAACAGCGCCATTGATGCAATGAGCCTGCTCACGATTTTCTCCTTCGCATGAGATTGAGAAAAGACGCACGCCCAGGAGTTCAGCTGCATTTGTGTCCGCACATTACGGGTCGCCCGCGACCTGGCGGCTCCGTGAGATATACATGGCGATCGGAGACCACGGAATAAGGCGCAGCGGCACGCTTCCACACCTTACGTGATCCTCCTGCTGTAACAGTTAGTTAAATTTCCGCAACGCAACTGTAGGGCGCGCCTGTTAAGTTCCCTTCAGACAATTACCTCGAATCCAGGCCGTGCCTATTTACCCGCCGGACGAAAAGACCACACCCGCTCACTGTCAGGACCGCTCGATGCGAAGCCCGCAAAAATCCAGCCGTCAATGAAGTACGATCCACAGCCGGCCACCGCTTCAGAATGGCGTGCCGAAGGCGACGCTTATGCGGCGCGCGGCGAACTCGCCGCCGCGCTCCAACGTTTCGAAAACGCGCGTGCGCTTGCCCCTGCAGATGCGCTCGTGCATCAGCGCCTCGCGGCGACGCTCGCCGCCCTGAACCGTTTTCCCGAAGCCCTCGAACGCTATCGGGAAGCGATCGCGCTCGATCCGCGCGACACGGATTCGCATCACGGCCTCGGCTGGACGCTCGAGCAGATGCATCGGCTCGAACAGGCGGTGGACGCCTATCGCGAGGCCGCTCGCCTGAATCCGCAAGCCGACGGCTCGCACAACAACATGGGCAACTGCCTGCAGGCGCTCGGCCGTTTCGACCAAGCTCACGCAGCGTATCGCCGCGCAATCGAAGCCGCGCCGCAGGTGCCGCTGTACTACCGCAACTTCGTGCAGACCAAGCGCCTCACTACTGAAGATCCGGTATTCGTCGCGATGGAACGCCTTGTCGGCAATGCCGCGTCGCTCACGCCGGCCAATCAGGCGGAGATTCACTTCGCGTACGGCCAGGCGCTGTCCGATGTGGGCCGCAACGACGCGTCGTTCGCTCACTTCCTGAAGGGCAATGCGTTGCACCGCGTTAGCGTGCGCTACAACGAAGCGGACACGCTCGGCCTGTTCGCGCATCTGCCCGAGCTGACGGCTTCGGAAGTGCTGGAGGCGAAGCGCGGTCTGGGCGATCCGTCAGCGGCGCCGATCTTTATCGTCGGCATGCCGCGCTCGGGTTCGACCTTGATCGAACAGATTCTCGCCAGCCATCCTCGGGTATTCGGCGCGGGTGAGCGCACGGAATTCGGGGAGGCGCTGGTGAGCTGCATTCGCCGCGATCCGGCCGATCCATTGCGGATCGACATTGAAGCACTTGGGGACGTCGACGCCGCGCCGTTGCGCGAACTCGGCGCGGACTATCTGCGTCGCATGCGCAACGCGCTGCCGGAAATTCAGAGCCTCGCGCGGAACGAAGAAGCCGACCCGACTCCGCGCTATACGCACTTCACCGACAAATATCCGTTCAACTTCATCAACCTGGGTCTGATCCATCTGGCGCTGCCGAATGCGCGCTTCATTCACAGCAGCCGCGCGCCTTTGCAAACCTGCCTGTCGATCTTCTCGCGCATTTTTCACGACGTGCCGTTCAGCTATGATCTCGGCGAACTGGGCCGCTACTATCGCGCCTATAACGCCCTGATGAACCACTGGCAACGTGTGCTCCCCGAAGGTGTAATGATCGAAGTCAAATACGAAGAACTGGTCGACGATTTCGAAGCCAATGTGCGCCGCTTGCTCGCGCATTGCGGGCTCGACTGGAACGAGCGCTGCCTGTCGTTTCATCAGACCACGCGCCAGGTGAATACGGCCAGTTCCGCTCAAGTGCGCCGGCCCCTGTATAAAACTTCAGTGCAACGCTGGCAGCCGCAGCAGGCGTTGCTTCGACCGCTGTTCGACGGCTTGGGCCCGGAACTCATGCCGGTTCATGGCGGTCAGCCTGACGAGGTCGTGGCAACCGGCGTGGAGCGTCGCTCATGAGCGCGGCTCGCGGTGCCGTGATATGGATGACGGGGCTCTCCGGCGCCGGCAAGTCGACGTTGGCCAACGCCTTGCATTTGCGGTTGAAGGAAGCAGGGCACGCCGCGATCGTGCTCGACGGCGATGTGCTGCGGCGTGGACTGAACGCCGACCTCGGCTTCACGCCCGAGGACCGCACCGAAAACCTGCGGCGGGTCGCGCACGTTGCCGCGCTCTTCATGCAGCAGGGCTTCGTGGTGATTGCCGCGGTGATTTCGCCGGAGCATCGGCACCGGCGCGCGGCGCGTGAAATTGTCGGCGATGGATTCGTCGAAGTCTTCGTGAACGCTCCGCTGCAGGTCTGCGAAGCGCGCGATGCCAAGGGGCTCTATGCCCGTGCGCGACGCGGCGAGATTGCGCATTTCACCGGTATTTCCGATCCGTTCGAAGCACCGCTCGCCGCCGATGTGGTGATCGAAACTGATCGCATGCCGGTCGACGAGGGCGTAGACCGGTTGCTCGCGCATCTGGTCGCGATGGGGCGTGTGAGCGGATAGCGCGTTGTCCTTATGCTGCTCGCGCCATCTATCGCAACAGACCGCCCGAATGATGGAGGACCGGATACACGCCGATGATGAACGCCGCGTAGATCGCGGCCATCGTCACGCCGGCGGCGGTGCCCCAGATGTCGCGCGATGCGGCACCCTGGCGGAAATGAACGGGCAGTCCGACGACCACGTAGCCGATCAGAAAGAACGCGATGACCGCCCGTACCGGCGAGAGATCGTGGCCGATAAATTCGAGCAGCGCGGACCAGTTGAATTCAGACATGGACGGGCAGGCAGGATGACGGGCAGGACGACATACGGACAATGGCGGGAACCGTGGCAGAGCGTGCGAGAACCTACGTGGATTAAAGTCCATTCAGCCGGCAGGGTACAAGCAAAAGACTGTATGAATTTGTACAGATCTGCATGGCTTGCACGATGCCTGCGGGCTAACTTTCAACCGCGCTTCACGACACTTCGCGGCGCTTTCACCGCGAGGCGATCAGCGCTTGCGCAAGGGCTCGAGTAGCGACTTCAAACCGTTGTGATCGATCTCGTGCATCAAGGCGAGCAGCCTGCCGATTTCGCCCGGCGGGAAGCCCTGACTGGCAAACCAGTTTAGATAATGACCGGGCAGGTCCGCAATCAGGCGGCCCTTATATTTCCCGTAAGGCATGATGCGCGTGACCAGCAGTTCGAGGTGTTCGGGATTCATTGCGGAAGGGGCGGCGCGGAGAAACCTTGCGCGTGGAAAAACGGGCGGCGCCCGTTGGAACCGCATTTTAGCGTGCCCTGCAGGTATCGCGCGGGCGTGGTAACGTCAGCGCTTTTCGTTCAACCAATCAACAGGACAAGTTCGATGGAATACCGCAGCCTTGGCGATTCCGATGTGCAGGTTAGCCTGATCGGTCTCGGCACCATGACATGGGGCGAGCAGAACACGGAGCAGGAAGCGCACGCGCAGATCGATTACGCGCTCGATCACGGCGTCAATCTGATCGACACCGCCGAAATGTACCCGGTGCCGCCGATTGCCGAGACGCAAGGTTCGACGGAGCGTTTCATCGGCACGTGGCTCGCGCAGCATCGCAGCGCACGCGAGAAAATCGTGCTCGCCACGAAGATCGCCGGCCCGGCGCGTCAACCGCATAACCCGCGCCATATTCGTGGCGAAGGCAATCAGTTCGACCGCAAGAATCTCACCGAAGCGCTCAACGACAGCCTGAAGCGCCTGCAAACGGACTACGTCGATCTGTATCAGTTGCACTGGCCGGATCGCAGCACGATGACGTTCGGCCGCGCCTCGTATCCGTGGGTCGACGACGCATACACGGTGCCGATCGAAGAGACGTTGTCCGTGCTCGCGGAATTCGTGAAGGCGGGCAAGGTGCGTCACATCGGCGTGTCGAATGAAACGCCTTGGGGTGTCGCGCAGTTTCTGCGCGCGGCCGAAAAACTCGGCTTGCCGCGCATTGTCAGCATCCAGAATCCGTACAGCCTGATCAATCGTACGTACGAAGCGGGTCTGTCCGAGTACGCGCATCGCGACAACATCGGCCTGCTGGCCTATTCGCCGCTGGCCTTCGGCTGGTTGTCGGGCAAGTATGAAGGCGGCGCGCGTCCGGCCGGCGCCCGCATCACGCGGTTCGAACGCTTCCAGCGCTACAGCAAGCCGCAAGCGGTGCAGGCCACCACGCGTTACGTGGAACTGGCGAAGCGTCACGGTCTGGCGCCCGCGCAGTTCGCGCTCGCGTTCGTCAATAGCCGGCCGTTCGTGACCAGCAATCTGATCGGTGCGACCTCGCTCGATCAATTGAAGGAAAACATTGCCAGCGTCGACGTGAAACTCTCGCCGGACGTGCTCGCGGAAATCGATGCGCTGCATGAATTGCAGCCGAATCCTGCGCCTTGATGCGCGAACGGCGGCGCGTCGGTTCGAGTCGGGCTTGAAAGAAGAATGAAGACTGAGTGCCGCTCGAATCGCCGCGCTGTCCCAAGTGCCTCGGCTTCACGGCCGGGGCACTTGCCGGATGGTCGGCATCTGAAATGCCATCACTGCCGGGCGCACGCTTAGCGGACCTTTGGCTTGCCGCGCACAGCATGAAGCGCGAGCGAACTCGCCCCCGCACAGAACATCGGATTGCAGCCCGGCGCGATCCGATCGCCAGCCAGCCAGCCAGCCCGCGCGCGGCGAGGCCACGCTACGGCGTGCGTGCGATACCTCTCCATTCGCCGTCGATTGGAAGGCAAATGTCCCTGCCGGAACACGAATCACGACCTAAACTGTGGTGGACGGGGCGGACTGAAAGCGCCAGACCGCGCGGCCGGCATTGCTGCAGCGCACACCGGTGGTAGGATTCAGGCCGAAAAAGGGAACGCGGCGCGCGCACGACGCAGCGTGCCGTCCACAACAGAGCGATAGGAACTCAGGACATCGAATGGCGCAACAAAAAACAAACCCAAAACTTGAGCAGGCGCTGACGCGCGGGGATCTGGCAATCCGTCAGGCGAATTCGGCGCGAGCGACGGCATTGCTGCGGGCATTGGGCAAGATGATCGTGGAGGCTTCGGCGACCATCGGCGTGGAAGCCTTCACGCTGATTCCCGACGGCGACCGGATCTATGATCCGGCCGATGGCCTATGGCCACAGGAATTGCAGATCTCGCTCGACGGTCCGGTTGAAGAATCCGATCCGGACGAAGTTCGCACGGTCCGGCTGATCGCCGATGATCCGGCCACGATGTTCCGGGTCGAATGGCAGCGCGCCGACGGCAAGATCGGCCGTCAGGACGGCGGACCGTTCGCGACGGTGGCGTTTATTTCCGACGTGGACATTCCGTGGACGGACGACGAGGACTGAGCAGGGGCGGGCCGCGACAGGCGCTGATCGCTGTCCGCTGTTAGCAACCGTTAGCCGGGCATCAGCGCCTGCGTTACTCGAAAGCCGGGCCTACTTCATCATTCTGCGTCTGAACAGAATCGCCGACACGATAAAGCCGCCCAGTGCATACGCCGTCAGCAGGGCCACATGCAACAGCGCGTGCTCGACCGGCCGCCCGAGCATGGCCGGCCGCATCAGGTCGACGGCATGCGCCAGCGGCAGCACCTGGGTGGCGCCTCGCGCCATGACGGGCAATTGCGACACCGGAAAGAACACGCCGGACAGTAACAGCATCGGCGTCAACACCAGCGTCTGATAAAACATGAAGAAGTCGTACGAAGGCGCGAGCGCCGTGACGACCATAGCGATGCTCGCGAACGCGAGCCCGGTCAGCACGATGACCGGCAACGCCAGCAGCATCGACGGAAAATTCGCGTAGCCCAACGCGCCGGCCACCAGCATGATCGCGGCGCCGGAGAGTATCGACTTGCTGGCCGCCCAGATCACTTCACCCAGCACGATGTCGCCGAGCGTGAGCGGCGTGTGCATGATCGCTTCCCAGGTGCGCTGTACGTGCATGCGCGAGAAGCCCGAATACATCGACTCGAAGCTCGCCGACATCATCACACTCGACGCCACCGTGCCCGCGGCGAGAAAGGCGATATACGACACGCCGTCCACATGGCCGACCATCAGCCCCAGCCCGAAGCCGAGGCCGAACAGATAGATCATCGGATCGGCGAGATTGCCGAACATCGAGGCGATCGCAAGCTTTCTCCACACCAGATAGTTGCGGCGCCATACGGCGATCCAGTTGGTTGCGTTCGCGGGAAAGGCGGCGAAGGTTTCCTGTTTCGATGGCGTGTCGCCCGGGCTTTCGTATGTGCGTGCGTTCATTGCGTGTCTCGTGCCGTGCCCCTCGAGGGGCTTCCTTCTTCGTTATAGCCGTAGCGCGTTGCGTGCGATGCCGATATCCATGCGCCTCTAGTCCTGCATCTCGCGACCGGTGAGCCGCAGGAACACATCTTCCAGATTCGCCGGCCGATGCAGATAGCGCAGATCCGCGCGCTGCTTGAGGCGTGCATGCACCGGTTGCGCGTCGTTGACGTAGCAGAACAGCGTCTCGCCGCTGATCTCGGTGCGCTCGACGAGCGGCGCCAGTTCATCGCGCAGCGCAACCGGATCGGGTCCGAAAATCTCGATCACGTCGCAACCGATCTCAGAGGCGATCAACGCGCTCGGCGCGCCTTCGGCGATCTTGCGTCCTTCCTCGATCACGCATAGCCGGTGGCAGAGCCGTTCGGCTTCTTCCATGAAGTGGGTGGTCAACAAAATGGTCTTGCCGCGCGCGAGCAACGAGCGCAGCCGCTCCCAGATCAGATGCCGCGCCTGAGGATCGAGGCCGGTGGTCGGTTCGTCCATGATCAGCACGTCGGGGTCGTTGACGAGCGCGCGCGCCAGCGTGAGGCGCCGCTTCATGCCGCCGGAGAGGTCGCTCACGCGCGCGTCCGCCTTGCTTTCGAGGCGCGCGAATTCGAGCAGCGGCGGCACCATCGCCCGGCATTGCGCGGCGCTCATGCCGAAGTAGCGGCCGAACACCAGCAGGTTCTCGCGCACCGTGAAGTCGGGGTCGAGATTGTCGAACTGCGGCACCACGCCGACGCGCGCCCGGGCCACGCGCGCGCGGCTGGGGATCGGCTCGCCGCACAGGCGGATCGTGCCCGCATCCGGTGCCGCGATGCCGAGCAGCATGCGCAACGTGGTGGTCTTGCCCGCGCCGTTCGGGCCGAGCAGGCCGAAGCATTCGCCGGGGTTGACATGGAACGACAGCCCGTCGACGACCGTTTTTTCGCCGTAGCTTTTCTTGACCTCGTGAAATTCGATGGCGGCTTCAGGCATGGATCGAACGAGTCTCCGGGAAAGACATGAATGACGCGAATGGCCGGGAAGGCCGCCTATTCTAGGGCATCGGCTGCCCGGCGTCGGTTCGCTCCCGACGTTCCGGCGTGGGTTTCCTGCACTGCGGCATCGACCTGCGGACGCCGCCCGGCGGCGCGCGCACCTGTTTAGGGCGCGGCTGGCGTCCAGTAGCGCGCAGTTAGCGTTTTCCATCCCTTGCAACCTGAATTGCGGCGCACCATGATTCATTCAGATCGTGCGTCCCGCGCGAAGGGAGAAAAATCATGGCGAGCTACCAGAAAATCCTGCTGTGCTACGACGGCTCGCGCGAAGGCCGCAAAGCGTTGCGTTGCGGCGCCGACCTGGCGATGGATCTGAAAGCCGAAACTCACCTGTTGTCGGTTGTCGACATGCGTTCGAGCATTGCGCAAAGCGCGGGCCTGCTGACCGATGTGGCTTGCGGCAGCTTCGAAAAGACCGCCCGCGACATCCTCCAGGAAGGCGTGGACTGGCTCACCGAGCGAGGCGTGAGCGCACAAGGGCATTTCGCGTTCGGCCATCCGATCGACGAGATCGCCAACCTCGCCAATGAATTGCATGTCGACCTCGTGGTGGTCGGCCACCGCTGCCGTACGGGCTTGTCACGTTGGTGGATGGGTGCGGGTAATACGCCGCTGCTCGACCGCGTCTCGTGCAGCATTCTGGTGGCCTGTTCTTCTGCGCAGGAGCAACAGCAAGCGGCGGCTTGACGCACGGTCTCGGGGAGGGTGTTTGACTGGCCGGCCGCCCAAGCCTGACGACATCAGACGGTCATTCGTTCAGATTGACCGCGGCCAGCTTCCATGTGAATACGCCCTCGCGCTGAAAGATCGCCGAGTAACGTGCGTCGCCGGCGCCATGCTGGTACGTGACGACGAACTCGTTGATGCCGCGATAGCCCGCGGTGGTTTGCGGCGGTTGCGGGGGCGCGGCGTTGCCATTGCCATTGGCTGCGGTGCCAGTGGCGGGTGCTGCCGGCGCGGGTGAAGTCGCTGCGGCATCCGATGGAGTGTTCGTGGCAGCCGGCACGGGCGGCCGCTCGCCCGGATCGCCGCGCGGCGGCATGCCGTTCAACAGGGCCGCCACGCCGTCTGGGGTGGCATAGGCATCTACGAGCGGACCAATCAGCGCAACGCCGATCATCGCGCCAATGGCGGCCAATGGATTACCGTTGCTGTGTGCGTCGAGACGCCGTGTCAGCAAGCCGGCGACCTGCTGCTTCAGGCTCTCACGCAGCGCGGGAAAATCGACGTACTGATTGACCGTTTGCGCGTCGCGCGCATCGGCCGCGCGTTTGAGATTGTTCAGCGCAATATACGGCGTCGCGTACGCGAACCCGAGCGCGGCGATCACCACAATCACGAGCAGCGTGACGATCAGCGGCCGGGTAGCGCCGCCTTTGGTGCGTTTCAGAACGGCCATCGAATGGGGCTCTCCGTCAGGTGTGATCTAACGTGGACCGCCGCCACGCAAAAACGATCCCATGCGAAGCAATATCGCCACCCGATTGAAGGCCGATCAAGACTCGAATACCGCACCACGTAAGTTTGCTTCGTCGGCAATGCAGCGGTCGATCATGCGGCATACGGCGTCTACCGTGCCGACCATGATGAGCCGCGATGGGCCGTGATAGACACGCACCGGTGCGCGCCGCGCCGGCTCGGCCGTATTCAAACCCGAATTCAACGACACGCGGGCAAACGCCGGCAACGACGAGGGCAGGCTCGACGCGCTAGCAGGCGAGTCGAATAACGACGGCGTGCTGGCCGTGGACGCCTCGATCAATGAGCAGGGCACCAGCTTGCGAAGATGGCGCAGACGACCGAACTGGCGAAAAGGCAGCAGGCGGGCAAGGCGTTCCATGAGACTCTCCAGACGATGCAACATTGATGCGGCGTTGGCGTGGCTTTCTATTCTGCCGAACGGGCAAGACGGGGCTTGGAACCAGGGGCTTGGAACCAGGGGCTTGAATTCCAGGCGCCTGGAACCAGCGTGCTTAGAACTCGCCGGGGCGAATCAGCCCGACGGCGATACCCTCCAGCGCGAACTCCGCACTGCCGGTTTCAACGAAGATGTTTTCGTAATCGGGGTTCTCGGCGATCAGTTCGAGCCCGTTCGGCCGGCGCTTCAGGCGCTTGACCGTGACGTCGTCGCCAAGCCGGGCAATGACGATCTGGCCGTCTTTGGCTTCGCTCTTCTTTTGCACCGCGAGCAGGTCGCCGTCGAAGATGCCCGCGTCGCGCATGGACAGCCCGCGCACCTTCAGCAGGTAATCGGGCTTGCTCGAGAACAGCGCCGGGTCGCACGCGTAGTGCTGCGAGATATGTTCCTGCGCGAGGATCGGGCTGCCCGCGGCAACCCGCCCGATCAGCGGCAGCGACAGTTGCATGATGCTGGCGTGCGGCAGCGTGAACTGGTGCGGCGAATCTTCCGGGCCGGCCAGCAGGCGGATGCCGCGCGACGCGCCCGCCGCGAGCTCGATCACACCCTTGCGGGCGAGCGCGCGCAGATGTTCTTCTGCCGAGTTGGCCGAGCTGAAGCCCAGTTCGGCGGCGATCTCCGCGCGGGTGGGCGGAAAGCCGGTGCGTTCAATAGCCCTGCGGATCAGATCGAAAACCTGCTGCTGTCGTGCGGTGAGTTTGGTCATGGCGCCACTGTATGGATGAACAGGTGACTGTATTTTTATACAGTATCGGGCGCAATTCAAGCTTTACTTTAAGTTCGTGCCGAAGGGTGGCGTTGCAGCGTCGTCAAAAGACGCTCCAACACCCGTTTTCGTGCCGCAACGCCTTATCCAGCTGCCATTACCACTTTTGCGTATTAAAGAATGAATAAACATTATTTTTAATGATGAAAGCGCTTCGATAGACTGGCCTCCGAGTTGGCGCTCATGTGCACGTGACCGCGACGCAGAGCAACACCACACGCTGTTTCAGCGAATTACGACGCGGAGAAAGTTGACATGAATCACCAAGGTACGGGGCTGGCGGGCAGGACGAAGAAACTCATCGTGGCGCTGGCACTGGGTGCGGCGGGCGCGCTCGGCGCGATGGCACAGGCACACGCTGCCGACACGACGCTGCTGAACGTGTCCTACGACCCGACGCGTGAGCTGTATCAGGACATCAACCAGGCGTTCGGCAAGGAATGGAAGGCGAAGACCGGCGACACGATCACTTTCAAGCAGTCGCACGGCGGCTCCGGGGCGCAGGCGCGTTCGGTGCTCGATGGTCTGCAGGCCGACGTCGTGACGCTCGCGCTCGCTTACGACATCGACGCACTGGCCAACAAGGGGCTGCTGGACAAGGGCTGGCAGAAGCGTTTGCCGGATAACGCATCGCCCTACACGTCGACGATCGTGTTTCTGGTGCGTAAGGGCAACCCGAAGCACATCAAGGATTGGGATGATCTGATCAAGCCGGGTGTCTCGATCGTCACGCCGAATCCGAAGACGTCGGGCGGCGCGCGCTGGAACTACCTCGCTGCCTGGGCGTACGCCGAGCATCAGCCGGGCGGCAATGACCAGAAGGCCAGGGAATTCGTCGGCAAGCTCTACAAGAATGCCGGCGTGCTGGATTCGGGCGCGCGCGGCGCGACCACCAGCTTCGTGCAACGCGGTATCGGCGACGTGCTGATCGCGTGGGAAAACGAAGCCTTCCTGTCGCTGAAGGAATTCGGTCCGGACAAGTTTGAGATCGTCGTGCCGTCGGTCAGCATTCTGGCGGAGCCGCCGGTTGCGGTGGTGGACAAGGTGGTCGACAGGCACGGCACGCGCAAGGTCGCCGAAGCGTATCTGAACTTCCTGTATAGCGAGGAAGGGCAGGAAATCGCGGCGAAGAACTTCTACCGTCCGCGTTCGAACAAGGTGCCGGCCGAGTTGACTGCCAAGTTTCCGAAGCTGAAGCTGTACACGGTGGACGATTCGTTCGGCGGCTGGACCAACGCGCAGAAAACACACTTTGCCGACGGCGGCGTATTCGATTCGATCTACCAGCCGCAGTAATACCGTCCATGCCTGCAACGGCATAGGCAAAGCGATACGCTCACGCGTCACTCCCAAGCGCGCCCCCAGGGGCGCGCTTTTGGCCAGCCGGGGCCCGGCGGCCGGTAACACGAGCATCAACCTGAACGAGTAACGAGCATGACGACGTTGACCTTCCGAAAACCGAGCGCGTTGCCCGGTTTTGGCCTGACACTCGGCATCACGGTGGCTTATCTGAGCCTCGTGGTGCTGATTCCGCTTGCGGCGACCTTTCTGAAGACCGCGACGCTCGACTGGGACCAGTTCGTGCGCGCGGTGAGCTCGCCGCGCGTGCTCGCGTCGTATCGCCTGACGTTCTTTTCCGCGCTCGGCGGCGCGCTGATCAATGCGGTGTTCGGCTTTCTGGTGGCATGGGTGCTGGTGCGCTACACGTTTCCGTTCAAGCGCATCGTCGATGCCGTGGTCGATCTGCCGTTCGCGCTGCCCACCTCGGTGGCCGGTATTTCGCTCGCAGCCGTGTACGCGGGCAATGGCTGGATCGGGCAGTTCCTCGAACCGCTCGGGCTGAAGATCGCGTTTACGCCGGCGGGCGTGCTGGTCGCGCTCACGTTCATCGGTCTGCCGTTCGTGGTGCGCACGGTGCAGCCGGTGCTCGAAGAGTTCGAGCGCGAACAGGAGGAAGCGGCCGCGTGCCTGGGCGCGTCGCGCTGGCTGACGTTTCGCCGCGTAGTGTTGCCGGCGGTGTTTCCGGCTCTGTTGACGGGCTTCGCGCTGGCATTCGCCCGCGCGCTCGGCGAATACGGTTCGGTGATTTTCATCGCCGGCAATGTGCCGATGAAGTCCGAAATCACCTCGCTTCTCATCATCACCAAGCTGGAGCAGTACGACTATGCGGGTGCGACTGCCATCGCGGTCGTGATGCTGGTGGTGTCGTTCCTGATGCTGTTGTTGATCAATACCTTGCAGTGGTATCTGCAGCGCCGCACGAGCCGCGGTGGCGCGGGTCCGGCGCCTGCCGCCAGTGTTGCGGCCGTCGGCGGGGGTGTGCAATGAGCCGCAGAACCGTGAATGGAGCGGACGGCGTGAATGGCGTGAGCGGCGTGAATAACGCCGCCGTGGCCGTGGCGCCGCGCGCGCCGTTGAACGTCGCGCGCCGTCCCGATCCGGTCACCGAGCCGCCCGTCGTGCGCTGGATTCTGACCGGCGTCGCGCTACTGTTTCTCGCACTGTTCCTGGTTGTGCCGCTCGTCGCCGTGTTCTATCAGGCGTTGAACAAGGGACTCGGTTTCTATCTGGAATCGCTTGCCGATCCTGACGCGCTCTCGGCGATCAAGCTCACCGTGATCACCGCCGCGATCGCCGTGCCGCTGAACCTCGTGTTCGGCCTCGCGGCTTCATGGTGTATCGCCAAGTTCGAATTCCGCGGCAAGGCGCTGCTGACCACGCTGATCGATCTGCCGTTCTCGGTGTCGCCGGTGATCTCCGGCTTGATCTATGTATTGATGTTCGGTGCGCAGGGCTGGTTCGGCCCGTGGCTGCAGGATCACAACATCCAGATCATTTTCGCGGTGCCGGGCATTGTGATGGCGACGATCTTCGTGACGTTCCCCTTTGTCGCGCGTGAGCTGATTCCGCTGATGCAGGCGCAAGGCAACGACGAAGAAGAAGCCGCGCACGTGCTCGGCGCGTCGGGCTGGCAGATCTTCCGCCGCGTCACGCTGCCCAACGTCAAATGGGGCCTGCTGTACGGCGTGATTCTGTGCAACGCGCGGGCGATGGGCGAGTTCGGCGCGGTGTCGGTGGTGTCGGGCCATATTCGCGGCCAGACCGACACCATGCCGCTGCACGTCGAAATTCTCTACAACGAGTACAACTTCTCGGCGGCGTTCGCCGTGGCGTCGGTGCTGGCGCTGCTCGCACTCGTGACGCTCGGCCTGAAGCTGCTCGCCGAGCGCCATATGTCGGCGGAACTGTCGGCCGCGCGCGATGTGCCCGCGTACGCCGGCCCCGTCACGATTCCGGCCACTGTCAGTCAAGCAACGCAAGCCACGCATGCATCGCAGCAACACCCGCTCAAGCAAGGAGAGCTGTAATGGGTATCACCGTTCGTAACCTGCAGAAGCGCTTCGGCGATTTCGTCGCGCTCGATAACGTCACACTCGACTTTCCGCCGGGTGAACTGGTTGCGCTGCTCGGGCCGTCGGGTTGTGGCAAGACCACCTTGTTGCGTGTGATCGCCGGGCTCGAATACGCGGACGGCGGCCAGGTCGTGCTGCAAGGCCAGGACGTGGCGACGGTCGGCGCGCGCGAGCGGGAAGTGGGTTTCGTGTTCCAGCATTACGCGCTGTTCCGTCATATGACGGTGTTCGAGAACGTGGCGTTCGGCCTGCGGGTGAAGCCGCGCAAGGAGCGTCCCTCGGAAGCGGTGATCCGCGAGAAGGTGCATGAGCTGCTCAAACTCGTGCAACTCGACTGGCTCGCGCAACGCTATCCGTCGGAACTGTCGGGCGGCCAGCGGCAACGGATCGCGCTCGCGCGCGCGTTGGCGGTCGAGCCGAAGGTGCTGCTGCTCGACGAACCCTTCGGCGCGCTGGATGCGAAGGTGCGCAAGGAACTGCGCAGCTGGCTGCGGCGCCTGCACGACGATCTGCATATCTCGACGATTTTCGTCACGCATGACCAGGAAGAAGCGCTTGAAGTGGCCGACCGTATCGTCGTACTGAATCGCGGGCACGTGGAGCAGGTGGGTAGTCCGCAGGACGTGTACGATCATCCGCAAACCTCGTTCGTCTACGAGTTTCTCGGCGCGGCGAACCGTCTGCATGGCAACGTCGACGCGAGCGGTTTCGTGGTGGACGGCGCGGCGCTGCCGGTGTCGATCAAGGCCGATTTCAGCGGCCCGGCGTTCGCCTATGTGCGTCCGCACGATTTGCAACTGTATCCGCAGGCGTCCGGTCATCGCGAGGGTATCGTCGTCGACGTGCGGCGCGTGGTGACGCTGGGCGGCTCGGTGCGGGTCGAACTCGCGGGCCGCGAGGGCAACCTGCTCGAAGCCGAACTCGATCGAGAAGCGTGGCGCGATCTGCAGCTCTCTATCGGCGACGGTGTGACGGCGGTGCCGCGTGCATTGCGCGTGTTTCCGGCGCAATGAGCGCCGTGCGGCTACGCGTAGCAACACGACCCGGTGTTTCAGGCAAACTCAAATAACTCAACTCTGGACGAACCGGAGACATACAGATGAATTTCCAGCAATTGCGCTTCGTGCGCGAAGCCGTGCGTCAGAACATGAATCTGACCGAGGTGGCGAACGTTCTGTACACGTCGCAATCAGGTGTGTCGAAACAGATCAAGGATCTGGAGGACGAACTCGGCGTCGATATTTTCATTCGACGCGGCAAGCGTCTGACGGGCCTCACCGAGCCGGGCAAGGCGGTGCATCAGCTGATCGAGCGGATGCTGCTCGACGCCGAGAATCTGCGCCGCGTCGCGCGCCAGTATGCCGATCAGGATAGCGGCCATCTTGTCGTGGCCACCACGCACACGCAGGCGCGCTACGCGCTGCCCAAGGTGATCCGTCAATTTACCGAGGTATTCCCGAAGGTGCATCTGGCGCTGCGCCAGGGCAGTCCGCAACAGATCGCGCAGATGATCATCAACGGCGAAGCGGACATCGGCATCTCCACCGAAGCGCTCGACCGTTTCCCGGATATCGTCACGTTCCCGTGCTATTCGTGGCATCACGTCGTGGTCGTGCCGAAGGGGCATCCGCTGGTGGGCCGGCCGAATCTGACGCTCGACGAGATCGCCGAATTCCCGATCGTCACGTACGACCAGGATTTCACGGGCCGCTCGCACATCGACCAGGCGTTCGCGAAAGCGGGTGCGTTGCCCGACGTCGTGCTGACCGCGATCGACGCCGACGTGATCAAGACGTATGTCGAACTGGGCATGGGCATCGGCGTGGTCGCGGCGATGGCCTACGACCCGAAGCGCGACACGGAACTGGTCGCGCTCGACACGCAGCATCTGTTCGAAGCGAGCACGACGCGAGTCGGTTTGCGCAAGGGCGCGTTCCTGCGCGCATACGCGTACCGGCTGATCGAGATGTTCGCGCCGCAACTGAACGAAGCGGACATCGCCGCGCAGTTGCGCGAAGCGGTCTGATGGATGCGTTGGGTCGTTGAAGGGCCGTTAGGCCCTTCAACTGGAAAAGAAGGTTGTCCTATCCGATCTTCCGCAAGGACTCCCTGGGTGCGAACCCTGCTGCGAAACGCTATCTGCAACTGGTCATCTTGTTGCGGTAGATAGCCAGGCATAAAACGGACAGTGACAGGGCGTGGCATCCCGGCCAGAGACGTATTGTCAATTGGCCGCCAAGTCCTTCAGCGGTTCGACGAACTCTCCGAGACCGAGACCTTTCATCAACTGCGTCTGGATCGACACTGCTTGAGCGTTAAGGACATCAGCGCCGAACGATTGCCCGACTACCAGGCGTGCGGGACGCGTGCCGTTTGGTTGTTCGACTACCCGCGCAATGGCTTCGGCTACGTCGTGCGGGTTCGGAGCGTCGTCACCTTCGAACAGCTCCATCAACGTCTCTACCATCTTGCCCGGAATTGCGCCGATTTCGCCGTACCCAGTACCGCGCGCGGCGTCGCCTGGCCGCTGCGCGCTCGCGAAAATATTCGTCGGATAGTTGCTGGGTTGGACGAGAACTACGTCGATGCCCAACTTCGACAACTCATAGCGGTAGCTATCGGTTAATGCTTCGATGGCGAACTTCGACGCGCCATAAAGACCGAAAAAAGGCAAGGTCACGCGGCCGAGGATCGAGCCGATATTCACAATCAAGCCGTCGCGCCGATCCCTGAAGACGGGCAACACGGCCCTCAGTGTCCGTTGGATGCCGAATACGTTCACGTCAAAGAGCGCGCGTACCTGTTCTGTCGTGAACGCTTCGGAGATTCCCGCCGAGCCGATGCCGGCGTTGTTGATGAGGACGTCGAGGCGTCCGGCCGTTTTGAGCACAGAAGTCACACCACGCTCAACGGAGACGTCGTCTGTCACGTCGAGTTCGATGACATGGATGCCCCTGGCTTGTAGCGCATTGGCATGGGGCCGGTTGCGCCCGGCGACATCACGCATGGACGCGAATACCTGGTGTCCGGCGAGCGCGAGCGTCTCGGCCGTGTCGCGGCCGAAGCCGCTGCTAGCTCCGGTAATAAGGATACATTTGGACATGGTCACTTCCTTTCACTGGTTTAACGCGTTTGAAGGACTGCGGCCAGATCCCAGATCCGGGCCAGCATGTCCGATGCGGGTAAGTTCAAACGTGCGACGCAATTCGAAGCCAAGCCGTTCATACAGCGCGATCGCGGAGAGGTTGTCGCTAAAGACGTGCAGAAACGGCGTCTCGCCTCGCCGCTCAATTTCTCCGCGCAAAGCTTTCATGAGTCGGCCCGCCAGGCCGCTTCCGCGATAGTCTTCGTCGACGCAAACGGCGCTAATCTCGAGGTACCGATCGACGTGCATCCGTTCGCCGGCCATCGCAATGAGATGCCCGCCGTCGCGAATCCCGATGTAATTGCCGGTTTCGTGCGTTCGTCTGCCGAATGGTCCGGGC
Organism: Paraburkholderia sp. USG1; assembly: GCF_031570135.1. Taxonomy (NCBI): domain Bacteria; kingdom Pseudomonadati; phylum Pseudomonadota; class Betaproteobacteria; order Burkholderiales; family Burkholderiaceae; genus Paraburkholderia; species Paraburkholderia sp. USG1. Next base: position 189,618 of record NZ_JAMWXW010000015.1, on the reverse strand, counting down.
TTGGTCTTCCGGACCAGATCGAGCATCTCTTTCGCATCCGCGTCACTCAAGCGGATTACCTCGTCATCCGCACTCGCTGCTTCACCGAGTGTGGAGATCATCTGGTGGATCACGCCCACGCGCGTCATGTGCAGGCCTTCGACTGGACCGACCGGTTCCCCGGATAGCAACGCGACCTGCTCATGAGGCAACAGGAGCTGACGGAGCGCCCGATATGCCGCAGGCGTTTCAGAGGCCAGTGCGGCAAAGGGCGCCACGTCCGGATCATATCGACGGGCAAGCGCATCTCCGTATCCAAGGTGTGCCTGATTCGTCGTGAGGGCCGCCCAGACCGGCCGGTCGAGGTCGGCGTCGGTGCGTATCGAACTACTCATGCTGTCTCCCTTTACTAGCGCAGCGGTGCTCCGGCGGATCAATTGAATTTCCAGCCGGCGTATTACTCTCGCTGCATCGCTACGCAGTCTAGACGGCCCGATGGGACGGAGCTATAGTCGCAAATGACATTAATGGGGCTATTTGCGACATGAAGCTGGTTATCTTCGCGCTTGACGGCCTGTTCGACACCGGGCTTACCGTGTTGCTGGATACCTTCGCGACGGCCAACGAGCTGGCCGTCGCGCAAGGATTCCCCGCGCCGCCCTTCGAGGTGCGGCTCGTTGGCGTGCGCAGCCGCATTCGTACCGCGCACGGGCTGTCGACGCCGGTCGAACTGGCGAGCGCCGTTGGTCACGCCGACTGGGTGGTGGTGCCTGCGCCGAATGTCCGGCAACCGGAACGCCTGGTGGAGGCCCTGGAGCGTCGCGACATGCGTGCCGCGATGGCATACCTTCGAACCTGGCACGCCGGCGGCGTTGGCGTCGCGGCGGCCTGTATCGGTACTTTCCTGCTGGCCGAAGCCGGGCTTCTGGACAATCGCGAGGCGACGACCACGTGGTCGCTGGCGCCGTTCTTTCGCCAACGCTATCCGGCTGTCAATCTGGACGACTCACGTATGGTCGTCGCGTCACATCGCGTAGTCACGGCAGGTTCGGCGATGGGCCATCTCGACCTCGCGCTATGGTTGCTGCGTCAGACCAGTCCTGAGCTTGCGACGCTCGTTGCGCGCTTCATGCTTATCGACAAGCGTTCATCCCAGGCCGAATACATCATCCCCGATCATCTCGCCCATGCCGATCCCCTGGTCGAGCGATTCGAGCGGTGGGCCCGCAACAATCTTGCTTCGGGTTTTTCGCTTCAGGCAGCGGCGGCAGCGTTGGCGGTTGGACCACGCACCTTGCAGCGCCGCACCGAGGCTGTGCTCGGCAAGTCACCGCTGGCGTTCTTCCAGGATCTGCGAATCGAACGGGCGCAAAACCTCGTCTCGATTGGCTACGATATCGAGACGATTGCAAGCGAGGTCGGCTATGCCGACTCGGCGACATTGCGGACCTTGCTGCGCCGAAGGCTCGGCCGTGGGGTGCGGGAACTTCGTGCGGAAATGCGTTAAACCTTGGCATGCACCGCGCTTGTCCGGCTTTACCGCCTGTGCACGTCAGCGAAACGACCTGCGCCTGTGGAAATCGCGTGCGACGACGACAGTGCATCGCCTGGCGCAAACGACGCCAAAAATAGTCACAAGTAGCAATGGTGGATCCCAACGCAGGCGCCTACTCTTCATCTGCCGATCCGCGTTACTGGAAGCCGGTAGTGTGTGAGGCTGCTCCGTACGGCGCGATGACGACCGGGCAGTCACCTGTTCTTGCGTGACGGTATGGAGGCGCCCGGCGCATCGCTTACAATCGCCGCCATGAATACTTCGATTCCTTCCTCCACCACGCCTTCAGACGAAGGCGCCACGCTGCTGCCGCGCATCGCCGTGCTGGCGACCGGCGGCACGATCGCCGGGGCGGCTGCGGACGCCACCAATACGTCCGGCTACCAGGCCGGCGTGGTCGGCGTCGAGCAATTGCTGGCGGTGGTGCCGGCCTTGTCCACGGTGGCGCGCATCGCGCCCGAGCAGATTGCCAGCATCGACAGCAAGGACATGGCGTTGCCGCTGTGGACCACGCTCGCGCAACGCATCAACGCGCTGCTCGCCGACGACGACATCGACGGCGTGGTGGTCACGCACGGCACGGACACGCTCGAAGAAACCGCCTACCTGTTGCATCTGACCATCAAGTCGGACAAGCCGGTCGTGCTGACGGCGGCCATGCGCCCGGCCTCGGCGCTCTCCGCCGACGGTCCGCTGAATCTGCTCAACGCCGTGACGGTCGCGGCGCACGTGGCGTCGCGCGGGCAGGGCGTGCTGGTGGCCTTCAACAACAGGATTCACAGCGCGCGCGACGTGGTCAAGACGAGCACCTATGCGGTCGATGCATTCCATTCGCCGGAAATCGGTGCGCTCGGCTGGGTGCAGGACGGCCGCGTCGAATTCCAGCGCAGCGTGGTGCGTCCGCATACGCTCGCCACCGAATTCGTGATCGGCGCGAAGTGGCCGCATGTGGAGATCGTGGTGAGCTACGCGGGCGTGTCGCGGATTGCCGTGGATGCGCTGGTTGCCGCCGGCGTGCGCGGTATCGTCGTGGCAGGCACGGGCAACGGTTCGATTCACGCTTGGGTGCAGCAGGCGCTGGCCGATGCCGCCTCGCAAGGCGTAGCGGTGGTGCGTGCGTCGCGCGTGGGTTCGGGGCATGTGATGCGCAACGGCGCAGCCGCCGACGACGCGCTCGGCTTCGTCAGCGCGGGTTCGCTGAATCCGTACAAGGCGCGTGTGTTGCTGATGCTGGCCTTGGCTGCGGGCGCCACGGGGCCGGTGGTGTTGCAGAAGATATTCGATACGTACTGATCGATTGAACGCGGACGGCGTGGTTCAAAGTCAGAACCGTGTCGCGCACATGAAGCTTGAATGACAACGCGGCGCCCAAGGCATCGACCCGGGCGCCGCGTCGTCATTTCTGCTTGAGGCTGTTTCTGCTTGAGGCTTTTAGCTGCCGCCGGAAACCGGCGGCGTGTGCAAGCCGTTAGCTCGCCAGATCCGGCGGCAACTTCCCGCCGTTCGCCGCCAGCGCCTGCATCACCTGTTTGTGCAGCCAGATATTCATACTCGCCGAATCGCTCGTGTCGCCGCTGTACTTCAGTTCCTTGGCGAGCTCCTTGCGATGCTCGAGGCTGCTGTCGACGCCGAGCGCCTTTAGCGTATCGACGATCGACGTGCGCCAGTTCAACGTTTGCCCGCTCTCACTGACGAACTGGTCCATGACGGCAGCAACGTCGACGTCGGCCAGCGGCGCGGGCGCCGCTGCAGCCGCCGGCGCAGCAGCTTGCGCCGCTGCCGGATCCGGTGTCGGCTCGACCGCAGGCGCAGGCTGGTCGGGTTTCGCTTTGCCGAAGAGCTTGTTTACGATGTCACCAAAAATGCTCATTCTGAATCCTTTGCAGATGGGTTACTGGCGCAAGCACATGCCGCTTGCGGGGTGCACACTGGTTGGGAATCGGGCGAACGATGCAGAGGACATGCGTTGCCCTGATCGGCAAGCCGCATTTGAACGCTGATACGCCCGCAACCAGACTCAACGAGTGTAGGAGAAAAGCGCGCAGCGATGTGTCAAAAAAGGTGGAGCGGCGGGCACGGAGTTGCAAGCAAATGCAAGCGGACTTGCGAGCACGTGTGCGAGGAGACTTGCAAGGGGAGGTGTCGGCAGGCGGCGTGCATGATGCACCCGCTACGAGAGATTGGCGGAAAAAGCATAACGATGAAATCCGACAGCCGGACACCCGACGACGACGTCTGACCGACCAAGGCTTCCCCGGCGCCGCCGGGTGCCGCTGCGGACCCCACTTGCCGCTCTCAGCCCAGAGCGGCACGATTTGCCCGCTTCGCCGTGCATATCGCACGACGAACCGGGCGCCCCACCTGCGAGTGCCATGACGTTGATCACGCAACGACCATGGCAGTCCGTATTGCTTGCTCAAGCTGCCTTGGCTTCGCTGCCCGGCGCTTGTGCGACTTCATGGTTGGCCATGATTTCGAGCGCTCGCACCATTGCCGAGTGATCCCATGCCTTGCCGCCATTCGCCGCGCACACGCTGAACAGTTGCTGCGCGCTCGCCGTATGCGGCAGCGCGATGCCGAGCTTGCGTGCGCCGTCGAGTGCGAGGTTCAGATCCTTCTGGTGCAGTTCGATGCGAAAGCCCGGATTGAACGTGCGTTTGGTCATGCGCTCGCCGTGTACTTCGAGAATCCGCGACGAGGCGAAGCCGCCCATCAACGCCTTGCGCACACGTTCCGGATCGGCGCCCGAGCGCGAGGCGAACAGCAACGCTTCGGCCACGGCTTCGATGTTCAGCGCGACGATGATCTGGTTCGCAACCTTGCAGGTCTGACCCGCGCCGTTGTCGCCGATCAGCGAGATGTTCCTGCCCATCAGATCGAACAGCGGCCTGGCTGTTGCGAACGCTTTTTCCGGGCCGCCCACCATGATCGTCAGCGACGCTTCACGCGCACCGACTTCGCCGCCGGAAACCGGTGCGTCCAGATAGTCGACGCCGAGCGCATTGATCTTCTTCGCGAACGCCTGGGTGTCGAGCGGCGAGATCGAGCTCATGTCGATTACGAGCTTGCCTGGCGAGAGGCCGGCGGCGACGCCGTCGTCGGCGAACAGCACGTTGGCGACGTCGGGCGTGTCCGGCACCATGATGATGACGATGTCGGCGGCCTGCGCGACAGCGGTCGAATTCGCGACGACGCTCGTCGTCTTGCCCAGATCTTCCGGCACCGGGTACGCGCCGTTCACGAACAGCGAGTGACCGCCCTTGATGAGGTTGCGCGCCATGTGCGCGCCCATGATGCCGAGGCCGATAAAACCGATCTTTGCCATGTGTCTGAATCTCCAGTGTTGTTTGGTGTCCCTCAAGAGGACATCCTTCGGGGCGGGAAGCGCCTGATCCGGCCGATCAATGAAACAATGCGGCGCTCAGGCGGCGGCGTGGGCTGCGCCGCGGGTTTGCCCGGCCACGCTCTGAATCCAGCCGAGACCGGCGGCCGTGGTCGTGCGCGGTTTGTATTCGCAACCGACGTAGCCGTCGTAGCCGAGCGAGTCGAGTAGCTCGAACAGGAACGGGTAGTTGATTTCGCCCGTGCCCGGTTCGTTGCGGCCTGGATTGTCGGCGAGCTGGATGTGCGCGATCTGCGGCAGGTTCTTCCTGATGGTCGCCGCCAGTTCGCCTTCCATCCGTTGCATGTGATAGATGTCGTATTGCAGGAACAGATTGTCCGAACCGACTGCGCGGATCACGTCGAGGCCTTCAGCAGAACGATTGAGCGCGAAGCCCGGAATGTCGTAGGCATTGCACGGTTCGACCAGCAGCCTGATGCCGTTTTTTTTCAACTCGCCCGCGGCGAAACGCAGGTTCTCGACAATGGTCGAGCGTGCCTTGTCCGCATCGACGCCGGCCGTGGGAATGCCGACGAGGCAGTTCAGTTGCGGTACCTTCAAAGCTGTCGCGTATTCGATCGCGCGGCCGACGCCTTCCTGGAACTCGCCCACCCGATCCGGCAGACACGCGATGCCGCGCTCGCCGGCTTCCCAGTTGCCCGCGGGCAGGTTGTGCAGCACGAGTTTCAGGCGGTTCTGTTGCAGACGTTCGTTCAACTCAGCGATCTGGTACGGATACGGAAACAGGAATTCGACGGCGTGAAAGCCCGCGTCCGCAGCCGCCGCAAAGCGGTCGAGAAACGGGACTTCGTTGAACAGCATGGCGAGATTCGCTGCAAATTTCGGCATGGTGCGTCTGTCTCTCAGGTCGGTCAGTGGAATAACTGCGTGACGCGGTTCGGTGTTGCAGAACCGCGCTCACGTGATGCTTATTTGTTCAACACGTCAGGCAACTCAGTCGAGCATGCTGATCGCGGTCGGTGCGTCTTCGCGAGTCGTGGCCAGCTCTTCGAACTCGTTGATCGCGTCGATCTCGGTGCCCATCGAAATGTTGGTCACGCGTTCGAGAATCACTTCGACGATCACCGGCACGTTGAACTCGGAGAGCATGGCTTGCGCTCTCTGCAGCGCGGGCTTCAGCTCTTCTGGTTTGAACACGCGGATCGCCTTGCAACCCAGACCTTCCGCAACCGCGACGTGGTCCACGCCGTAGCCGTTCGTCTCCGGCGAGTTGATGTTCTCGAAGCCGAGCTGCACGCAGAAGTCCATGTCGAACGCGCGCTGGGCCTGGCGGATCAGGCCGAGGTACGAGTTGTTCACCACCACGTGCACATACGGCAGCTTGAATTGCGCGCCGGCCGCCAGCTCTTCGATCATGAACTGGAAGTCGTAGTCGCCCGAGAGCGCCACGATCGGGCGTTGCGGATCGGCCGCACGCACGCCGAGCGCTGCCGGAATGGTCCAGCCGAGCGGGCCCGCCTGGCCGCAGTTGATCCAGTTGCGCGCCTTGTACACATGCAGGAACTGTGCGCCGGCGATCTGCGAGAGACCGATCGTGCTCACGTAGCACGTGTCGCGGCCGAACACCTGGTTCATCTCTTCGTACACGCGTTGCGGCTTCATCGGTACGTTGTCGAAGTGGGTCTTGCGGTGCATGGTCCGCTTGCGTTGCTGGCAGTCGGCGACCCATGCACTGCGGTCCTTCAGCTTGCCCGCGGCTTTCCATTCCTTCGCCACTTCCACGAACAGTTCGAGCGCGGCTTTCGCGTCCGACACGATGCCGAGGTCCGGGCCGAACACGCGGCCGATCTGCGTCGGCTCGATGTCCACGTGCACGAACTTGCGGCCCTTCGTATAAACCTCGACGCTGCCCGTGTGACGGTTCGCCCAGCGGTTGCCGATGCCGAGCACGAAGTCGGAGGCGAGCATCGTTGCGTTGCCGTAGCGGTGCGAGGTTTGCAGGCCGACCATGCCGGCCATCAGCGGATGGTCGTCGGGAATCGCGCCCCACGACATCAGCGTCGGAATCACCGGCACGCCGACGGTTTCAGCAAACGTGACGAGCAGGTCTTCGGCCGCCGCGTTCAACACGCCGCCGCCCGAGACGAGCAGCGGCTTGTCCGAGTCGTTGAGGAGCGTGAGGACGGCTTCGATCTGCTTGCGAGTCGCCTTGGGCTTGTAGACCGGCAGCGGTTCGTATGTGTCGATGTCGAATTCGATTTCGGCGAGCTGCACGTCGATCGGCAGATCGACCAGCACCGGACCCGGACGGCCCGAGCGCATCAGGTGGAATGCCTGCTGGAACACGCGCGGCACCAGCGCCGGCTCACGCACGGTGACGGCCCACTTGGTGACGGGCTTGGCGATCGATTCGATGTCGACGGCCTGGAAGTCTTCCTTGTACAGACGCGCGCGCGGCGCCTGGCCCGTGATGGCGAGAATAGGAATCGAGTCGGCCTGAGCCGAGTACAAACCGGTGATCATGTCGGTGCCGGCGGGGCCCGACGTGCCGATACACACGCCGATGTTGCCCGGCTGGGCGCGCGTATAGCCTTCGGCCATATGCGACGCGCCTTCGACGTGGCGGGCCAGCACGTGGCTGATGTTGCCCGCCTTGCGCATGGCCGAGTAGAACGGGTTGATCGCTGCGCCCGGAACGCCGAATGCAGTGTCGATGCCTTCTTTTTCGAGCACCAGCACGGCTGCGTCGACGGCTCTCATCTTGGCCATGAATGTCTCCTGAATGGCAGGGAATGGGCGAAATAAACGGGTTGAGTGCACTTTAGGCCTGACCTAAAGGTTTGATAAGATCAGTCCGTGTCGCTTATTTCGAAACAAAAAGTATGGAATGGCTTGTTGCCCGATGGGCGGGGCGCGCTGCGTGGGACCGGAGTAAGCGCTAAAGCGCTAACTCCGGTCGACAGGAGACAGAAATGGACCGGTTCAAACAGATCGAAACGTTCGTGCGCGTCGCGGATGCGGGTAGTCTCGCGGCGGCCGCGCTGGAGGAGGGTGTGTCGCCGGTGATTCTCGGCCGCCGCATCGATGCGCTGGAAAAGCGCCTCGGCGTCAAGCTGATGTACCGCTCGACACGCCGGCTGGTGGTGAGCGAAGACGGCGCCGCGTTTCTGGAGCGCTGTCGGGGCCTGCTCATCGAATGGGATCAGGCGGAAAACGAACTAAGCGCCGGGCGGCGCGCGATCAACGGCCATCTGATCGTGTCGGCGCCGGCAGCGTTCGGACGCAAGCACGTCGCGCCGCTCGCGCCGGCATTTCTCGCCGACAAACCGGAATTGCAGGTGTCGTTCAATCTGACCGACCGGGTGGTGGATCTGGTGCGCGAGGGTTACGACCTGTCGATCCGCATCGGCGGGGCGGTCGATCCGAATTTCGTCGCGGTCAAGCTGGCGTCGAACCGGCGCGTGGTGTGCGGCACGCCGGAGTACTTCCGCCGGCACGGCAGGCCGAAAACGCTCGAAGACCTGCCGCAGCACAACTGTCTCGCGTTCAATCTGCAAGGCGGGCAGAACCGCGGCTGGTACTTCCGCCGCAACGGCAAGCTGGCGACGGTGCGGGTGGGCGGCACGCTCGACTGCAACGACGGCGAACTGCTGCACCGCTGGGTGTCGGAAGGGCTCGGGCTCGGCTGGCGCTCCACATGGGAAATCCAGCAACAACTGGCACGCGGCGAGCTGGAAACCGTGCTGGACGAGTTCGCGCTGCCCGACTACGACATTCTCGCGGTCTATCCGCAGCAGCGGTATGTGCCGGCCAAGGTGCGCTACTTCATCGATTACCTGAAGGACGTGTACGCCAGCGCGGATTACTGGAACCGGCCGGCTTACTAGACGTAGGCGGGACGGGCCGACACCCGACACCCTGGCGATCCTGTGGTCCTGCACCCGGCCGGTCCGGCCAGACTTTTTTGCGGATTGCACGCGGCGTCGGGAATAAACTCGCCGAATGCCCGGTTATGCGCTGTAGAGAGTGTCACGACGAGCTCCGTCGCATAGTCCGCAATGCCCTGGAGGGCCGAGGTGGTCCAGACCGATTCAGAACCTGTTCGCGCGCACGGCGAGACCGACGCGGCGAGGAGCCGGCGCTTTCAGCAGATGGCGCTGCCGCACCTCGACGCCGCGTACAACCTTGCGCGCTGGTTGTGCGGTAACGCCAATGATGCCGACGACGTCGTGCAGGAAGCCTTCATGCGCGCGTTTCGCTTCTTCGACACCTTTCGCGGCGACTCGGCGCGGCCGTGGCTGCTGGCGATCGTGCGCCGCACCTGGTACACGGAATGGCGGCGGCGGGCGTCGTCGCACGAAACGGTGGAGTTCGACGACACGATGGACGACGCGTCCTTCGACGGCTGGACGGTGGGCGGCACCGACCCGCAGGCGCTCCTGATCCGCGACGAGGATACGAAGCTCGTACACGAGGCGCTCGCGCAGTTGCCGGTCGAATATCGGGAAGTGCTGATGCTGAGGGAACTGGAGGAAATGGGTTATCGGGAGATCGCGCTGGTGGCGGACGTGCCGATCGGCACGGTGATGTCCCGGCTCGCGCGAGGACGCAGCAAGCTGGCCGCGGTGCTGACGGAGAAGCAGGGCGGCGCGACGGCGCCGCACAGACCGTCGATGTGCGCGGCGGCGCCCGGCGCAAGCAAATCGGCCACGGCGAGCGTGACGCCCCTGCGGGCGTCCGCCAACGGCCGGCCACTCAACACGCCAGGCGGCAGCGCCGCGGGCAATGCTCAGGAGACGCCAGATGGACTGTAACGAAGCGCGGCCGCTCCTCGATGCGAACGCCGATCACGAATTGCCCGCGCCGGATGCCCGGCGCGTCCAGCAGCACATCGAGAGCTGCGCCGCCTGCCAGCGCGAAAGCGAGAACCTGCGGGCCTTGAGCGGCGCGCTGCGGGCGGCGCCTTATCATCGTGCGCCGCAGTCGCTGCGCGAGCGGATCGTCGCCGGATTGCCATCTGTCGACGAACCGGCTGCGGCGGCCGAGGCGCCGGTTGAGCGTGTCGAGCGTGTCGGGAGTGTCACGCCGCCGCCGCGCGAATGGGCGCGGCGCGGCTGGCTCGACCGTTTGCTGGACGGCTGGCGCGCCCCGCAAGGCGGCTTCGGCTGGCCGACGGGCGCGGGCGGCCCGGTTGGCTCAGGCGGCGTGTTTGCGCGCGGCTGGCTGGTGGCGCTGGTCGTCGCGTTGTGCGCGGTGGCGGCGGGCGTGGCGTTGAACCTGCGCCGGCCGGCGGAATTCGGGCCGTTCGCCGACGAACTGGTGGAAAGCCACGTGCGCGCGCAGGTGTCGGGACGCGACATCGACGTGATCTCCACGGACCGGCATACGGTCAAGCCGTGGTTCAACGGCCGGCTCGACTATTCGCCGCCGGTTGAGGATCTGGCGGCGAGCGGCTTCGCGCTGGAGGGCGGGCGCCTCGATTACCTCGCGCATCAGCGCGTGGCCGTGCTGGTGTACCGCTACCAGAAGCACGTGATCGACGTGTACGTGTTTCCGCAGGCCGGTGCCGGTGGCACGGGCCGGAACACGGACGGCGCCGCGCCGGCCATGCTCGCTCGCGAAGGCTACTCGATTGCGCACTGGAACGCGGAAGGCATGACCTGGTGGGCGATCTCGGACGCCGCGCCCGACGCGCTGAAGGGGCTGGAAGTGGCGCTGAAGGCACGTTTGCAAAGCGGTAGCGAGCGGACGGAGGCGGGGTCCTAGACGGGCCGCCGCCGCCTAAACCCTTGAAAACACACCCGATTCGCGCGCCGCAATAACGGGATATCTTGCAACCCGGCCCCAATCGGGTTACACTCTTTGGCTTCTCACTTGCCACACCGGTTCCGACGCCCGGGTGGCTTCTATCCAAAAGTCAGCACAAGGAGTGTGTATGCGTCATTATGAAATCGTCTTTATCGTGCATCCCGATCAGAGCGAGCAGGTGCCCGCCATGATCGAGCGTTACAAGAGCACGATCACCTCGCACGGTGGCCAGATCCACCGTATCGAAGACTGGGGCCGTCGCCAACTGGCCTACATGATCGAGAAACTCGCGAAGGCTCACTACGTCTGCATGAACATCGAATGCGACCAGACCACGCTCGACGAGCTGGAACACGCGTTCAAGTTCAACGACGCCGTTCTGCGTCACCTGATCGTCAAGATGAAGAAGGCCGAAACCGGCCCGTCGCCGATGATGAAGGAAGTGCAGCGCGAAGAAGCCAAGAAGTCGGCTGCTACGCAACCGTCCGAAGCGCAGGCTTAAGACACACTATTTAAGCTACCAGATCAAGCGTCGCTCTCGACCAAGGTTACATGAATCGGCTGCAACTCACGGCCAGCGTCGTCGAACGCGAACCGGTGCGGTATACCCCCGCCGGCGTTCCGATTGCAGGCTGCACGTTGCACCACCGCACGGAAGTCGTCGAAGCCGGTATTGCCCGGCAAGTCGAACTGACCATGCAGGCGGTAGCCGCAGGCGAGGCGAGCGGTAAGCTGGAAAGCTGTCAGATGGGCGTGGAAACGCTCTTCACAGGCTTTCTGGCGAAAAAGCACCGCAACGCTAGAGCTCTGGTATTTCACATCACAGCATTGCAGGACATTGGAAAGGACTGAACATGCCCCGCCCGACTGGTAAGAAATTCGACAAGCGTCGTCAGCAACAAAATCCGCTCTTCAAGCGCAAGAAGTTCTGCCGTTTCACGGCCGCTGGCGTCGATCACATCGACTACAAAGACCTCGAAACGCTGAAGGACTTCATCGGCGAAAACGGCAAGATCACGCCGGCGCGTCTCACGGGTACGAAGTCGCACTATCAACGCCAGCTGGATACGGCAATCAAGCGCGCACGTTTCCTCGCGCTGGTGCCGTACACCGACCAGCACAAGGCCTAACCCGACGACGCGATAAGGAGTCTCCGAATGCAAATTATTCTTCTGGAAAAAGTCGTCAATCTGGGCAACCTGGGCGATATCGTGAAGGTCAAGGACGGTTACGCACGTAACTTCCTGATCCCGAACAAGCAAGCTCGCCGTGCAACGAAGGAAGCCCTGGCTGAATTCGAAGTGCGCCGTGCAGAACTCGAAAAAGTCGCCGCTGAAAAGCTGGCTGCTGCTACCGCTCAAGGCGAAAAACTGGCTGGCTCAACGGTTCAGATCAATCAGAAGGCTGGCGTCGACGGCCGTCTGTTCGGTTCGGTGACGAACGCGGACATCGCTGAAGCCCTGGTCAAGCAAGGTTTCGCAGTGGAAAAGGCGCAAGTGCGTCTGCCGGAAGGCCCGCTGAAGCTGGTTGGCGAGCACGCTGTTCAGATCTCGCTGCACACCGACGTTCTGGTCGATGTGACGGTTGCTGTGATCGGCGAACACGTCTAAGCAGCAAGTAGTATTTGCCAGGACGTTGCTGGCGAAAAGCAGGGGCCGGGTGACCGGCCCCTGCTTTTTTTGTGTCCGTTTTTTTAGCTTTTCGGCCGCCCGCGCGCCCTCGATTTGCCCGATAATTCCTCTCCATGAACGCACCGTCCAAAGATCCCCAACTCGAGTCGCTGAAAGTCCCGCCGCATTCGATCGAGGCCGAGCAATCGGTGCTGGGCGGCCTGCTTCTCGACAACGCCGCATGGGACCGCATTGCGGACTTTCTGTCGCAGAGCGATTTTTATCGCTATGACCACCGCATCATCTTCGAGCACATCGGCAAGCTGATCGCGGCCACCCGGCCGGCGGACGTGATCACGGTGTACGAGGCGCTCGGCACCGCGGGCAAGGCGGAAGAGGTTGGCGGTCTCGCTTACCTGAATGCGCTGGCCCAGAACACGCCGAGCGCGGCGAATATCCGGCGCTACGCGGAAATCGTGCGCGACCGCGCGGTGCTGCGCCGGCTGGTTTCCGTCGCCGACGAAATCTCGGCCGACGCCTTCAATCCGCAGGGCAAGGAAGTCCGGCAGTTGCTGGACGAGGCCGAGTCGAAGGTGTTTTCGATTGCCGAAGACGGCGCGCGCGGCACTCAGGGCTTCCTGGAAATCGGGCCGTTGCTCACGGAAGTCGTCGAGCGGATCGATACCCTTTATCACACGGCCAATCCGAGCGACGTGACCGGCACGCCGACCGGCTTCGTCGATCTGGACCGCATGACGTCGGGCATGCACGGCGGCGAGTTGATCATCGTCGCGGGCCGTCCGTCGATGGGTAAAACGGCGTTTTCGATGAATATCGGCGAATACGTGGCGGTTGAGTATGGCTTGCCGGTCGCGGTGTTCTCGATGGAAATGCCGGGTTCTCAGCTCACCATGCGTATGCTCGGCTCGGTCGGGCGGCTGGATCAACACCGCATGCGAACCGGGCGCCTGACCGACGAAGATTGGCCGAAGCTCACGCACGCCGTGCAGAAAATGAGCGAGGCGCAGATTTTCATCGACGAAACCGGCGGCCTGAACCCGATGGAATTGCGCTCGCGGGCGCGCCGGCTGTCGCGCCAGTGCGGCAAGCTGGGACTGATCATCATCGACTACCTGCAGTTGATGAGCGGGTCGTCGTCAGGCGAAAACCGTGCGACCGAAATCTCGGAAATCTCGCGCTCACTGAAGAGTCTCGCCAAGGAACTCGACGTGCCGGTGATCGCCTTGTCGCAGCTCAACCGGGGTCTCGAGCAGCGCCCGAACAAGCGCCCGATCATGTCGGACCTGCGTGAATCCGGCGCTATCGAGCAGGATGCTGACGTGATCCTGTTTATTTACCGCGACGAAGTGTACAACCCGGACAGCCCGGACAAGGGCACCGCCGAGATTATCATCGGCAAGCAGCGGAACGGTCCGATCGGACCCGTTCGGCTCACGTTCCACGGTCAATTCACGAAGTTCGACAACTTTGCAGGCGCGCAGAATTTCTACAGCGATTGAGCGGAGAAGTGAAGCGATAACTGGGGCGCCGTTGTAACGGCGCTTTCAAAAGTGCGGCGCGGGTCTCGCGACGGTACAATGTGGCGGTTTTATGTCAGCCATAATGTGACCAATTTTCGGGATCCCAATGTTCGGTCGATTCATGCCCACCGAGGGCAAGTTCTTTGAAATTTTCAATGCGCACGCAACGTGTATCGTCTCGGCAAGCCGTGAACTCGAGCTGCTGATCGACAATCTGCAGGACGCCGAGACCCATAAGCAAAACGTGCAGAAAGCCGAGAAGGCCGCTGACAAGCTCACGCACGAAACCATCGACCTGCTGCACAAGACGTTCATCACGCCGCTCGACCGCGACGAGATTCACAAGCTGATCACCACGATGGACGACATCCTCGACCTGATGGAGGACGTTGCCACCGCCATTTCGCTGTACGACGTGCAGGCCGTGACTTCCGAGGCGAGCCAGTTGGCGCACATCTGCACTGCCACTTCCGAGCGCGTGCAATTCGCCGTCAGTCTGCTGTCCGACATGAAGCAGGCCAGCCAGATTCTGAAGGCTTGCGAGGAAATCGACCGGCTGGAATCGGAAGCCGACCGCGTGCTGCGCTCGGCCATGTCGAAACTGTTCCGCGAAGAAGACAACGTCAAGACCCTGATCAAGCTGAAGGCGATCTACGAATTGCTCGAAACGATCACGGACAAGTGTGAAGATGTAGCGAACATCATCGAAGGCATCGTGCTGGAAAACGCATAATGCAATCGATACAACTCGCAATCTGGGTCGTCACCGGCCTGGTCGCCGTCGCGCTGATTTTCGACTTCATGAACGGCTTCCACGACGCGGCGAATTCGATCGCCACGGTCGTCTCGACCGGCGTGCTGAAACCGCAGCAGGCGGTCGCCTTCGCCGCGGCGTTCAACGTCATCGCGTATTTCGTGTTCCATCTGAAAGTGGCGGCGACCGTCGGCAAGGGCACGATCGATCCGAACATCGTCGACCATTACGTGATTTTCGGTGCGCTGGTCGGCGCGATCGGCTGGAACATCATCACCTGGCATTACGGCATTCCGTCGAGCTCGTCGCATGCGCTGATCGGCGGGCTGGTGGGCGCGGCGCTCGCCAAGTCGGGCTGGGGTTCGCTCAATTTCGACGGCCTGATGAAGACGGTGGCCTTCATCTTCATTTCGCCGCTGCTCGGCTTCGTGCTCGGCTCGTTCTTCATGCTGGCGGTGTCGTGGATCTATTTCCGCACGCCGCCGAGCAAGGTGGACCGGCGTTTCCGTCGCCTGCAACTGGTGTCCGCGGGCTTGTATAGCCTCGGCCACGGCGGCAACGACGCGCAGAAAACCATCGGCATCATCTGGATGCTGCTGATCGCGACCGGCTATGCGTCGTCGATCGCGGACGCGCCGCCGCTGTGGGTGATCGGCGGCTGCTATCTCTCTATGGGCATCGGTACGTTGTTCGGCGGGTGGCGGATCGTCCGCACGATGGGCCAGAAGATCACCAAGCTCAAGCCGGTCGGCGGTTTTTGCGCGGAGTCGGGCGGCGCGATCACACTGTTTACCGCCTCGTGGCTCGGCATTCCGGTGTCCACCACGCATACGATTACCGGCGCGATCGTGGGTGTCGGCGCGACGCAAAAGCTGAGCGCGGTGCGGTGGGGCGTGGCCGGCAACATCGTCTGGGCGTGGATTCTGACGATTCCGGCTTCCGCGGCCCTCGCCGGGGTTGCGTGGTGGCTCGGCCACCGTTTCCTGTAGGCGCGGGAAACGCGGAAAACGCACAACACGCGCGCGGCAGCGCTGCCTGCCGCGCGCTCAGTTGCAGGGTTAGAAGCGCGCCTAGATCAGCGGCGCGCTGCCTCCATCCATCGGGACGATTGCGCCCGTCACATAGCTTGCACGGCGGCTCGCCAGAAACAGCGCGACGTCGGCGATTTCCTCCGGTTTGGCGAAGCGTCCGAGCGGCACTCTGGCCTGGCCGCGCGCGAGCGCTTCCGCACTGCCGATGCCTTGCTGCGTCGCTTCCAGTTTGACTGCTTCCTCGACACGCTCGGTGAGCGTCGCGCCGGGATTGATCGCGTTGATGCGGATGCCGTAGCGCGCGTAATAGTGCGCGAGGCCGACTGTGGCAAGCATCAGCGCGGCATTCGCGGCGCCGCCCGCAATGTGGATATCGCTCGCGATCTTGCCGCCCATGCCGATGATATTGACGATCGTGCCGGGCTCGCTCCCATTACCGGATTTCGCCCGCTCGGCCATGCGGCGCAGCACTTCCTGCTGGGGATAGATGTAGGGGAAGTATTTCGCTTCCATGGTGGCGCGGAACGCCTCGGCATCGAGCGTTTCCGGGTCGTAGCGGCGCGCGGCGCCTGCGCTGTTGATCAGCACGTCGATCGGGCCGACCGCGGTGCTGACTTCTTCGACGATATCGGCGGCGCTGTGCGGCTCGTGCAGATCGGCGCGGGTCCGGTGCACCTGCAGGCCTTCTTGTTTCAACTGTTCGTAGGCGCGCGCGAGGTTGGCGGGATCGCGCGAGACGATCGCGACTTTCGCGCCTTCGAGCGCAAACGCACGGGCACAGGCAAGCCCGATTCCCTTGCTGCCGCCCGTGATCAACACCACCTTGTCTTTGAGTCCGAGATCCATCGTCATCACCCGCTGTCGAAAGAATATCGGTGACGATAGCAGATCGGCGGCGAGCTTGTGGTGCACCGGTCGGCAGCGCCGCGCATGATTGCGAGCGGCCGGGCGCGTCAGCGCGCTGACCACCAGCCGCGCTTCGCGACCTCAGAAGTTGCCGTTGGCGAAGCGGGCGATCGGGTCGTCGTTGGTTTGCGTGGGAGCGGGCATGCCGCGCGACGCCGTGGAAGCCCGCATGATCTGCACGCTGCCGCTCTCATCGGCTTGCTGCGCCTGCCGGGCTTGGCGGGCGGCGACGGCGGCGGGCGGCGGCGGTTCGAACGCGTCGGCTGCCGCGTCGATAGGATCGGGTGGGTGGACGGCCGCCGTTGGCGCAGCACTGCTTGAAGCCGTCGGATGTTGTTGAGCCGGTGCGCCGGAGTTGGCGTCGTACGCGCTGGTCTGAGCGCCAGGAACCGGCGTCGGCGACACAGCGCCAGCCTCACGCGCCTGGATCTGCGCGGCGCTCATGCCGGGCGGTGGCGGCTCAAACGGATCAGCTTGTGCCGATGCAGTGAGCGGCTGAGCCTCCGCAGTCAAAGGTGCGCGAGGCGCCGCTGCAACGCGGGCCGTCTGCTGCGGCTGGGATTGGGGCTGCAGCGCACCTGCGGCATAGACCGGCGGCTGTGTCGCCGTCTTCGCCGAGGTCGGCGCCACCACGGTCGCCGTCGTGCCCGCCGCACCAGCATACGCCGGCGTTGTTTGCGCCACCGGCGCGACGCGCTCAGGCTGCGGTGCCGCAGCCTGATAGCTCGGCGTATCGAACGGCGTTGGCGTTGCAGCCGGCGCGGCCACGCGACGAATGCCGTCGAAGCGTTTGGCCCAATACGGATTGGTCAGGTAATCGAGCCGCACCGTGCCGCCGGTCGACGGCGCGTTGACGAAGCGCAGCTTGCCGACATAAATGCCGACATGCGAATGCGCGCGCCCCGTCGTGTTGAAGAAAATCAGATCGCCCGGCGCGATCTCGTCCGGTTCTATCGACTCGCCGCGCCCACTCATGTCCGCCGTCGTGCGCGGCAGATTCACGGAAGCCGCGCGCGAGACCACGTAGCGAACCAATCCGCTGCAATCGAAGCCGCTATCTGGAGTATTGCCACCCCAACGGTATGGAATGCCGACCAGGCTCATCGCCTGAATCGAGATTTCCTCGCGGCCGATGCTGTGATCGACGAAATTCGGAAACCCGGGCGGCGGAGCGTGATAAGCGCCGTTCGCCACCACGACCGCGCTACTCGATCCGCGTGACGACGTCTTTTGCGGCGCACCGGCACAGGCGGCGAGCAGCAGAACGGTCAGCAACGAAAAGGCGAGTCGGCGCATGAAGACGAGGAGAGCGGTAAACGCTCGTTTAATGGCGGACGATGTCGGGATGGTAGCCCTTGGAGCCTCGCTCCGGCAAGAATTCTTCATAAATTACATGAAGTTCATGCGCTAAGTGTTGCCAGTCGGGAACGCACCACCAAGAAAAAAGCCACGTCCGGAATGCTCCGGACGTGGCTTCGTACTGAAGCTAACTAACTGAAACCTAGAGAATTTCCGACGCGTAGTCGGCGAGACGCGAACGCTCGCCGCGTGCCAGTGTCACATGCCCGCTGTGCGCCCAGCCCTTGAAGCGATCGACCACGTACGTCAGACCCGAACTGCCTTCCGTGAGGTACGGCGTGTCGATCTGCGCGATGTTGCCCAGACAGATGATCTTCGTGCCAGGGCCCGCACGAGTGACCAGCGTTTTCATCTGCTTCGGCGTCAGGTTTTGCGCCTCGTCGATGATCAGATACTTGTCCACGAACGTGCGGCCACGCATGAAGTTCATGCTCTTGACCTTCAGGCGCGAGCGGATCAGCTCCTGAGTCGCGGCGCGGCCCCATTCGCCGGCGGCGTCGTCGGTTTTCTGCAGGACTTCGAGGTTGTCGTCGAATGCACCCATCCACGGCTGCATTTTTTCCTCTTCCGTACCTGGCAGGAAGCCGATGTCTTCACCAACCGGCACCGTTGCGCGCGTCACGATGATCTCGTTGTAGCGCTTGTCGTCCAGCACCTGCGCGAGACCGGCGGCGAGCGCGACCAGCGTCTTGCCGGTGCCGGCCTGACCCAGCAGCGTGACGAAGTCGATTTCCGGGTTCATCAGGAGGTTCAGCGCGAAGTTCTGCTCGCGGTTACGCGCCGTGATGCCCCACACGTTGTTCTTGTGGTGGCCGTAGTCGCGCAAGGTTTGCAGCAGCGCCGTCTTGCCGTTCAGTTCGCGCACCAGCGCGTGAAACGCCGGCTCGCCGTTCTGCGGCTCCAGATAGACGAACTCGTTGACCAGCATCGACGCGCACAGCGGACCGGTCACGCGGTAATACGTGGTTCCGGTCTTGGTGTCCTGCCAGCTCTCCATGCCCTTCGCGTGCCTGGTCCAGAAATCCTGCGGCAGCGCGCGAATGCCGGAATACAGCAGATCGCTGTCTTCGAGCACCTGGTCGTTGAAGTAGTCTTCAGCCGGCAGGCCGAGCGCATGCGCCTTGATGCGCATGTTGATGTCTTTCGACACCAGCACGACCTGGCGATCCATCCGGTCGCGCTGCAACGCGCGCACCACGCCGAGGATCTGGTTGTCGGCTTTGCCTTCCGGCAGACCTTCCACCGGTTCGATGGCGGTGAGCTTGGTCTGGAAGTACAGGCGCCCGGAAGCCTCGCGGCTGCCCAGACGCGCGAGCGATATGCCGTCGGACATATTGCCGGCGTTCGCCACGAGCGCGTCCAGCGTGCGGCTCACCTGACGGGCGTTGCGCGCGACTTCCGACATGCCCTTCTTGTGGTTGTCGAGTTCTTCCAACGTCATCATTGGCAGATAGACGTCGTGTTCCTCGAAACGGAACAGGCAGCTCGGATCGTGCATCAGCACGTTCGTGTCGAGCACGAAAAGCTTCTGGACTTCGACCGGTTCGGTGGCCGTGCCGCGTTTCCTGCCGGTGCCGCGCGTGTTCGGCGCGGCGGCTGCGGGTGTGCTCGCCTCAGCCTGCTTCGCACTCGGCGCACGCGCGACGACCGGCTCTGCGGGCGCAGCCGGCTCGGCTTGCGGACGGGCAGCGGGAACCGGCTGCAACAGGGCGGCCGTCTGCTTCGATTTGCGGCTGCGGGTGGGCGCGGCCTCGCCCGAGGATTCGGATACAGCCGGAGCCGCCGACGACGTCGGCACAGGCCGCAAAGTGGTCGCGGCATTGGCGGCGTGCGCCATCGGCGTGGCGACGTTTGCGCGGCCATAGTCGGCCGACTCTGCGGATTCCCCAACGGTCGCCTGTTTCTTCGCGGCGGAGCGCGCCGGGCTGGCGGCTTTGGCCTTGTATTCGTCAGGCGGCAGGAGATTGCCGAGCTTGCTGGGGGGGGTAGGCAAAGGCATGGTTTCCCTCGAATTAATCGGGTCGCATATCGTGCGCCGCCTGTCGCATTCTGCCGGTGCCAATGGATGCGCACGCAGTTTGCGCCCGGAGGCGCGCATTCGGTCTAGAGATGCCGGTTCGCCTGGTCTTCGATCGGCTCCTTAACGGAAGCGCGTGGCCGAGTGAACGAACGGCCGCGCGCAATTAAAAAAGCCGCCGCCCCGGCGTACGGGGCAAGCGGCTCGCCTACAGTGCTCGCGTTGCGCCTCACGACTCCGACGGCACCCGGGAAAAACCGGAAACGGCCGTCAAGTCTGGCGCAGCGGCGAAGAATTTGGGGTGTACAGGCACTCATTGCAACCCAATATAACGCGCCTCAAAGCGCTTGTACAGCCTCCAGAATATCGTCGACGTGGCCGGGCACCTTCACGCCGCGCCACTCCTGGCGCAGCACGCCTTCAGCGTCGATGAGGAACGTGGAGCGTTCAATTCCCCGTACTTCTTTGCCATACATTTTCTTCATTTTGATGACGTTGAAGAGCGCGCACAGCGTTTCCTCGGGATCCGAGATCAACGGGAAGGGCAGTTCGAGCTTTGCCTTGAAATTGTCATGCGAGCGCAGGCTGTCGCGCGACACGCCGATGATCTCCGCGCCGGCCTTCCTGAACTTCGGATACAGATCGCGGAACTGCAGACCTTCGGTTGTGCAGCCCGGCGTGTTGTCCTTCGGATAAAAATACAGCACCACCTTCTTGCCCCGCAGCTTGGACAGCGTGATCTCGCCGCCGGTAGCGGGGGCGGTGAAGTCGGGGATGGGTTGGTCGACTGCGATGGGCACGAGGTTCTCCGGTTGTTATGGCCGGCGCCGGAAGATTGCGGCGGCGCCGGCCTGGCGTCGAGACTTTTGGGAGGGGCGGCCGGCGCGCGGCATGTTCTCGCGCGGCGCTCGGGTCGTCAGGGCCGGCTGCGGGCTGACCAGTCAGGGCTGGACAATCAGTTCGCCGGAGCGCCCTGGAATTTCGCCCCATGTAACAGGGTACGATGGCAGCGTGCTGCGGTCTAGCGCCGCGTAATAATCGCCCATCGTCGCGAAGGTGTGGCCTTGCGCGCGCCAGCCTTCCAGAAGCTGTTCGAAAATCGGCGCGAGCTTTTGCCCTTCGAGTTCCGCGTGCAGCGTGTACACCTGGTCGTGCGGATTGTTTTCCGTATGCTTGAGCATCCACGCGGCGACATTGTGCGGCTCGACACCGTCCACGCCGAGCACTTCGTCGAGCGTGGGCAGCGTGGTGGGCATCTGCACATGCGTGAGCGTTCGCCCGCCGACCACCGGCAGATACGGCGAGTGGCCGCGGCCGTCGGACGCGTAGTGCATGCCCCACGCGTCGATCTGCTCGAACGCGTGGCCGTTCATCTGCCAGCCGGCCGCGCCGTGCGTGACCGGCGGCGTGCCGAACACTTCGACGAAACGGTCGTGGCTTTGCTGCATCTGCGCCGTGGTCCATGCGCGGTCTTTCGAGCGCACGTTGTCCTGCCAGTAGACGTGATCCCACGTATGAATGCCGCACTCGAAGCCGGCTTCGTGGATCGCGCGCATTTCCGCTGCGGCCTTGGCGCCGATGTCCGGGCCGGGCAGCAATACGCCGTACATCAACTGTTTGATGCCGTAGTGTTCGACCACCGAGGTGCGCGACACCTTCTGCAAAAAGCCCGGCCGCAGCACGCGGCGCATCGCCCAACCGGTGTGGTCGGGCCCGAGGCTGAAGAGGAAGGTGGCGCGCGCCTTGAAGCGGTCGAAGATGCGCGCGAGATTCGGCACGCCTTCGCGGGTGCCGCGCAGCGTGTCGACGTCGATCTTCAGGACGATACGAGCCAAGGATCGGCCCTTATTGCTGTTCGACGAGCGCGCGCGCTTCGCCGACGTGGCCGCGATACGCTTCGAAAATCTTGCGCAGCGCTTCGTCGAAGGTCGACTTGGGCGCCCAGCCGAGTTCCTGCATGGTGTTGTCGATCTTCGGCACGCGGTTCTGCACGTCCTGATAGCCCGCGCCGTAGTACGCGCCCGACGAGGTTTCGACCAGTTGCACCTGCTTGGCCGTGTCTGCGTATTCCGGGAATTCGGCGGCGAGCGTCAGCATCTTGTGCGCGAGTTCACGCACCGAGAAATTGTTGGTCGGGTTGCCGATGTTGTAGATCTTGCCCGTTGCCACGCCGTCCTTGTTCTCGATGATCTTCATCAGCGCGCCGATGCCGTCGTCGATGTCCGTGAACGCGCGCTTTTGCGCGCCGCCGTCCACGAGGCTGATGTTCTCGCCGCGCACGATATGGCCGAGGAACTGCGTGACCACGCGCGAGCTGCCTTCCTTCGGCGTGTAGATCGAGTCGAGGCCCGGGCCGATCCAGTTGAACGGACGGAACAGCGTGAAGTTCAGGCCTTCCATGCCGTAACCCCAGATCACGCGGTCCATCAACTGCTTGGAGCACGCGTAGATCCAGCGCGGCTTGTTGATCGGACCGTACGACAGTTGCGATTCTTCCGGATCGAACTGCTCGTCCGTGCACATGCCGTAGACCTCGGACGTGGACGGGAACACGAGGTGCTTGCCGTACTTGACGGCCGAACGCACGATCGGCAGGTTCGCCTCGAAGTCGAGTTCGAACACGCGCAGTGGCTGCTTCACGTACGTGGCGGGCGTGGCGATCGCGACCAGCGGCAGGATCACATCGCACTTCTTGACGTGATATTCGACCCACTCCTTGTTGATCGTGATGTCGCCTTCGAAGAAGTGCATCCGTTCATGATTGATCAGGTCGCCCAGACGTTCGGTCTGCATGTCCATCCCGAACACTTCCCAATCGGTCGTTTCGAGAATGCGTTTGGACAGGTGATGGCCGATGAAGCCGTTCACACCCAGAATCAGGACTTTTTTCATGAGTAACGGGGAGTTTGAATGAGCTGGGCAAATTCGGCCGGAGTGACGACAGTCTCGCTGCCGCCGTGCTGGTGCCGCAATTCGTGGATGGCGATCGTGCGGCCGTCGCCGCATATCGCGAAAATGGCATTATCGCTTACGTGCAGGCCCGCGGGCAAATCCGAGCGAAGCGCGCCGGGCGCGGCCAGCCGCGCGCGCGCAACCATGAAGCGGTGCCCGCCGAGGTCCGTGAACGCGCCCGGATAGGGCGGCGCGACCGCACGGATCAGGTTGTAGACCTGCTGCGCCGGTTGCGTCCAGTCGATGCGGCCGTCTTCCGGCTTGCGGCCGCCGAAATAGCTGCCGTGCGAGATATCGTTCGGCAGATGCGGCGCTTCGCCCGCCAGCAAGGACGGCAGCACGCGCCACAGCGTCTGCTCGGCGGCCACCGTGACTTTGTCGAACACTTGGCTCGCGGTGTCGTCGGGCAGGATCGGCACCGGCGTTTGCGCGACGATCGCGCCCGCGTCCGGCTTGGCCGCCATTTCGTGCAGCGTCGCGCCGGTTTCGGTTTCGCCGTGAATCACCGCCCAGTTGGTCGGCACGCGGCCGCGGTACTTCGGCAGCAGCGAGCCGTGCATGTTGTACGCGCCTCGTGCGGCGAGCGCCAGCAACTCGACCGGCAACATATGGCGGTAGTAGAACGAGAAGATGAAGTCCGGGCGCGCGGCACTCACCGCGGCGTGCAGCTCGGGACTTTTGGGATCGTTCGGCGTCATCACCGGAATACCGTGTTCGGCCGCGACGGAGGCGACGCTGCCGAACCAGATGTTTTCGGTCGGGTTGTCTTCGTGCGTGACGACGAGCGCCACGTCCACGCCGCGCGCGAGCAGCACCTGCAGGCAGCGCACACCGACGTTGTGATACGCGAATACGACGGCGCGCGGCTTCATGGAGTGGGACCCTGGTCGAGGAGCGGCGCGGCCTGCACGGCCTGTACGACCGTCTGGCGCGGCGCTTCGGCGACGGTCGTGCCGTCGCGCTGTTCAAGAATGGTTTGCACGAGGTAGCGTGGACGCGCGCGCACCTGCTGATAGATCCGGCCGATATATTCGCCGAGCAGACCGAGCGCGAAGATGATCACACCGAGCAGGAAGAAGGTGATGGCGAACAGCGTGAACACACCTTGCACTTCCGCGCCGATGATGAAGCGGCGAATCAGCAGCAGCACGAACAGCGCCGCGGACCCGAGCGACAGGATCACGCCGATGAACGACAGCCATTGCAGCGGCACCACCGAGAAGCCGGTCACGAGGTCGAAATTCAGGCGGATCAGCGAATACAGCGAGTACTTCGATTCGCCGGCAAAACGCTCTTCGTGCGCGACCTCGACTTCCACCGGATTCTGCGCGAACGTGTACGCGAGCGCCGGAATGAAGGTGTTGATTTCGCCGCAGCGATTGATCGTGTCGATGATATGCCGGCTGTACGCGCGCAGCATGCAGCCCTGGTCGGTCATCTTGATGCGGGTGATGCGCTCGCGCAGCCGGTTCATCGCACGCGAGGCCTTGCGGCGCCACAGGCTGTCCTGGCGCTGCAGGCGAATCGTGCCGACGTAGTCGTAGCCTTCGCGCATCTTGTTGACCAGCTTGGCGATCTCTTCCGGCGGATTCTGCAGGTCGGCGTCGAGCGTGATGACGATCTCGCCGCGCGATTGCTCGAAGCCCGCCAGAATCGCCATGTGCTGGCCGTAGTTGCCGTTCAGCAGAATCACGCGGGTCGAGTCGGGACGCGCACGGAACTGCTCGGCGAGCAGGGCCGCGGACTTGTCGCGGCTGCCGTCGTTGATGAAGATCACTTCATAACCGGTGCCGAGCGCGTCTAGCGCAGGATAGAGGCGCGCGAACAGCGCAGCCAGACCGGCTTCCTCGTTGTACACCGGGATGATGACCGACACTTCCGGTGCGACGGCGCGATGTTCCGAATAACTCATTTCCGCTTATTTTCCGTATTGTTCGCAAATTTCATTGACCGCGCGGCACACGCGTTCCACGTCGCTTTCGTTCATCAGCGTGAAGAGCGGTAGCGTGACGGTGGTTGCGCCGAAACGCTCCGCATGCGGGAACATGCCTTCCCTGAAACCGCGTGCCCGGTATAGCGAGAACAGGTGGATCGCCGGGTAGTGCACGCCCGAACCGATGCCGCGCTCTTTCAGTTGGCCCATGAAGCCGGCGCGGTCGATCGAGAGTTTTTCGAGCGGCAGCGTGATCTGGAACATGTGCCAGTTGCTGTTTTCAAAATCAGCAAACGGCAGGCCGACTCCCAGTTTCGTCGCCGCGCTACCCTCGAAGCCCGCGAAATACGCACGCACCAGTTTCCGGCGCTGCGCGAGAAAGCGCTCCAGATGTGGCAACTGACCGAGCCCGACGCGCGCGGCGACGTCCGTCAGGTTGTACTTGCCGCCGAGCACGTCGCAGTCCATGCCGTCGAAGCCGGTGCGCGTGATGCCTTGCAGACGGTATTTCTGCGCGAGAATGGCTTCTTCTTCGTTGTTCAGCACCAGCGCGCCGCCTTCGATCGAGGTCAGGTTCTTGTTCGCGTGGAAGCTGAACGAGACCATGTCGCCCAGCCGCCCGATGCGCTCGCCTTTCCACGTCGAGCCGAACGCCTGCGCGGCGTCTTCGATCACCCGCAGCTTGTGGGCGCGGGCAATCGCATACAACCGGTCCATATCGACCGGCAGGCCCGACAGATAGACCGGAATCAGCGCCTTGGTACGCGGCGTGATGGCCTTTTCGAGCAGATCGAGGTCGATGTTGCGGGTGACCGGGTCGATGTCGGCGAACACCGGCGTCGCGCCGACTTCATAGATCACGTTGCTGGTCGAGACCCACGAGGCCGGCGTCGTGATGACCTCGTCGCCTTCACCCACGCCGGCAATGCGCAGGCCGATTTCCAGCGTCGCCGTGCCGGAATTGAACGTGCGCACCGGGCGGCCGCCGCAGAATTCGGAGAGCGCCGCCTCGAATTTCTGGTTCTGCGGGCCGGTGGTGATCCAGCCGGAGCGCAGCACGTCGGCGACGCCCTGAATCGTTTCCTCGTCGATCTCGGGTTTCACAAAGGGCAAAAACGGGACTGTTGACTGGCTCATGAATGCTTCGCTCGATTGAAAGGGGGCGCAACCCGAAGGGCGCGAACTAAACCACACACCATGCGCAACCGGGGCCGCGGCTAAAACAGGGCGCAACCGCGCAGCATACCGTGGTCAACCTTACGTATTCCTTAGCCGGCCGGATTGCCGGCTTAAGGTCTTTGCCGCCTGCGTCTGTTCAGGCGGCGCCGGCAATAAACAGTAATAGATTGTGTCCGGCACGCCGCCGGGCCGTTACATCTAGCTGCGAGCCAATACCAGCACGCCGATCAGGATGATGCCGATGCCGATCATTTTCTGTACCGACAACACTTCGCCGAACAGGTACCACGCCGCGAACGCGTTGACGACGTAGCCGAGCGAGAGCATCGGATAGGCGATCGATACGTCCACCCGCGACAGGCCGACGATCCACACGGCCACGCTGATCACATAGCAGGCCAGTCCGCCGATGATCGGCGGCTGGGTTGCGAGGCGAAAGGCGATGGGCAGGATGTTCGCACGGGTGAATTCGAAGTGTCCAACGGCATTCGTTCCGGCTTTGAGCAGCAACTGCGCGCCGGCGTTCAACGTGACGCCGGCAAGAATGCAAAAGAGGGAAATCGGGTTCATCGAACGGTTAGATCCTGATATGGGGTCATTGTTGTGCTTTTTCTACCGGCGCCGACTCTGGCGCCGGTGTCACGGCCGCCGGCCCGCCGGGCACGGCGAGCGGCTTCTCCACCACCACGCGGCGCGAGTCGCGGGCGATCACCTGCATCGGCAGGCCTTCCTTGAGGAGCCGGTCGTAGGTCGGCGGCGGGATCAGCGCGAGCGCATAGCGGTCGGCCTTCCAGCGCTCGATCCACGCATCGACGGACGGAATCCATTTCTGCGGTTCGACGGAGACGCCGAACGCCAGTTCGTCGGGATGCTCGACCATGATCATGGCGTGGTCGACATAGAACGGCAGCGTGTGGTCGAGCACGCCCACCGAGTAGAACGGCGTATCCGCCGGCAACCTGGCGATCTCCGCCTTGATGGCGGGCGCGAGCGGCGCACCGGAGCTCAGGCGGCCGAACACGTCGTGACCCGTGCCGGCGATGGTGCCGAGCAGCAGCCACGCCGCGCCGAAAGTGGCGACGGCGCCGAGGCTGCCGGCGCGGCTGCGGCGGTTCAGCCACAGCGCGGCCAGCGTCAGCACGAAGGCGACGGCGAGCGCCGCCAACACCCACGTGCGGTATTCGGCATACAGTTCGGCCGGATTGCGGGCACTGCCGAAACGCGGCAGGAACAGCGCACCGAACGCGGCCGCGACGAGAAAGAGCGCATAGCCGGCGAGATGGCGGCGCAACTGGTCGCGCGTGACGAGCGGCAGGTACATGCCGATCAGAAGCGCGATCGGCGGCGCGATCGGCAGCGTGTAGGACAGCAGCTTCGAATGCGACGCACTGAAGAACAGGAAGATGAAGACGGTCCACGTCAGCATCAGGGTGACCGGCGCGAAGCCGTTCGGCTGGCGCGGCAGGCGCCATGCGTGGCGCACGCTTTGCAGCGTCACCGAGAGCCACGGCAGGAAGCCCACCAGCAGCACCGGCACGAAGTAGTAGAACGGCCCCGGACGGTTCTGCTCAGGCGTCAGATAGCGCTTGAACTGCTGAACGATGAAAAAGAAATTGAGGAATTCCGGGTTGCGCTGCTGCACCAGTACGAACCACGGCGTGACGATCGCGAAGAACACGATCAGGCCGCCGATCAGATGCAGGCGCTTCCACACGGCCCAGTCGCGCGCGATCAGCGTGTAGAGCACGAGCACGGCGCCCGGCAGGATCACGCCGACGAGTCCCTTGGACAGCACCGCCAGCGCCATCGAGCCCCAGCACACCCACATCCAGCCGCGCACGCAGCCGGTCCGCAGGTTGGGGCGCTGCGCGAGCAGCAGTGCGCACAGCGTCAGTTCCATCCAGAACGACAGGCCCATGTCGAGCGTGTTGAAGTGGCCCATCAGGTTCCAGTACGGCGAGGTCGCCAGCACGATCGCCGCAAATACGCCGGTCGCCGCGTTGAACACGCGCGCGCCGGTGAAGCCGATCAGCAGTACGCCGGCAAAGCCCGTCAGTGCGGTATAAAGCCGCGCCTGCCATTCGCCGATGCCGAACCACGCGAACGTGAGCGCGTTCGCCCAGGTCTGCAGCGGCGGCTTCTCGAAATACTTGTAGCCGTTGTAGCGCGGCGTGATCCAGTCGCCGGTGACGAACATCTCGCGTGCCATTTCGGCGTAGCGGCCTTCGTCGCTCGGCAGCAGGTGGCGCCAGCCGAGCGGCACGAACCAGATCACGGCGAGGGCCAGCACCAGCAGCAGAATCGTGGTGCGGTTGAGCGGTAGCCTGGAAGGCGTATCGTTCATGGATTTCAACCTTTGTGGCGACGCCGCGCGGGCGGCGAAGCGGTGTTGTTCGGAAATGGCGACCGGCTATGCGCGGCGGCCCTCCGCGAAGCGACCAGCGCTGCGCGGGACTGCCGTGAGCGAGGCGCGCGCGCGTCAGACTCTGCGCGCCGCATTCTGGTTGCCCGCGAGCGCAGCCGGCCTTGATGGCGGCGGCTTCTTCGCCTGCCGTCTACAGCGCGCGGCCACGACGCGCGGCCGTGCTCAGGCTGCCGGTACTGCCTTCGATGGCGCGCAGTGTACGTGATCGGCCGTCACGCGGACAGGGCGCGCAGTGAGCCTGACGAGCCGGCCGGACAGCGTGGCCGCAGCGCACACGGGGTGCGGCACGCTGCGGCCAACCCGTGCTGGCGCGGCTGCGCGGCACGCGCCTATGCTTCGATCAACAGCGCGGCCGCGACCTTGCGGCCCTCGGCCATCAGAATGTTGTAAGTGCGGCAGGCGGCCTTGAAGTCCATCGTTTCGACGCCGATCCGCTTCGCGGTCAGCGCGGCGGTCAGGCGTGGATGCGGAAAGCGCAGCCGCCCGCCGCTGCCGAACACGACCACTTCGGGCGCGGAATCGACCAGCATGGCGAAGTGCTCGGCGCTCAGCTGCTCGAAGGAGGCGATGGGCCAAGGGATGACGGGTGCGTCCGGCAGCACGAGAAGGCTGCCTGAATGGCGCACCAGATTGATTTCGACGTAGTCGGCGCCGTAACCGGTGACGGTGTTGAGGGCGCCGCTCGAATCCTGATGTAATTTCAAATTGGTTTTCCGAAGTCGTCGTGAGACATCATGCGTGTTGGCGGCCTGACCGGGCTGGGCCCGGGCGGGGCGATTCGACGCGAGTGGGACACGCGCATGGGGCACAAGCGAGGCAAAAGCGGGGCAAATGCGGCCGAAAAGGCTTGCCGTTGCGGTTGGTGCATTGCGGAAGTCGGCCAAAATCCGCTAAATTATAACTTTTTAGCCGCCTTGCGGCGCCCCTCGCTCATATGCCGCCACAAGCCGCGCTGAGTCGGCGGGTGCGGCCCACCGGCTATCCGCCTTGGTTTTGCCCGCTTTCGGCCGCTTTTCGTCTGCTGTGTCTGTGTTCGTCAACGCGAAGAGGGTTCGCGAAGCGGCCTGCGCAGCGGCCCGACGAATGGGCTCCGTGATTGACCTGACCCGATCCGCGTCCGCCGGTCGTCGCTTGCCGTCGCCGTCCGTGCCGCGTCCGAATTCCCCATATCGGCGAACCTGCCCGGCCCTGTTGCTGTTTGCCCGCGCCGGTTTGCCCAAGCCATCAACCAGGATGAAGTGCCCGCCGTGAAACCGATACTCAAATCCAACAAGTTGTTGAATGTCTGCTACGACATTCGCGGGCCCGTCCTCGAACATGCGAAGCGGCTCGAAGAAGAGGGCCACCGCATCATCAAGCTGAACATCGGCAATCTCGCGCCGTTCGGCTTCGACGCGCCGGACGAAATCATTCAGGACATGATCCTGAACCTGCCGGGGTCGTCGGGTTATTCCGATTCCAAGGGTGTGTTCGCCGCGCGCAAGGCGATCATGCATTACACGCAGCAAAAGGGCGTGCACGGCGTAGAACTGGACGACATCTATATCGGCAACGGCGCCTCGGAGCTGATCGTGATGGCGCTGCAGGGGCTGCTCAACGACGGCGACGAAGTGCTGCTGCCCGCACCGGACTACCCACTGTGGACCGCCGGCGTGAGCCTGTCGGGCGGCACGCCGGTGCACTACATCTGCGACGAATCGAATAGCTGGATGCCCGACCTCGACGACATTCGCGCGAAAATCACGCCGAACACCCGCGCGCTCGTGGTCATCAACCCGAACAACCCGACCGGCGCGCTGTATTCGGACGAACTGCTGCTCGGCCTGATCGAGATCGCCCGCCAGCACGGCCTCGTGATTTTCGCCGACGAGGTCTACGACAAGATCGTCTACGACGGCAAGAAGCACACGTCGATGGCGGCGCTCTCCGAAGACGTGCTCACGGTCACGTTCAACAGCCTGTCGAAGAGCTACCGGTCATGCGGTTATCGCGCCGGCTGGATGTTCATCTCGGGCCTGACCGCCGGCGAGAACCGCCGCCATGCCAAAGACTACTTCGAAGGGCTCGGCATTCTGGCTTCCATGCGCCTCTGCCCGAACGTGCCCGGCCAGTACGCGATCCAGACCGCGCTCGGCGGCTACCAGAGCATCAACGACCTGATCGTGCCGAGCGGGCGCCTGTACAAACAGCGCGAACTCGCGTATGACATGCTGACGGCGATCCCCGGCGTGAGTTGCGTGAAGCCCGAAGCGGCGCTGTACATGTTCCCGCGGCTGGACCCGAAGATCTATCCGATCCAGGACGATCAGCAGTTCATTCTCGACCTTCTGCTGGAAGAGCGCGTGCTGCTCGTGCAGGGCACCGGCTTCAACTGGCCGACGCCGGATCACTTCCGCGTCGTGTTCCTGCCGAACGTGGACGACCTTGCGGATTCGATCAACCGGATCGCGCGTTTCCTCGACGGCTACCGCAAGCGTCACACAGCCTAGCGCACAATAGGAACAGGGCGCACGGCGCGGCACGTCTTACAGGCGAGTATGCCTGGGCACATGCCGCGCCGGGCGACCCGCGCCGGACCCGAGACCCGTTTACTTTTAATCATCTACTTGAAAACACACGCTGCATGGAACCGATCAAAGTTGGACTGCTGGGCTTCGGCACGGTAGGCAGCGGCACCTTCACGGTACTGCGCCGCAATCAGGAAGAAATCAAACGCCGCGCGGGCCGCGGCATCGAGATTGCGCGCATTGCCGTGCGCAATCCCGCCAAAGCGACAGCGGCGCTCGGCGCCGAGGCCGGCACGGTGGCGCTGACCGATGAGTTCAATGCGGTGGTCGACGACCCGTCGATCGATATCGTGGCCGAGATGATCGGCGGCACGGGCGTGGCGCGCGAGCTCGTGCTGCGCGCGATCCGCAATCGCAAGCATGTGGTGACCGCCAACAAGGCGCTGCTCGCGGTGCACGGCACGGAGATTTTCGAAGCGGCGCGCGCCAACGGCGTGATGGTGTCGTTCGAGGCGGCGGTGGCGGGCGGCATCCCGATCATCAAGGCGCTGCGCGAAGGGCTCACGGCCAATCGCATCCAGTACATTGCGGGCATCATCAACGGCACGACGAACTACATTCTCTCGGAAATGCGCGACCGCGGGCTCGACTTCGCGACCGCGCTGAAAGCCGCGCAGGAGCTCGGTTACGCCGAAGCCGATCCGACCTTCGACATCGAAGGCGTGGACGCCGCGCACAAGGCGACCATCATGAGCGCGATCGCGTTCGGCGTGCCGGTGCAGTTCGACAAGGCCTACGTCGAAGGCATCAGCAAGCTCGCGGCGATCGACATCAGATATGCCGAGGAACTCGGCTACCGTATCAAGCTGCTCGGCATTGCGCGCCGCACGGACAAGGGCATCGAATTGCGCGTGCATCCCACGCTGATTCCGGAAAAGCGCCTGCTGGCGAACGTGGAAGGCGCGATGAACGCGGTCGTGGTGCACGGCGACGCGGTCGGCACCACGCTTTACTACGGCAAGGGCGCGGGCGCCGAGCCCACGGCTTCCGCGGTGGTGGCCGATCTGGTCGACGTGACGCGTCTGCACACGGCGGACCCGGAGCATCGCGTGCCGCATCTGGCGTTCCAGCCGGACAGCCTGTCGAACACCCCGATCCTGCCGATCGACGAAGTCACGAGCGGCTACTACCTGCGTCTGCGGGTGGCGGACGTGACT
Source organism: Paraburkholderia sp. USG1 (assembly GCF_031570135.1). Taxonomy (NCBI): domain Bacteria; kingdom Pseudomonadati; phylum Pseudomonadota; class Betaproteobacteria; order Burkholderiales; family Burkholderiaceae; genus Paraburkholderia; species Paraburkholderia sp. USG1. The sequence continues at coordinate 157,502 of NZ_JAMWXW010000015.1, read as the reverse complement.
GGCGTGCTGGCCGACATCACGCGCATTCTGGCCGACACCGGCATTTCGATCGACGCGCTGCTGCAGAAGGAATCGGAGCAGGTCGACGCGAACGGCAAGGGCGAAACCGACATCATCCTGATTACGCACGAAACGGTCGAAAAGCACGTCAACGCTGCGATCAAGACGATCGAAGCGCTGAAGACCGTTGTCTCGCAAGTCACGAAGCTGCGCATGGAAGCGCTGAACTAGGCCGAACTATGAACTACCTCTCCACGCGCGGCGCCGGAGCCGGCGAGCACCATACCTTTTCCGACATCCTGCTGGGCGGTCTCGCGAAGGACGGTGGCCTGTACCTGCCCGCCGAATATCCGCGCATCACCGGCGACGAATTGACGCGCTGGCGCACGCTGCCGTACGCGGACCTGGCCTTCGAGATCCTGTCCAGATTCTGCGACGACATTCCCGCCGAAGACCTGCGCGCACTCACGCGCAAAACGTACACCGCGGCCACCTACTGCAACGTGCGCGACGACGAAAGCGCCGCGCAGATCACGCCGCTGAAGACGCTCGGCGTCGAGGACGGCGCGCCGCTGTCGCTGCTGGAGCTGTCCAACGGACCGACGCTCGCGTTCAAGGACATGGCGATGCAGTTGATCGGCAACCTGTTCGAATACACGCTGGCAAAGCACGGTCAAACGCTGAACATTCTCGGCGCGACTTCGGGCGACACCGGCAGCGCCGCGGAATACGCGATGCGCGGCAAGAAGGGCATCAGCGTGTTCATGCTCTCGCCGCACAAGAAGATGAGCGCGTTCCAGACCGCGCAGATGTACAGCCTGCAGGATCCGAACATCTTCAACATCGCCGTGGAAGGCGTGTTCGACGACGCGCAGGACATCGTCAAAGCCGTGTCGAACGATCACGCGTTCAAGGCGAAGTACAAGATCGGCACGGTCAACTCGATCAACTGGGCGCGCGTCGTCGCGCAGGTCGTGTATTACTTCAAGGGTTACTTCGCGGCCACGAAGTCGAACGACGAGCGTGTGTCGTTCACCGTGCCGTCGGGCAACTTCGGCAATGTGTGCGCGGGTCACATCGCGCGCATGATGGGTTTGCCGATCGAAAAGCTGGTCGTGGCGACAAACGAAAACGACGTGCTCGACGAGTTTTTCCGCACGGGTATTTACCGCGTGCGCAAGGCGGCCGAGACGTATCACACCAGTAGCCCGAGCATGGACATTTCGAAGGCTTCGAACTTCGAGCGTTTCGTGTTCGATCTGCTGGGCCGCGATCCGGCGCGCGTGTTGCAACTGTTCCGCGACGTCGAAGAGAAGGGCGGTTTCGACCTCGCCGCGAGCGGCGACTTTGCGCGCGTGCAGCAATTCGGTTTCGTGTCGGGCCGCAGCAGCCACGAGACCCGCGTGGAGACGATTCGCGACGTGTTCGAGCGTTACGACACGATGATCGACACGCACACGGCCGACGGCCTGAAGGTCGCACGCGAACATCTGCAGCCGGGCATTCCGATGATCGTGCTGGAGACCGCGCAACCGATCAAATTCGGCGAGACGATCCGCGAAGCGCTGCTGCGCGAACCGGAGCGGCCGGCGGCTTTCTCGGGCCTCGAATCCCTGCCGCAGCGCTTCGAAGTGCTGCCCGCGGACATGCAGCACGTGAAGGACTTTATCGTGGCGAACGTGGACGCGTAAGCGAGTCACAGTTGTCGAAGCGTGACCGGATCTGCGGCTCACGCAGCCGTCCGGCACGCTCCCCGCACGCCGTGCGCTCCACGTCGAACGGCGCTTGCCGCGAAACCTCGCGGCAAGCGCTCAAACACCAGAAATTCCCCCATAACGCCACGCAGCCCAGGCTTCCTGCTTCGACCGCTACAATATTCTTTTAACCTGCGGCTCCGAGACCCGAGATGTCCACACCCATGCCCCGCGCGCCGATGCTTGCCACCGCCGAAGCGCTGGCGACCCTGCTCAGCGCAGCGAGCCCGATTGCCGGCACAGAGTCGATCCCCACGCTGGATGCGCTGAACCGTGTTCTCGCGGCCGACGTCACTTCACCGCTCGACGTCCCGCCAATGAACACCAGTTCAATGGACGGCTACGCGATCCGCACGGCGGACCTGACGGTTCGGGACTACAGCCGCTTGCCGGTTTCGCAGCGCATTCCTGCCGGCCACGCGCCGGAGCCCCTGAAGCCCGGTACGGCGGCGCGCATCTTCACGGGCGCCACGGTGCCGCCCGGCGCCGACGCGATCGTGATGCAGGAGCAAACCGAAGCCGCCGACACAGACGTCGTGATCCTGCACAGTCCGGAACCGGGCGAATGGATTACAGCGCAAGGCGCGGATATCCGCAGCGGTTCGGTCATCCTTCCGGCGGGCACGCGGCTTACGCCGCAGGCATTGGGGCTCGCCGCGTCGGTCGGTTGCGCCGAACTCGCGGTGCGGCGGCGCGTCAAGGTTGCCGTATTTTTCACCGGCGACGAGCTGACCATGCCGGGTGAGCCGCTGAAGCCTGGCGCGATCTACAACTCGAACCGTTTCACGCTGCGTGGCCTGCTGGAAAAACTCGGCTGCGAAGTGACCGATTACGGCATCGTCGCCGACAAGCTCGATGCGACCCGCGCGACCTTGCGTGAAGCCGCCGAGGCACACGACCTGATCCTCACGTGCGGCGGCGTGTCGGTGGGCGAGGAGGATCACGTGAAGCCGGCTGTGGAAGCAGAAGGGCGTCTTGCCATGTGGCAGATCGCGATGAAGCCGGGCAAGCCGCTCGCCTTCGGCGCGGTGCGCCGTGCAGCGCGGCGTGGCGAGACCGCGGCGGCGCCGGATTCGGCGTCGGCGGAGACCTTCTTTATCGGTCTGCCGGGCAATCCGGTGTCCAGCTTCGCGACCTTCCTACTGTTCGTGCGCCCGTTCATCCTGAGTCTGGCCGGCGTGCAGGCGGTCGCGCCGCGCGCGCTGTCGCTGCGCGCGGACTTCACGCAGAGCAAGGCCGATCGCCGCAACGAATTTCTGCGCGCGCGTATCAATCCGGCTGGCGGGCTCGATCTGTTTCCGAACCAGAGTTCGGCTGTGCTGACCTCGACCGTCTGGGGCGATGGCCTGATCGACAACCCGCCGAATCACGCGATCAGCGCCGGCGAGACCGTACGCTTCATTCCTTTTTCCGAATTGTTGAACTGAGGCCGGTAACCGCCGGCGCCATCCCGATGAAGATCCAACTCCGATATTTTGCGAGCGTGCGCGAAGCGCTCGAATTGGCCGACGAAACCGTCGATCTGCCCGACGGCATCGCGACCGTCGGCGACGTGCGCGCGTGGCTGCGCGTGCGCGGCGGTATCTGGGCGGATACGCTGGCCGAAGGCCGCGCGCTGCGCATGGCACTCAACCACGTCATGACCGGCGCCGGCACGCGCGTCACCGAGGGCTGCGAAGTCGCGTTCTTTCCGCCCGTCACCGGCGGCTGAGTCGCCACGCCGCTTAATCGCATAGGAGCCGCAGATGCCCGTTCGTATCCAGACGGAAGACTTCGACCTCACCGCCGAGGTCGCCGGATTGCGCGCGCGCAACCCGAAGATCGGCGCGGTCGCCTGTTTTGTCGGCACCGTGCGCGACCTGAACGACGGCAGCACGATCGAGACGATGGAGCTCGAACACTATCCCGGCATGACGGAGAAGTCGCTGGAGGCGATCATCGTCAGCGCGCGTGAACGCTGGCCGGGCATCGAGGTGCTGATCGTGCATCGGGTCGGCAAGCTGTATCCGCTCGATCAGATCGTGCTCGTGGCGACGACGGCCGCGCATCGCGGGGAAGCGTTCGCGTCGTGCGAATTCGTGATGGATTATCTGAAGACCCAGGCGCCGTTCTGGAAGAAAGAGAAAACCGAGGCCGGCGAGCGCTGGGTCGACGCCCGTGTCACCGACGACGCGGCGCTCGCCCGCTGGGGCATCGAATCGGACAACCGGACGGTGGAATAGGCGTGGCGGTGGGGTTGCGGCATGATGGGAGTCAGCAGGCGTTTGTGGCGGCTCTCAAACGGTTCTGAAGCGCGCTTGGCACCATAGCATGCGCGCGCATCTTGCGAGCGCGTGACGGGCCCAAATAGCCTGACGCCGTGTTGATGCAGACAGCCCCGAAGCAGTCCCGAAGCGTCAGCCGCACGGCGCCAGCGTCGATAGACCCACTAAATCACTCGTCCCGAGCTTGACCGACAACCCGCGTCGGAAATGGCTCGCCTGGCGCGCGTGCCGCATGAGCGGCATCGTCACCCTCGCGCGGCGGCCGTTTGGGCGCAACGCGTTCGAGCAGCGCCTGTTGTTCCTCCGGGATCTTGTAATCCCAGCCGAAACGACTCAACTGCAGGCTCTGGGCGATACGCAGCGCCGGTTCCATGAAACGGACCGCCGCAGCCGGCTCATAGCGCGACTGGACCGTGTCCAGAAACAGATACAACCAGCGGCTGAAGTGCTGCGGCTCGATTCCCTCGAGCGGCTGGTGCGCCTGCTGCACGTTGCCGCGGTATTGCTTTGCGCCGAGTACAAGGCTGCCCCAGAACGTACACATCTTGGGCAGATGATCGTCCCAGCGGCCTGCGAGTGTCGCGTCGAACACCGGCCCAAGCAGCGCATCGGCACGCACACGGTCATAAAAGGCGTAGACCAGTTCGCGGATATTCGTTTCGGTGGGACGGGCGGCGCGTTCGACCGCCGGCGCGGCAGGGAAAGACGGGTTCATGCTGATTCCAGAAAATGCGGCGCTTCGTTGTAAGTTGCCACACGGCGCCGCGCAGCGTCAGAAATGGCCTCAAAGTGGAGTCCAAACGAAAGGAAGTAGGCTGCGAATACCCCGCTTTTCGTAAGAATGCCCCAGGCAGGAAACGTTACCATTACTGCCGAAAGTTCAACACCGCCTGTCTGCGCAGAACAGGAAAACATGCGCAGCGCCTGCATCTTAGGGCGAAGCGACGGCACACGGCAACCCTTGCATCGACGCGGTTATCTCCGGATCGCGGCTTGCGCTCATCGTGATACCTGCACCCATGAGACTGACCGACTATACGGATTACTCACTACGCGTTTTGCTATACCTTGCCGTGCGCGGCGAAGGGTTATCGACGATCCGGGACATTTCGGACGCGTACGGCATTTCCAAGAATCACTTGATGAAAGTCGTGCAGCAGCTCGGCGAACTGGGTTGGGTCGAGACGGTGCGTGGGCGCAACGGCGGATTGCGGCTCGCCGATCGAACCAGCGCGCTGACGGTCGGCGAAATCGTGCGCGCGACGGAAAGCGACTTTGCACTCGTCGGCTGTTTTCCGGACCAGCAGGGCGAGCGCCGGGCTTGCGTCATTACGTCGCAGTGCCGTCTGCGTGGCGCGCTCGAGGCGGCACGCCACGCCTTTCTCTCCGAGCTCGACCGGCATACCATTGGCGAGGTGGCGCAGCCGCACGGGCCGCTGTCCGCGCTGCTCGGCCTGAGCAGCGTGATTCCGATCGTGCCGGTCGCGCCGGCCGGCGGCGGCTCCGCGCCGCTTGCCTGAAGGCGGTGCGGCAGTTCTCTTGCGTCAAACGTCAAATATTCGTCGCCTGATGCAAAAAAGCGCTTGAAACCTGGATAAAACACCTCATTTTGGTGGTAATCGAAATTGGAGGTCTCTTGATGAGAATCGACAAACTCACCACTAAATTCCAGGAAGCACTGGCCGATGCGCAAAGTCTGGCTGTCGGCCACGACAATCAATACATCGAACCGGTTCACGTCCTGTCGGCGCTCGTCGCCCAACAGGATGGTTCGGCGCGTTCGCTGCTCTCGCGTGCGGGTGTGCATGTGCAGGCGCTGCAAACGGCGCTCGGCGACGCCATCACGCGTCTGCCGCAGGTGCAGGGCACCGACGGCAACGTGCAGATCGGCCGCGATCTGACCGGCCTCCTGAACCAGGCCGACAAGGAAGCGCAAAAACTCAACGACACGTTCATCGCGAGCGAGATGTTCCTGCTCGCCGTCGCGGACGACAAAGGCGAAGCCGGCCGTCTCGCGCGTCAGCACGGCTTGTCTCGCAAGTCGCTGGAAAGCGCGATCGCCGCAGTGCGCGGCGGCTCTCAGGTGCACAGCCAGGACGCCGAAAGCCAGCGTGAAGCGCTGAAGAAATACACCGTGGATCTGACCGAGCGCGCGCGGGCCGGCAAGCTCGATCCGGTGATCGGCCGCGACGACGAAATCCGTCGCTCGATCCAGATCCTGCAACGCCGCACCAAGAACAACCCTGTGCTGATCGGCGAACCGGGCGTGGGTAAGACCGCGATCGTCGAAGGTCTGGCGCAGCGTATCGTCAACGGCGAAGTGCCGGAAACGCTCAAGGGCAAGCGCGTGCTGTCGCTCGATATGGCGGCGTTGCTGGCCGGCGCCAAGTATCGCGGCGAATTCGAAGAGCGCCTGAAGGCCGTGCTGAACGACATCGCGAAAGACGAAGGCCAGACCATCGTCTTCATCGACGAAATTCACACCATGGTCGGCGCGGGCAAGGCCGAAGGCGCGATGGACGCGGGCAACATGCTCAAGCCGGCGCTTTCGCGCGGCGAGTTGCATTGTGTCGGCGCGACCACGCTCGACGAATATCGCAAGTACATCGAAAAGGATGCCGCGCTCGAACGCCGCTTCCAGAAGGTGCTGGTCGACGAACCGACGGTCGAAGCCACCATCGCGATCCTGCGCGGTCTGCAGGAAAAGTACGAGCTGCACCACGGCGTCGATATCACCGACCCGGCGATCGTGGCGGCGGCTGAACTGTCGCATCGCTACATCACGGATCGGTTCCTGCCGGACAAGGCCATCGACCTGATCGACGAAGCCGCTTCGAAGATCAAGATGGAAATCGATTCGAAGCCGGAAGAGATGGATCGGCTCGACCGTCGTTTGATCCAGTTGAAGATCGAGCGCGAAGCCGTCAAGAAGGAAAAAGACGAAGCGTCGCAGAAGCGTCTGCAACTGATCGAGGAAGAAATCGAGCGGCTGAACCGCGAATATTCGGACCTCGACGAAATCTGGACCGCGGAAAAAGCCGCGGTGCAAGGCAGCGCGCAACTGAAGGAAGAGATCGAAAAAACGCGTGCGGAAATCACGCGCCTGCAACGTGAAGGCAAGCTCGAGAAGGTCGCCGAGTTGCAGTACGGCAAGCTGCCGGGACTCGAAGCGCAGTTGAAGGAAGTGACCAAGGCCGAGGCGAGCGAGCAGAACAATCCGACGCGTCCGCGCCTCTTGCGCACGCAGGTCGGTGCGGAAGAAATCGCTGAAGTCGTGTCGCGCGCCACCGGCATTCCCGTGTCGCGCATGATGCAGGGCGAGCGCGAAAAGCTGCTGCAGATCGAAGAGAAGCTGCACGCGCGCGTGGTCGGCCAGGACGAGGCGATCAGCGCGGTGGCCGATGCGATCCGCCGCTCGCGCGCGGGTCTGTCGGATCCGAACCGGCCGTATGGTTCGTTCCTGTTCCTCGGCCCGACCGGCGTGGGCAAGACCGAGTTGTGCAAGGCGCTCGCGTCGTTCCTGTTCGATTCGGAAGATCATCTGATCCGTATCGACATGAGCGAGTTCATGGAGAAGCATAGCGTCGCGCGTCTGATCGGTGCGCCGCCGGGATACGTCGGCTATGAAGAGGGTGGATACCTGACCGAAGCCGTGCGCCGCAAGCCGTATAGCGTGATCCTGCTCGACGAGATCGAGAAGGCGCATCCGGACGTGTTCAACGTGCTGCTGCAAGTGCTCGACGACGGCCGCATGACCGACGGACAGGGCCGTACCGTGGACTTCAAGAACACGGTGATCGTGATGACGTCGAACCTCGGTTCGCAGGTGATCCAGGCGATGGTCGGCGAGCCGCAGGAAGCGGTGAAGGACGCGGTCTGGGAAGAAGTGAAGCTGCACTTCCGGCCCGAGTTCCTGAACCGGATCGACGACGTCGTGGTGTTCCATGCACTCGACCGTTCGAACATCCAGTCGATCGCACGGATCCAGTTGCAGCGTCTGCAGGAGCGGCTCGCCAAGCTCGATATGCAACTGCTGGTGTCGGACGAGGCGCTCGAACACGTCGGCAAGGTCGGCTACGATCCGCTGTTCGGTGCGCGGCCGTTGAAGCGTGCCATCCAGCAGGAGATCGAGAATCCGGTCGCCAAGCTGATTCTGGCCGGCAAGTTCGGTCCGAAGGACGTGATTCCGGTCGAAGTGGAAGACGGCAAACTGGTGTTCGAACGCGTCGTGCATTAACAAGACGCGCTCGGCGAACGACGGAACGGCAGCGGTCGAGCTGTTCCCGCCGAAGTAAAAAACCGGCAACGAAGGTGACTTCGTTGCCGGTTTTTTTTGCCCGCTGACCGCGTGGGCTGCGCGATTGCCAGTGGGCGCTTGTGCTTAAGCGGTGCCCTTGCCGAACAGCGCCGACAGGCCGCCGAGCGCGCCGAGCACGGTGGTGGCGTTCAGCTTGCCCTCGGCCGGCACTTCGCCTTCCGGCGTGGCAGCGTTGACGACGTGCGGCAGAATCTGTGACAGCAGGCCGGTGACCTGATCCGGCTGCACGCCGGCTTTTGCCGCGAGGTTGGTGACGGTCTCGGAGCCGAGTACGCTGTGCAGCGCGTCGGCCGCGATCGGCTGGTTCTCGCCGTTGCTGACCCATGAGGTCACGACGTCGCCGAGACCTTTTTCCTTGAAACGGTCGATCAGGCCGTTCAGGCCGCCCGGCTGGCTATTGACGAATTCGAGTGCGGCCGCAACCAGGGCTTGCTGGCCTCCGCCTTCGGGCGACTTGCCAACCAGGGAACCGAGTGTGTCGAGTAGGCTCATGACGGTCTCTCTTGAATGCCGACACGTGTCTGACGGGTCGGCGGGTAAAAACGCCGCGCGCTTGCGCGGCGCCGTGGAAGGAAGGCGGTCGGCGGCGGGAGGGCGCCGGTGATTCGTCGCATGGGGATCATGCGCGTATCGCACGGGCCGTTACGCTGCTGGCGCTCAATCCTGTTTCGTACTCCGTTTCATTCGCGTCCGGTCCGCGTCCGGTTCAGGCACCGCCCGAGGCCGCCGCAGCCGATGCGGCCTTGCTCTTCTTTGCTTTCTTCTTCGAAGCCTTGCTGCCGGAGGCATCGGCCGGCGCCGCCGCGGTTGTCGCGGCCGGCGCGGAAGCCGCCGCCTCGGAAGCCGCGGCCTTGCTCTTCTTCTTCGACTTCGACGCCTTCGCACCGGAAGCTTCAGATGGCGCGGCCGGCGGGGTGGTCGCGGCTGGCGCTGCCGGGGTGGCTGCGGTGGTGGCTGCAGGCGCGGCGGCCGGTGCTGCCTTGGTGCCGGCGGTGCCGGCCGCCTTGGTGGCGGGCTTGGCGCCGGTCGGCGGCGTGGATGAGCCGTTGATCGTCAGGCCGGCTGCTTCGAGGTTGGTCACCGATTTCGTGCCGATGCCCTTGACGCGTGTGGCGAGATCATCGGCGTTCTTGAACGGGCCATTCTTTGTGCGTTCGTCGATGATCGCTTTCGCATGCACCGGCCCGATACCCTTGACCGATTCGAGCGCCGCCTGGTCGGCGGAATTCACTTCGACGGCCGCAGCGAATCCGGCCGACAGCGACAAAGCCAAAGCGACGCAAAGCATTAAAAGCTTCTTCAGCATGGCAAGCACTCCATTGAGGGCAAAAAAAGTTAGCCGCAAAGGGACGATTCAGGACGACTCGGGACGACGCATCCTGTCAGCAGATGCTGCGCTTAAGCATAGAACAAATTGCGCGCCCTTATTTGCGAACGCGGACGATTTATACCGATCGATTCGTGACAAGTAAATCAATGTGAACAGGATTTAAACCTTTTGCCTGGTTATTAGGCTGTTGTGAGCTTATCGAGCAAAACGCACATGCCATAAAGAATGAACGCGAGAACCGCGGAGAGAACAAATGACAGCACGACGCGCTTGACTTAGAGTGCACTCGAAGTCCTAACCTGAGTTCCGTCATGTCGAATATCTCGAAAGCACTCACCATCGGCCAGGTTGCTGAAACGATCGGCGTCTCGACACATACGCTGCGCTATTACGAACAGGCGGGCTTGATCCGCGCGGTCGGGCGCACGGCGGCGGGGCATCGGCTGTATTCGCCGGCGGATCTCGACTGGCTGCGGTTCCTGATGCGGCTCAAGGCGACCGGCATGCCGATCGCCGGTATGCAGGCGTTCGCGGCGCTGCGCGCGCAAGGTCAACCGACCGTGGGCGCGCGCCGCGACATGCTGGTGGCGCATCGGGATGCAGTTTTGGCGCGCATCGCCGGGTTGCAGCTCAATCTCGGCGCGATCGTCGACAAGATCGCGCACTACGAAGCAGCCGAGCGCACACCCGCCGCGGATCATTCGACACGACACACCGACGAAACGACCGGCGAAACCCGGGCACATTCACATCAGGAAAAGGACTCATCATGGACCACCCACACAACGACCGCTACACCCGAGGCTGGGACAAACTGAAGGAAATCGACGGCTCGGCCGGCGAGCAGGTGATCGCCGCGCTCGCACCGATCGCGCCGGATTTGGGCCGTCTGCTGATCGAATTCGGTTTCGGCGATATTTACAGCCGGCCGCAACTCGATTTGCGCGCGCGTGAAATCGCGACGATCGCGTCGCTAGCCACGCTCGGCTGCGCGCAACCGCAGTTGAAGGTGCATATCGAGGCGGCGTTGAACGTCGGCTGCACGCGCGAGGAGATCGTCGAGGTGTTCATGCAGATGGCGCTTTATGCGGGGTTTCCGGCGGCGCTGAATGCGCTGTTCGCGGCGCGTGAGATTTTCGAGCGACACGATCGGGCATTGAGCGAGGCGCAACCCCCTGCAAACGCGGCGCAGATGCCGGAGGAGGCGCACGCGGGGTGAGAATCCGCGGCCACTCCGTCAAGCGGCCGAATCGGCCTGAAGCGCCGTCTCGCGACGCAAATGCCGCTTGCTCACCACCCGCCAGTACATCAGCAAGCCAATGCCGGCAATCGCCAGACTCGCGGTATTCGCCACCCAGAAGCCGCGCGCGCCAGTCAACCATTCCGGTGTGATACCGGTCACGTTGAAGCCGAGCACATAGCCGCCGCCGAGCCCCACGCCCCACAGCGCCACCGCGTAGATCACGGTCGGCACGACCGCCACCTTGTAGGCGCGCAGCACGAACGCGGTTGTGATCTGCAACGCATCGAACAGGTGATAGCAGGCGACGATCAACACCAGCGGCAACGCCGCCGCCACGACCTGCGCATTCGGCGTATAGCCTTCGATGATAAATGGCCGCAGCGCCAGCACGATCGCGGCATAACAGCAGGCGATCGTCACGGCCATCGTGATGCCGTGACGCGACAGCGTGCGCGCCGCTTCCGGGCGATGCGCGCCGAGCGCCTGCGCGACCAGCGTCGACGAAGCAATGCCGATCGACAGCGGCGTCATGTACAGCACTGCGCCGATATTGCCGGCGATCTGGTGACCGGCCAGCGTCGTCGTGCCGAAGCGCGCAATGAAGAGCGCCATGAACGTGTAGGAGGTGACTTCGATCAGGTACGACAGGCCCATTGGAATGCCTAGCCGCAGTTGCGCCGCCTGACGCCGCCAGACCGGCCAGCAGAACCGTGCGAAGATTGCGAACGGCGTGAATACGTCGACGCGCGTGAGCAGCACCATGCCGAGTATGGCAAGCCCCCAGTTGATCGTGGTGCTGGCGAGCGCGCAACCGGGGCCGCCGAGCGCCGGCACGCCGAGGCCGCCGAAAATGAACCATGTATTGAGCGGCACCTTGAGCAGCAGCGCGCCGATCTGCAGGATCATCACGAGCCGCGGTTTGCCGACCGCGTTGGTGACCGAACTGTAGACCCGAAAGGCGAGGCCGGCGGGCAAGCCGAAGGCCAGAATCCGCAGGTAGGCAACCGTGCGGTCGTGCAGCGCCTCGGGCACGCGCGCCAGATGCAGCACGGGGCCGGGGAAAAACAGAAGCAGGAAGCCGATCACGGTCAGCGCCAGCGCGAGCCACAAAGCCTGGCGAACTTCCTCGCCGATCTCGCTATAGCGGCGCGCGCCGTAGAGTTGCGCGGTGATCGGCTGCAGCGCGGTCAGAATGCCGGTCAGGCCGATGTAGACGGAGATATAGATCGACGAGCCCAGGCCGAGCGCGGCCAGATCGACCGCCGAGTAGCGGCCCACCATCGCCGTGTCGATCACGCCGAATGCGATGATCGCCAGCTGGCCGATCAATACCGGCCAGGCGAGCGCGGCGATTTTCCGTACGTCGGCGAACATGGTCAGCCGGACTTCTTGTGCCAGTTGCGGCGTTTGACGACCGGCGGCTTCGGACGGTCGATGCGTACGTACAGGCGGAAGCGTTCGTCGCGGTCGGCCACGCGGCGGCCTTCCCACACCAGTTTCCAGACGAAGTCGGACATTGCGCTCGGTTCGCCGTAATCCTGCGTGTCCTGGCGCAGGATCACGTCGCAGTCCTGGTCGAAGGAGAAATGCATGTCGCCGAAATAGGCGAAGGTCGCGATCTGCGCATTGCCGAGGCGCACCGGTGAGATGCAGGTGTAGTCGTCCGGCAGATGTGCGGCGATCTGTTCGGCAACGTCTTTATAGGTCCGGCTGTAATTGACGACCGGCAGCCATAACGTCATGAGCAGCACCCACATCAAGGTGGTGCCGGCGCTCGAGAGCACCACGCTGCGCCACAAGACTTTCGGATGACGGGCAAGGCGCCATTGCACCAGCACGAACCAGCAGATCGTCACGGCGACCGCGCAGACGAACGACAGCACCTTGAACTGCGGCGCGAAGCCCGGCGCGAGCCGTGCGAGATTGCGCGCAAGCGGATACGGGAAGCCGGTCAGCCCCGCGATATAGACCAGCCAGACGAAGCTGCCGAGAATCGTGAAGCTCAGGAGCGCGAACCAGTCGATCGCATTGATCGCGCCGCGTTTGAGCGTGGGCAGCGCGAAAGCGGCCAGCACGGCGAGCGGCGGCAGCAGCAGCATGTACAGCCGGTTCGATTGATGGCTCTGCAGGATCACCAGCACCAGCAGCGGCCCGATCACCGAAAGCGGGATCGCCACATGCGGCGCGCGCCGCAGGCCCGACCAGCTGAACCACGCCCAGAGTGCCAGCGGCCACGCCGGCCAGGTGAAGAGCGGCAGATTCTTGAGCGCATAGCCGGCGACCGAGCCGGGCGGCCCGGCGAACGAACTCAGGCTGACATGCACCCATTGATTGAGGTACCAGACGGCGTCGTCGGGGAAAGTGGCGAGCGCGGCGACCGGCCACGCCGACGACAGCACCAGCGCCACCGGCAGACCCGCCAGCAGCAGCCAGCGCGAGCGCGTCTCGCGCACGATCAGGGTCATCGCCAGCGTGCCGAGCAGTAGCGCACCGACCAGCACCGGGCTGCTGGCCAGGGTGACGAGGGCGATGGCGAGGCCCCAGATCAGCGCACCTTGAACCGGTTTGTCGATCATGCGCACGAGCCCATATACGAGCATCGCGATACCGAAGAACTGCGCGAGCTGCGGCGTGGTTTCGTGGCCGCGCTCGGCGAGGCCGAAGCAGGCGAGCAGGATCAGCAACGCGCCGTCGGCGAGGGTACGGCCATAGTCGCGCGGTTCCGGCTCGCCGCCGAACGCGTATTTGAACGGCTGGACTTCGGCGCGCCGGCCGAGCAGGTAAGCGGCATACCACACGAACGCGCAACCCGCGCAGAACATCAGGCCCGTGAAGACGCGCGAGGCGTTGCTCGCGTCGACCCATGGCGCGAGCGCGCGGATCGCGCTGGCGCCGAACCAGTAGCCGAGCGGGCCGTCTTCGGTGAGATATTTGCCGACCAGGTTGGGCAGAAGCCAGTCGTGCGCGCTGCCGTTCGCCATGGTCCACATGACGCCGAAGCCGGCTGCATCCTCGTTCTTCCACGGATCGCGGCCGAATAGTCCAAACGATGCGTAGACGATACAGATGGTCAGCAGCAGCCAGCGCGGCAACGCACTGGTCGCTGAGGCAGTGAGGCGAACGACAGGTCTCATGCGGTGTGTGGATATCGGATAAGCGGTGCAGCCGGGACCGGACGGCATGTCCGGCTGGAATGGCCAATTTGGAGCATCCGGCATTGTAGTCGTGCCGTGCGATGCGCGTCACGGCCGGTAACGGCTCGCAACGTGGATGGAAAAGCTGTAACACGGGTTCGGCAGTGCGCCGTGTTCGTTCCCGGCCATCGCTGATCAATCGGCAAGGCGACAAAAAAGGGCAGCTCGCGCTGCCCTTTTTGCTCCTGCTGCGCTGCCGGCCAGAGCCGGCGACGAGGCGGGTATTACTTCGCTGCGACCTTGCCGGTAGCGCGCGAGCCGAACTTGTTGCGGAACTTCTCGACGCGGCCTGCCGTGTCCATGATCTTTTGCTGGCCGGTGTAGAACGGATGCGATTCCGACGACACTTCGATCTTGGCGAGCGGGTAGGTCTTGCCTTCGAATTCGGCGGTTTCACGCGTCTGGATGGTCGAGCGCGTCACAAACTTGAAGTCGTTCGACACGTCGATGAACAGAACTTCGCGGTAATCCGGGTGAATGCCTTCTTTCATGGTCTTTCCTTTAATCTGGCGGTAGCCAACCCGCGTGCGACCGTATTGAACGGACCGCATCTAGGCGCGAGCCACTTGCCTATGGTCGAAAAACGGCGATTATGCCAGAAAATCAGTCGCTTGACGACTTTTGTGGCCGCCTTTTGGTCACCTTTGGGCCGCGGTGAGTGCCGGTTTCGCCGCTTGCCTGCCGGATCGCAGCCTGCGCGCGACCGGGACTGGACGGCCTTGTCCAGTGGGCGTTGCGCGTCAGCCGGCGGTGAACGTCAGGCCGACCCGCGCCGGATCCTGCCGGTAAAAGCGCGCGAGCAGCCGGTACAGCTCCGGATATTCGGCTTCGAACGCTTGCGGCCTGACAAACAGCGCCTCGCTGCAAACGGCAAAAAATTCCGATGGATGGTCCGCCGCGTACGGATCGATCAGCGAGTCGCGCTCGAAGCGCGCCCAGCGGCGCTCCGGCACCGCGTCGACCTTGGCGCAGAAGCGGTCGTAAGCGTGGTCGAACACGTCGGCCCACGCCTGCGAATCGAGCGGTGCGTGCCAGCGGCGCATCAGCGGCGGGTGGCCGTCCGCCTCGCCGTTCAGCATGTCGATCTTATGCGCGAACTCGTGAATCACGACGTTGTAGGCGTCCGTGCCGTCCGTCATCTGCGCGTCTTCCCACGACAACACCACGGGCCCGCCTTCCCACGCTTCGCCGCTCGCGTCCTGTTCGACTTCGTGCACCACGCCGTCTTCGTCCTCGACGGTCTTGCGGATCACGAATTCGCCCGGATAGACGATCACGCCGACCCAGCCGCGATACAGATCGAGGCTCAGGTTCAGCACCGGCAGGCATGCCTGGGCGGCGATCGCCACGGTCATTGCGTCGGTGAGCTCGAGCTCGTGCGCGGTCGAAAATTCCTTTTGCGCGAGGAAAAGGCTCGTCAGTTCGCGCAAACGCAGGAGATCCGGCGCGTCGAGGTGCGCGAGGAACGGCAGGCCGTCGAGCGTGGCTCGCCAGAGCGAGTCGTCGATCGCGTAGTCGCGCAGCGCGCGCTCGCGGCGGCGTGTGCCGAGCCATTGAGTGAGTTTCGAGAGCATGGCCTGATGCAACCTTTAGTCGATCTGTTTTTGCCACGCGGCGAAAATGCCGCCGCATATCGCCACGCCGACCAGGAAATAGAAACCGTCCAACGAGGCCAGAAAGCTGGCCTGTTGCGCGACCGTGCGGCTGATTTCCACGAGCGCCAGCGAGTGCGCCTCGGACGGTGAGCGACCTGCGGCGGCAAAACCTCGCGTCAGCGTGACGAGTGAATTCTGGAACACCGGATTGTACGGATTCACGAACTCCGCGAGGCGTGTTTGGTGCAGCGTCTGCCGATGCTGCTCGACGATGATCACGGAGGCCGTCGCGAACGAGATCGTCACCTGCCGCACGATGTTTTTCAGCCGGTAGCCGTGCGTGAATTCTTCGATGGCGAAGATCCTGAAAGTGAGATTGGCCACCGGCAACACGATGAACAGCAACAGCAGGCCGCGCAGCAGCAGGGGCAGCATCAGCGCCGCCTCGCCGACGCCGGGCGACATGCGCGTCATCCACGCCGCGGCGAACGCGGCCACGGCGAAACCCGGCACGATGATCCACTTCTTGCGTGGCAGCAGCTTCGCATAACGCAGGTAGACGAACAGCGCGCTGGCGGAAATCAGCGACGTCACGCCGACCAGTTGCCCGGTGTTTTCGACCGGATAGCCGAGACCGCCTTCGAGAAAGCGCGAGATCAGATAGCTGAACACGGTCGAGATGTAGTAGTAAAACATATAGAGTACGAGCCCGGCCTGGAACACCTTTTCGCGCAACGCATTGAGGCGCACGAGCGGCGCGGGATGATGCCACTGATGATAGGCGAACCAGCCTGACGCGACGATGCCGGAGACGGTCAGCAGAATCAGTCCCGGCGACGCGCTGAACAACTGGAAGCGCACCTGTTGCATGACGATTTGCAGGGCGCCTTGGGCGAACGCGAAGATGAGATATGGCCAGAAATGTGCGGCGCCGCGTTCCTCGGGCAGGCGGTTGCCCGAGTCGGGCAACGCGAGCAAGGCCAGCACGGCGAACAGCACGCCCACGGGCGCGGTGCATGCGAACAGCGCGCGCCAGTCGAAATACGCGACCAGCTGGCCGCCAATCAGCGGCGCGAGCGCACTGCTCAGGACGATCAGCACGAGAAACGCGCGGGTGGCCGCGGGCCGCTGCTGCGGCTTGAAACTCATCTGGATCAGGATGCGGCAGGTGCCCATCATCGGGCCGATGAAGTAGCCTTGAAAGCCGCGCGCGAACGCCAGTTCGATCGACGATTCGCATAGCGTCGCAGCCACCGAGCCGGCGGAATAGAGCAGCATGCAGCCGGCCACGTAGCGCCGGTAGCCGAAGCGTTCGACCCACCACTGTTGCTGCAGGATGCCCAGCACCGCCGCGACCGCATAGGCGCTCGACGCCCACACCAGTTCATCGGGCGACGCGTTGATGCCGCCCGCGATATAGCTGGTGAAAAAAGAGAAGATCGAATTGTCGAAATAGTCGAGGCCGGTGACGACGGCCAGCACCCATGGGAAAAAGTCGCCGCGCAGTTTTTCGACGCTGAACAACGGCACGCGGGACGACGTCGTGCTCATCAGAATTCGTCCGGCGCGGAGTCGTCCGGGTTGTCGACGCGCTTCGCGGGCGGCGTGCTGCGTGTTTTCGCGCGCGCGCTGCGGCGCTGCGCGAGCAGCGCGTCGGCATTCTCGCCGGCGAGGCGCCGCTGGAGATAGTCGAGATCGGGGCTCAGCTCGGCGCGCAGCTTCTGCGCTTCCTTCAGTTCGCGGCGCATCGTGTCGATGCGCGCGTCGAGCGCTTCGACCTGTTGAGCGATGGCGTCGTGAATCTGCCGCAGCGATTCGGTGGAGTAGCGGTGGCCTCCGTCGACAGGTTCGAGCGGGCGTGCGACAGATGGCGCTGGCAGCCGAAAGGCGAGGGGTGAAATCTGCCGCGCGAAAACGGCAAAAGGACGGACGAAAAAAAACCGCTCGTTTGCGACGAGCGGCTTCTTTATGCGGTGCGGATGCTGTGGTGAGTGCCGCTATATCGGCACAGGAGCTTGGCCTTAGCTGCCGCCGCCACGGCGCATCATGTCGAAGAACTCGGAGTTGCTCTTTGTCTGGCGGATCTTGTCGAGCAGGAATTCCATCGACTCGACTTCGTCCATGTCGTGAATGAACTTGCGCAGCACCCAGATCTTTTGCAGCACTTCGGGTTTGATCAGCAGTTCTTCGCGACGGGTGCCCGACTTGTTCAGGTTGATCGACGGATACACGCGCTTTTCGGCAAGGCGACGTTCCAGGTGCACTTCCATGTTGCCGGTGCCCTTGAATTCTTCGTAGATCACGTCGTCCATGCGGCTGCCGGTTTCGATCAGCGCCGTGCCGATGATGGTCAGCGAACCGCCTTCCTCGATATTGCGCGCGGCGCCGAAGAAACGCTTCGGACGTTGCAGCGCGTTGGCGTCGACACCACCCGTCAGCACCTTGCCCGAGGCCGGCACGACGGTGTTGTAAGCGCGCGCGAGACGCGTGATCGAGTCCAGCAGAATCACCACGTCGTTCTTCATTTCGACGAGGCGCTTGGCTTTTTCGATCACCATTTCGGCCACTTGCACGTGACGCGCGGCCGGTTCGTCGAACGTGGAGGCGATCACTTCGCCCGCCACCGAACGCTGCATTTCGGTCACTTCTTCCGGGCGTTCGTCGATCAGTAGCACGAACAGCACGACATCCGGATGGTTCTGCTTGATCGCGTGCGCAATGTGCTGAAGCATCACGGTCTTGCCCGACTTCGGCGAGGCGACCAGCAGGCCGCGCTGGCCTTTGCCGATCGGCGCGATCATGTCGATGATGCGGCCCGTGACGTTTTCCTCGCCGCGCATTTCACGTTCGAGCAGCAGCACCTTGTTCGGGTGCAGCGGCGTCAGGTTTTCGAACATGATCTTGTGCTTCGAGGCCTCCGGCGGCTGGCCGTTGACCTTGTCCACCTTCACCAGCGCGAAATAGCGTTCGCCGTCTTTGGGCGTGCGCACTTCGCCTTCGATCGTGTCGCCCGTATGCAGGTTGAAGCGGCGGATTTGCGACGGGCTGATGTAAATATCATCCGTGCTGGCGAGGTACGAGGTTTCCGGCGAACGCAGGAAGCCGAAGCCGTCCGGCAGCACTTCGAGCGTGCCGTCGCCGAAGATCGTGTCGCCCGTTTTGGCTCGTTTTTTTAGAATGGCGAACATCAATTCCTGCTTGCGCAGGCGGTTCGCACTTTCGATCTCGAGGCCATTGGCCATCTCGATCAATTCGGACACGTGCAGAGTCTTAAGCTCGGATAAATGCATACGGAGAACCCGCAGGAGAAGGTGCGACGAAATGAAATCTGGGAGGAGAGTGAGCGGAACCGCTCAAGGACTTACACGTCTTTTCGACGTTTTGCGGATTCTAGCATAGCACACGCCAATTTCCGCCAGTGCGACGGCATGGCATCTTTCTTGTTGAGCGTGTTGCCGGCTGACAACACGCTCAACACAACGCACCCGCAGGCCCCAGCGGACCCCGAGCGCGCCGATGCGGCCGCTTTTACAGGTTGCCGTCGAGGAACGCGGTAAGTTGCGACTTCGACAACGCGCCGACTTTCTGCGCGGCGACAGCGCCGTTCTTGAAAAGAATCAGCGTGGGGATGCCGCGCACGCCGAACTTGACCGGAGTCGATTGGTGTTCGTCGACGTTGATCTTGGCGATTTGCAGGCGATCGGCGTAATCCTTCGCGACTTCGTCGAGGATCGGCGCGATCATCTTGCACGGACCGCACCATTCAGCCCAGAAATCGAGCAGCACGGGTTTATCGGATTTCACGACGTCCTGTTCGAACGATGCGTCGCTAATATGCTTGATTTGTTCGCTCATTGTATGAATACCTCTATCGGTTCGAGGCCCGCCTGAATTGCTCGCCACGATACGTCAAAATCTAAGGAAACTTCCGTTCGCTTTGCCGCAACCAGAGCCTTGCCGACACATGCCGGAAAAGGTGAAAACCTGTTACGGAATATGCGGAAGGCTCGCGCTCGCGGGTCATCCGTACGGCAGTTTAGCTTAATTCGCTATGCGTTGCCGGGGGCGATAGTACTCATCAGGGGCAGTGGGGCCAACGGCTGCCGATGAAGTGCCACCGTGTTTCATCAACCACGACGTAGCGTATCTGGTGGCTCGGCGGCCAAACTCAAGTGGCTGCATTGCGGGCGGCCGCGATGTTGATACGGCCTTGTCTATATGAAGCGAAGGTCGCGATTCAGCGCACTGTTGACGCTTTGGTCGTATTAACAGTCGCGCGACAGGCCAAGCGATGATAGAATGTTTCGTGACGGGCCTCCTCGCATGGAGGGATGGTCAACCTGGTCAGGTCGGGAACGAAGCAGCCACAGCCGTTTTCCACCAGTGCCGAGGGTCGGGCTCGTCACCTTCCTCTTTTGTATTTCCTCTGTTTTCCGTTTTGTTCTGCGGTGTGTCCTGCGCGAGTTCTTCCGCAACGCATTCCTTCTTCTGTTATCCCTGGATACGTTGAGTACAGGCGCATGCAGCCATGCTCCGTGGTGTTTCCGCGCGCGCCTCGTCTATTTTTTTCTATCGGTCCGTTAGCCAGTTTCAATGATGTGGCAGCATGCGTTCGAGCGCTGTCGCGAATCGTTTTGCGCGGCATTGTTACTGATACAATTTCCTGATGACCTATCAAGTTCTCGCACGCAAATGGCGGCCGAAGGATTTCGCTTCGCTCGTCGGACAGGAGCACGTGGTGCGCGCGCTCACGCACGCGCTCGACGGCGGCCGTCTGCACCATGCCTATCTGTTTACCGGCACACGCGGCGTCGGCAAGACCACGCTGTCGCGCATCTTCGCCAAGGCGCTGAATTGCGAAACTGGCGTGACCTCCGCGCCGTGCGGCGTATGCCGCGCGTGCCGCGAGATCGACGAAGGGCGTTTTGTCGATTATGTGGAGATGGACGCGGCGAGTAATCGCGGCGTCGACGAAATGGCTGCGCTGCTGGAGCGCGCCGTTTATGCGCCGGTGGATGCGCGCTTCAAGGTCTACATGATCGACGAAGTGCACATGCTGACCAACCACGCCTTCAACGCGATGTTGAAGACACTGGAAGAACCGCCAGCGCACGTCAAGTTCATTCTCGCCACCACGGATCCGCAAAAGATTCCGGTCACGGTGCTCTCGCGCTGTCTGCAATTCAATCTGAAGCAGATGCCCGCCGGTCATATCGTCTCGCATCTCGAGCACATTCTCGGCGAAGAAAAGGTGCCGTACGACGTCCAGGCGCTGCGCCTGCTCGCGCGCGCGGCCGACGGCTCGATGCGCGACGCGCTCTCGCTGACCGATCAGGCGATTGCCTACTCGGCCAACCAGGTCAATGAAGAAGCGGTGCGCGGCATGCTCGGCGCGCTCGACCAGAGCTATCTGATCCGCCTGCTCGACGCCCTCGCTGACGGCGACGGCGCCGCGGTGCTGTCGGTGGCCGACGAGATGGCGTTGCGCAGCCTGTCGTTTTCGACGGCATTGCAGGATCTGGCGAGTCTGCTGCACCGGATTGCGTGGGCGCAGTTCGCGCCGTCGTCGGTACTGGACGAGTGGCCCGAGGCGGGTGATCTGCGCCGCTTCGCCGAAGCGCTGAGCGCCGAGCAGGTGCAATTGTTCTATCAGATCGCGACCATCGGCCGAAGCGAACTGGGTCTCGCGCCGGACGAATACGCCGGCTTCACCATGACGCTGCTGCGCATGCTCGCGTTCGAACCGGCGCCTATGGGCGGCGGGGGGGCCGTGGGTGCGGCGCGTGCGCCGGGCCAGTCCGGCGCGGGCGGAGCGAGACGCGCCGGTGCGCCGGCCGTGGCCGCGCAGCAGGGTGCGTCGGGTTCGCCCGTTTCACAGGCGCGGCCGGTAGCGGCTTCGAGCGCAGTGCCGGGGACTTCGCGTGAAGCGCAGGTGAGCGCTGCCGCGCCGGGCCGCGAAACACAGCCGGGTAAAGTTGTTGTGGCCGATAAGGGCGTCGTGGTTGAGGCAGCGCCGGTTGAATCGGCAACGCGCGCCATGGCGCAAGCCGACAGCACGGTTGAAGTGCAGCCTGCGGCTGGCGACGTTCAGGATGCCGCGGCGGATTCTGCTCAAGGCGCGATCGCCGGGCAGCCGCCTGTCGCAGAACCGGCAATAGTTGCAGAGCCGGCGCCGGTTATCGATGAATTGGAACCGACACCGACGTCCGCGGCGGCTGCCGCCCCGGTACCCGCGTTGGCTCCATGGGACGATGCCCCCGTCAACTCGGCAGCGGGCGAAGTGTCCGCAGCCATTGGCCTCAACGATCCTGCTTCGAGCGATGTCTCCGCGGCCGCAGGCTCCAAAGGTGCGGCTTCGAATGGAGTCTCCGCGTCCGCTGGCCACAGCGGTTCGGTGGCGAACGAAGCCTCCACATCCGCTGGCCTTAACGAATCTGCTTCGAGCGAAGCCTCCGCAATCGCTGATCTCAACGGTGCGGCCCAGAACGGAGCCTCCGCAACCGCAACTCTTAACGACGAAACACGCGCCGGCGAAGCTCCCGCATCTTCGCTGAGCGCACCGGCAGCCGCCGCGTTTGCGCGCACGGAGCAAGCCGCGGCTGCGGCGCCGTCGCAAGAACTACCGCCCGTAGCCGATACTGCACCCCGTCGCGCGGGCGGTGCGAGCGCCGCCCTCGACGTCTTGCGCAGCGCCGGTTTGAAAGTGTCGTCGGACCGTGGCCGCGCGAGCGCGGCAACTGCCGCGAAGCCCGGCGCGCCGGCCACGCCGAAACCCGCCGCCCCGCGCGTCGTCGTTCCCGTGCCGACGCCGGGCGCGCCACGCCGTGCGCCGCAGCAGGATGCCGCACCGGCAGCACCTGCCGCGCGCGCGGCAGGATCAGCGTCTTCGTCGCTAGCGCACCGCAACGGCGCTGAGCAGAATGGCTCGTCGGTGCCGCCGTGGGATGACATGCCGCCGCCTGACGAATACATGCCGCTCACGGCCGCCGACGAAGGCTATTACGGCCTGCCGGACGACGGCTATATGCCCGTGTTCGACAGCGGCCCGGACGATGTCCGCGTGAGCGCCGCGCCGGCGCCCGCGTCGACGCCGGCGCCGGCGCCGGTGATCGACCAACGTCCGCTGCCGCCCGCCGTGCCGCTCGATCCGCTGGGCTTCAAGGGTGACTGGCCGGCGCTTGCCGTCGATCTGCCGCTCAAGGGCATTTCGTATCAGCTCGCGTTCAACAGCGAACTCATGGCGCTCGAAGGCAATACGCTCAAACTGAACGTGCCGGTGCCGCAGTACGCTGAAGCCTCGCAGGTCGCTAAACTGAAAACCGCGCTCGCCGACAGGCTCGGCCAGACTGTCGAGGTGCTGGTCGAAGTCGGTCCGGCGCGCCGTACGGCCGCCGCCCACGACGCCGCCATGCGCGCACAGCGGCAGCAGCAAGCCGAGCGCGAGATCGGCGCCGATCCGTTCGTGCAGTCGCTGATCCGCGAGTTCGGCGCGAGCATCGTGCCCGGCTCGGTCCGCCCGATTACTCCGGACGCCGGTTCCAACGGAGCGCCGTCGGTCCACTGATTCGCCGCGCGATACGCCAGAGCGCGCCCGATTTCCGAATTTCACGCTATCAAGAAGGAGCATGTCCATGATGAAAGGCCAACTCGCCGGGCTGATGAAGCAAGCCCAGCAGATGCAGGAAAACATGAAGAAGATGCAGGAGCAACTCGCACTGATCGAAGTCGAGGGGCAGTCGGGCGCCGGTCTCGTGAAGGTGACGATGACCTGCAAGAACGACGTGCGCCGCGTGTCGATCGACCCGAGCCTGCTCGCCGACGACAAGGACATGCTGGAAGACCTCGTCGCCGCCGCGTTCAACGACGCCGTGCGCAAGGCTGAAGCCACTGCCCAGGAAAAGATGGGCGGCATGACCTCGGGCCTGCCGCTGCCGCCGGGCTTCAAGCTGCCGTTCTGAACGACGCCGCCGCAAGGCGGGGTCCGGGCCGCGGCTGCAGTCGCGGCGGCGTGAACGGCATAATGGAACGCGCGAGCCGTACCTGCCGTCAGGGTTGCACTCGCTGCGCGCGTTCCGCGCCTGACCCGACTGGCCGCGCCTCGGCCGAAATGTGCAGCGCGTGCCTCGCGAGGCCATCGCCGCAATGATGGAAACCGAACGAATCACCTGTATCGTCACCCTCATAACCGGGCACTACCCACTTCGACGCCGATCCGCATGAAACAACCTTCCGCCTTGTCGGCGCTCGTCGAAGCGCTGCGCGCGCTGCCCGGCGTCGGGCCGAAGTCCGCGCAACGCATGGCGTACCACCTCATGCAGCACGACCGCGACGGCGCCGAAAAACTTGGCCACTCGCTGCTGTTCGCCACCGAGCATCTGCAGCACTGCGAGAAGTGCAACACCTTCACCGAGGCGCAGATCTGCGAGGTCTGCCTCGACGAGGAGCGCGATCCCACCTTGCTGTGCGTCGTCGAAACGCCGGCCGACCAGATCATGCTCGAGCAGACCATGACCTATCGCGGTCTTTATTTCGTGCTGATGGGGCGCCTGAGTCCGCTCGACGGTATCGGTCCGAAGGAGATTCATTTCGACCGGCTCGTCCGGCGCGCGTCGGACGGCGTGGTCAAGGAAGTGGTGCTCGCAACCAATTTCACCAACGAAGGCGAAGCGACCGCGCATTACCTCGGGCAGACGCTCAAGGCGCGCGGCCTCGCCGTCACGCGCCTTGCGCGCGGCGTGCCGGTGGGCGGCGAACTGGAGTATGTGGACGCCGGCACGATTGCCCGCGCCATGCTCGATCGCCGCTCGATGTAGCGCGAGGCACCTGTTTCAACTTGACGCAGCGCAGCGCGCGTCGGGATCAGAACAAAGGAGACACATGAGCGTCACCCCTGAATCAGGCGCGGGCGCCGCGCCTCAAGAGAAAACCGGCCCGCTCGCCGGCGTCAAGGTGCTGGAACTCGGCACGCTGATCGCCGGTCCGTTCGCCGCGCGCTTTCTCGGCGAATTCGGCGCCGACGTCATCAAGATCGAAGATCCCAAAGGCGGCGACCCGCTGCGCAAGTGGCGCAAGCTTTATCCGGAAGTCGGCGGCACGTCGCTCTGGTGGGCCGTGCAGGCGCGCAACAAGAAATCCGTCACGATCAATCTGAAGGCCGAAGAGGGCAAGGAAATCGTGCGGCGCCTCGCGAAAGAAGCGGATATCGTCGTCGAGAATTTCCGGCCGGGTTTGCTGGAGAAGCTCGGCCTCGGCTACGACGTGCTGTCCGCGGACAATCCCGGCCTCGTCATGGTGCGCCTGTCCGGCTATGGCCAGACCGGGCCGTACCGCGACCGGCCCGGCTTCGGCGCGATCGCCGAATCGATGGGCGGCCTGCGCCATATCACCGGCTATCCGGATTTGCCGCCGCCGCGCATCGGCATTTCGATCGGCGATTCGATTGCCGCGCTGCACGGCGTGATCGGCGCACTGATGGCGCTGCATCACAAGCAGGTGAACGGCGGCAAGGGGCAGGTGGTCGACGTCGCGCTGTACGAGGCCGTCTTCAACATGATGGAAAGCGTGGTGCCCGAATACGGCGTGTACGGCATGGTGCGCGAGCGCACCGGCGCGTCGCTGCCGGGCATTGTGCCGTCCAATACGTATCCATGCCGCGACGGCAGCATCGTGATCGGCGGCAATAGCGATCCGATCTTCAAGCGCCTGATGATCGCGATCGACCGCGAGGATCTCGCGAACGACCCGGCGCTTACGCACAACGACGGCCGTGTGCCGCGCACCCAGGAAATCGACGGCGCGATCGCCGCGTGGCTCGCCACGCGCACCATCGACGAAGCCCTCGCCGTGCTGAATGCGGCCGACGTGCCGGTGGGCCGCATCTACAGCGTGGCGGACATGTTCACCGATCCGCAGTTCATGGCGCGCCAGATGATCCAGCGTTTCAAGTGGCAGGACGGCCAGGAAATCACGCTGCCGTCGGTCACGCCGAAGCTCTCGGCCACGCCGGGCGAGACGCGCTGGCTAGGCCCGGAACTGGGTGAACATACCGATGAAGTCCTTCAATCACTGGGTTATGATGCAGACCACATTGCAAGGTTGCACGCGCAACAAATAGTCTGAGTGTGCGCGCTGCGGCAAAGCAGAAAAGCCGATAAAAAACGGACAACAAAAGTTTGGAGACTCAAGACCATGCAACGGAGAAGCTTTCTCGCCGGTACTGCCGCACTCGCGGGCGCCACGCTCGCTGCCACGCCGCTCGCCTTCGCGCAGGGCAAACCTGAAACCACCAAGGTGGCGATCGCCGTCGGCGGCAAGAACCTGTTTTACTACCTGCCGCTCACCATCGCCGAGCGCCGCAATTACTTCAAGGACGAAGGGCTCGAAGTCGAAATTTCCGACTTTGCCGGCGGCTCGCAGGCGTTGAAGGCGGCGGTCGGCGGCAGCGCTGACGTGGTGTCCGGCGCGTTCGAGCACACCTTGCTGCTGCAGGCGCAGAAGCAGATGTTCCGCGAATTCGTACTGCAGGGGCGCGCGCCGCAGATCGTGCTCGCGGTTTCGAAGAAAACCATGCCGAACTACAAATCGATCGCCGATCTGAAGGGCAAGAAAATCGGCGTTACCGCGCCGGGTTCGTCGACCTCGATCATGGCGAGCTTTGTTTTGGCGAAAGCCGGGCTAACCGCAAAAGACGTCGCGTTCATCGGCGTGGGCGCGGGTGCCGGCGCCATCGCCGCGTTGCAGTCGGGGCAGATCGACGCCATTGCCAATCTCGACCCGGTAATGACCAAGCTCGAACGCACCGGCGAGATTCGCGTCGTGTCGGACACGCGCACGCTTGCCGATACGCGCAGCGTGTTCGGCGGCGATATGCCGGCGGGCTGCCTGTACGCGTCGCAAAGCTTTATCACGAAGAATCCCAACACCACGCAGGCGTTGACCAACGCGATGGTGCGCGCGCTCAAGTGGTTGCAAACGGCGACCGGCAGCGAACTGATCAACACGGTGCCGGAAGGCTATCTGCTCGGCGACCGCGCGGTGTATCTGGACGCGTGGCAGCACGTGAAGGAGGCCATGTCGCCCGACGGCCTGATGCCGGCGGACGGTCCCGCGACGTCGCTGAAAACGCTGCAGGCGTTCGACCCGAACGTGCAGGGCAAGCCGATCGATCTGTCGAAGACGTGGACCAACGACTTCGTCAAGAAAGCGCTGAGCACCGTCAAGGCTTGAGTCGAACCCGGGCGCGTGGGCCACGAGTCGGCCACGCTGCAAGCCGATGCGCGCCGCGCTCGCCGCGGCCCCGTTGCCATGATGCGACCACACACCGAATCCGATCTTTCGAAGCGAGCTGAACGATGACAGTTGCCGCCCTGGCGCTCGACAACATCACCTGCACGTTCGCTGCGCGCGACAACCACGCGCAGCGCTACACGGCGGTGAAGGACACGACCTTGCGCATCGCGCCGGGCGAGTTCGTCTCGGTGGTCGGTCCGACTGGCTGCGGTAAATCCACGCTGCTCAATGTCGGCGCGGGGCTGCTGGCGCCCTCGTCGGGGACGGTCAGCGTGTTCGGCGAGCCGCTCCGCGGCATCAACCGGCGCGCCGGCTATATGTTCCAGGCCGACGCGCTGATGCCGTGGCGCTCGGCCATCGACAACGTCATGGCCGGCCTCGCTTTCCACGGCGTGCCGCCCGCTGAAGCACGCGTCAAGGCCGACGAGTGGTTGAAACGCGTCGGCCTCGGCGGCTTCGGCGATCGTTATCCGCATCAGTTGTCGGGCGGCATGCGCAAGCGCGTCGCGATGGCGCAGACGCTGATTCTCGATCCGGACATCATCCTGATGGACGAGCCGTTTTCCGCGCTCGATATCCAGACGCGTCAGTTGATGGAAAACGAGTTGCTCGACCTGTGGGCCGCCAGGCGCAAAGCGGTGTTGTTCATCACGCACGATCTCGACGAAGCGATCGCCATGTCGGATCGCGTAGTGGTGCTCTCGGCGGGGCCGGGCACACACCCGATCGGCGAATTCACGATCGATCTGCCGCGTCCGCGCGATGTGGCGGAAATCCGCGCGCATCCGCGCTTCGTCGAGTTGCATGCGCAGATCTGGAGCGTGTTGCGCGACGAGGTGCTCAAAGGCTATCAACAGCAGCTCACCGCCGTTTAAGCGCGTCACGTAATTGCGTCACGTAGGGGCGTCGTGTATTGGCGTCGATCAATCGTCCAAGGCAAACCGAGTCATGTGGAAGACGTTGCGCCCAAACCGGGCGAATCTGGTGATCTGGCAATGGCTGCTGCTGGTGCTGTGCTTCGTACTCTGGTACGTGCTGACCAGTCCGACGCTGCTGCCGGCGTTCTATTTCGACGACCCGAATAAAGCGGCGTTCTTCTTCGGCGAGCCGCAGAAGGTGTTGCAGCGGATCTGGGAGTGGTTCACGGGCGGCGAGATCTATCTGCACCTGTGGATCACGCTGGTCGAAACCGTGCTCGCGTTCACGCTCGGCACCGCGCTCGGGCTCGGCGTGGGCTTGTGGCTCGCGCTCTCGCCGCTCGCGAGCGCGCTGTTCGATCCGTATATCAAAGCCGCTAACTCGATGCCGCGCGTGATTCTCGCGCCGATCTTCGGCGTGTGGTTCGGGCTGGGCATCTGGTCGAAGGTGGCGCTCGGTGTCACGCTGGTGTTTTTTATCGTGTTCTTCAACGTCTATCAGGGCGTGAAGGAAGTCAGTCCGGTCGTGCTCGCCAACGCGCGCATGCTCGGCGCGAACCGCAAGCAGTTGCTGCGCTTCGTCTATTTGCCGAGCGCGATGAGCTGGGTGTTTTCCAGCTTGCATACGTCGGTGGGGCTGGCGTTCGTCGGCTCGGTGGTGGGGGAGTATCTCGGCTCCGCGCGCGGCGTCGGCTATCTGATTCTGCAGGCCGAAGGCACCTTCGATATCAATACCGTGTTTGCGGGGATTCTGGTGCTGACCGCGTTCGCGCTGATTCTGGATGCGATTGTCGGCATGGGCGAGCGGCGCCTGATGAAGTGGCAGCCCAAGACAGGCGACACGGAAAAGCTGTAGGCCTACGAGCGCAAACTTGCTCAGCAGCGAGCTTTAACGAAAAACGGCGCACGGGTTGGAAAACCGCGCGCCGTTTTTTCGACCACCAGAACGAAGCGCTCGATCAGGCGACGTCGATGCTTCGACTAAGGCGTAATCACCACCTTCCCGATCACGCGACGCTCAGCCATGTCACGCAACGCGCGCCCAGTGTCCTCGAGCGGATAGCGCGCCGACACGTACGGCTTGAGCTTGCCCTCACCGATCCAGCGTGTCATCTGCTCGAACGCCGCGTGATTATGCTGCGGCTCGCGCTTCGCGAAGTCGCCCCAGAACACGCCGACCAGACTCGCGCCTTTGAGTAGCGTCAGGTTGAGCGGCAGCTTCGGAATCTCGCCGTTGGCAAAGCCGACCACCAGATAACGTCCGCGCCAACCGATGCTGCGAAACGCCGGCTCCGCATACACGCCGCCGACGGGGTCGTAGATCACATCCGGGCCTTTCCCGTCGGTAAGCGCCTTGATGCGCTCGCGCAGATCCTCGGTGCTGTAGTTGATGGTGGCGTCCGCGCCGTGCTTGACGCAGATCGTGAGTTTCTCGTCGCTCGATGCCGCCGCGATCACGCGCGCGCCGAGTGCCTTGCCGATTTCGACGGCCGCGAGCCCAACGCCGCCGGCCGCGCCCAGCACCAGCATCGTCTCGCCGGCTTGCAACGCGCCGCGATCGACCACGGCGTGATGCGAGGTGCCGTACGCCAACGTAAAGGCCGCGGCCAGTTCGAATTCGACACCGTCCGCCAACGGCACGCAGGCCGAGGCCGGCGCCAGCGCCTGGTCCGCGAAACCGCCCTGACCGGTGAAGGCAACCACGCGCGAGCCGGGCTTGAACTGCGTCACATCCGCGCCGACAGCGCGCACCACGCCCGCGACTTCCGAGCCGGGCGTGAAGGGCAGAGGCGGTTTGAACTGGTATTTGTTCTCGATGATCAGCACGTCGGGAAAGTTGACGGCTGCGGCTTTGACGTCGATGACGACGTGACCTGGCGGCGGTTCGAGGTCCGGCAGGTTTTCGACGACCAGGCTCTCCGGCGGCCCATATTGATTGCAGCGAATCGCGCGCATCGTGTCTCCATATCGATCAGGGGTTCGCAAGTATTCTGAGTGTAAAACAATCAGCACGACCGTGCGTTTTTATTGCGCTGCGCGCGTCCGGCGGGTGATTGCCGGATGATCGATGCACGGCTGGCTGGCGACTCGCGCGAGGTATTCGCAATGCTCACGCGTGCGCTTTGCATAAGGCGTGGGCACGGCCGGCAGTCTCGTTCGCGCGTCTTCTTTCCTCGGTTACAATCGCCGCATGCGAATCCTACTCAGCAATGACGACGGTTATCTGGCGCCCGGCCTTGCTGCGCTTTACGAAGCGCTCAAGCCGATCGCGGACGTCACCGTGATGGCACCCGAACAGAATTGCAGCGGCGCCTCGAATTCCCTGACGCTGTCGCGGCCGCTTTCGGTACTGCGTTCGGCCAATGGTTTCTATTACGTGAACGGCACGCCCACCGACTCGGTACACATCGCGCTGACAGGCATGCTCGACCATCGGCCGGACCTGGTGGTCTCGGGCATCAACAACGGTCAGAACATGGGCGAAGACACGCTCTATTCGGGAACCGTCGCCGCCGCCACCGAGGGCATCATGTTCGGTGTGCCGGCCATTGCCTTCTCGCTCGTCGACAAGGACTGGGTGCATCTCGAAGACGCCGTGCGCGTCGCCGCCGAAATCGTCGCGCACTATCTTGAGCAGCCGTTGCCCGGGCATCCGCTCCTGAACGTCAACATTCCGAATCTGCCCTACGACCAACTCGGCGACTGGCAGATCACGCGCCTCGGCAAGCGGCATCCGTCGCAGCCGGTGATCCGGCAAACCAATCCGCGCGGCGAACCGATCTATTGGATCGGCCCGGCGGGCAGCGCGCGCGACGCGAGCGAAGGCACCGACTTTCACGCGGTCGCCAACGGCCACGTGTCGATCACGCCGCTGCAGCTCGATCTGACCCACACGCAGATGCTGCCCGCAGCGCGCGACTGGGCGCGCGCCGGCAGCGGCGCTTCATGACCAGCGAGCGCGCCAAGCGCTTTCCGCTCGGCCTCGAGGACCTGGTGCGCGAACCGCGCCGGCCCGAAGGGCGTCCGGGCGAAATTCGCGCGGCGGCGCTTGCCGCGAGCGCGGCGCTGAACGCACGTCCGCAGCCGGCGAAGAACTCGTCGCCCGGGTCCGCGGGTAAGTCCCAGTCGCGGCAGGCGAACCCGCAGACTGCGGCGCAGGCGAAGCTCCAGACCAAGCCATCCGCGGCGACTCCGCCGAAGCCGCTGGCCGCGCCTTCCGCCAAAGCGCCGGTGAAGGCGCCGCTGAATGCATCGATGATGAAAACGCCGGCCAAGGCCGCCGTGCAGAATTCCACCGCGCGTCCCTCGCCGCAGCCGGCGGTTCCGGCCAAACCCGCCGCCCGCGCCACCGAGCGCAGCGCCGCGCCGAACGTTGCTTTGAACGGCGCATTGGCGCTGACTTCGGAACGGGTTCGCGAACGGATGGTCGAACGCCTGCGTGCGAACGGCGTGACCGATCAGCGCGTGTTGAACGCGATGTCGGTGGTGCCGCGCCACATGTTCGTCGACCCGGGGCTCGCCGCGCAGGCCTATGAAGATGCCGCATTGCCGATCGGTCATCACCAGACGATCTCCAAGCCCTCGGTCGTTGCACGGATGATCGAGCTGGCCGCCGCCGGTCGTGCGCTGAACAACGTGCTCGAAATCGGCACGGGCTGCGGTTATCAGGCGGCCGTGCTGAGCCAGGTCGCGCGCGAGGTTTACTCGATCGAGCGCATCAGGCCGCTGTCGGAGCGCGCCAAGACCAACCTGCGGCCGCTGCGCATTCCGAACATTCGCCTGCACTATGGAGACGGGCGGTTGGGTCTGCCCTCGGCGGCGCCTTTCGATGCGATCGTGATCGCCGCGGCGGGGCTCGACGTACCGCAAGCATTACTTGAACAACTCGCGATCGGCGGCCGTCTGGTCGCGCCGGTCGGCTCGCAGGAAGGCCAGAACCAGGTGCTGACTCTGGTCGAGCGCCTCGGACCCGCGCAGTGGCGCGAGTCGCGGCTTGATCGCGTTTTCTTTGTACCCTTAAAATCCGGAGTGATTTGACACCGATGAGTATGTTGCGCGCGATGCAAAGAACCAGACTGAATGCCCCCATGACCGTAACCCAGCGTAGCGTGTGCGTGCTCGCCTTGTCCCTGTTGATGACGGCCTGTGCGTCGCGGCTCGATCAGGCGCCTGTCGTCGACCGCTCCGGCGGCGCCACGCTCGGCACGCAAGCTGCGCAACCGGCCGTGCCGCTCGGGCCGCCGCCGCCGGGCTACTATCGCGTGAAGCCGGGCGACACGCTGTATCGGATCGCGTTGGAGAACGGCCAGAATTACCGCGACATTTCGGCGTGGAACAATCTGACCAACCCGAATCAGATCGAAGTCGACCAGTTGCTGCGCGTCGTGCCGCCGGGCGCAAATACCGCGGCGCTCACGCCGGGTGTCGCGACCGCACCGATCGGCGGCGGCGCTGCGGTGCAAAGCGCGCCGCTCGGCGGCACGCCGCCGTCCACGGGTGCTAACGCAGGTGTCGCGGCACCGCCGCTCTATGGTTCGGCTGCGAACAACGCGTCGTCGGCGCCGCCTGCCAACCCGGGCGCGGCGAGCGACTCGAATGCCGGCGCGTCCGGCAGCGTGGTCTTCGCATGGCCGGTGCGCGGGCCGCTGCTTGGCACCTTCAACGACTCGACCAACAAGGGCGTGAATATCGGCGGCGCCGCGGGCGATCCGGTGAAAGCTTCGGCGGATGGCCGCGTGGTTTATGCCGGAAATGGGCTGCGTGGTTACGGCAATCTCATTATCATCAAGCATGACGCAACTTATCTCACCGCGTATGCACACAACCGCGCTTTGATGGTAAAAGAGGGGGACGCGGTGACGAAGGGGCAGAAGATCGCCGAGATGGGCAATAGCGATTCCGACCGCGTGATGTTGCATTTCGAAGTTCGCCGGCAGGGTAAACCTGTCGACCCACTGAAGTATTTGCCGCCGCAATAAGCGATACGACCATGCCGAAATCGAAGCGCCCGCCACAGCAAGCCGAGTCTGAGACGATCAGCCACGCTATGTCCGCTTCGGTGGATGAAAGCGGCGCTTCGGAAGTGGAAGAGGAGGTCGCGGAGGAGCGCGATCTCGACGAACGCCAGGGCGGCGCGGACGAAGGCGGCGACGCCCGCGAAGGCGCGAGCGAAGTCGCGCCGGACGCGGACGACTTCCGCGCGCTGTTGCAAGCCGAACTGACGGCCGACACGATTCAGCACTATCTGAACCGTATCAGCGTCAAGCCGCTCCTGACCGTCGAGGAAGAGCAAAAGTATTCGCGTCTCGCCAAGGCGGGCGAGTTCGAAGCGCGGCAGGTCATGATCGAGCGCAATTTAAGGCTCGTTGTCAGCATTGCGAAGGGCTACCTGAACCGTGGCGTGCCGCTGCTCGATCTGATCGAAGAAGGCAATCTCGGCCTGATGCACGCGATCGAAAAATTCGATCCGACGCGCGGCTTCCGGTTTTCCACCTACGCGACCTGGTGGATCCGCCAGAGTATCGAGCGCGCGATCATGAACCAGGCGCGCACCGTCCGTTTGCCGGTGCACGTGATTCGCGAGCTCAATCAGGTGCTGCGCGCCAAGCGCCATCTGGAAAAGAATTCGATGAACTCCGGCGAAGCCGCCGAGCGCCGCGACGCCAGCATCGACGACATTGCCTATCTGACCGGCAAGACCACCGACGAAGTGACGGACATCCTCGCGCTGAACGAGCACACCGCGTCGCTGGACGCGCCGCTCGATCTCGATCCGGCGAGCAGCCTGCTCGATCTGCTGTCGGACGACCAGAGCCAGTCGCCGGACGCCGAAGTGCAGCACCGCGAACTGGAAACGCTGACACGCGCGTGGCTGGCGCGTTTGTCGGACAAGCATCGTCACGTGATCGAGCGCCGCTTCGGCCTGAATCACATCGAGCCCGCCACGCTCGAAGAGCTGGCCGACGAAATGGGCCTCACGCGCGAGCGTGTACGCCAGATCCAACAGGAAGCGCTCGTGCGACTAAAGCGCTTCTTCGCCTCCAACGGTGTTCGGAAAGACGCCGTTCTATAACCCGATGACACCGATTCTTGTTTTCGACATCGAGACGATTCCCGATGTCGCCGGCATTCGCCGCCTCGAAGATCTGCCCGCCACGCTGAGCGACGCCGAAGTCGCCGAGCATGCGTTCGCCGCGCGCCGCGAAAAGACCGGCGGCGATTTTCTGCCGCATCATCTGCAACGGATCGCGGCGATTTCCTGCGTGTTCCGCGACAACAACGGTTTCCGGGTGCGCTCGCTCGGTACGCTGGAAGACGGTGAGGCCGCGCTGGTGCAGTCGTTTTATCGCGTGATCGAGAAGTACACGCCGCAGCTCGTGTCGTGGAACGGTGGCGGATTCGACCTGCCGGTGCTGAACTACCGCGCGCTCGTCAACGGCATTCCCGCCTACAAGTTCTGGGATCTCGGCGAGGACGACCGCGAGTTCAAGTGGAACAACTACATCAGCCGCTATCACGCGCGTCACACGGATCTGATGGACGTGCTCGCCATGTACCAGGCGCGGGCCAACGCGCCGCTCGACGCGCTCGCCAAGATGTGCGGCTTCCCCGGCAAGATGGGCATGGACGGCAGCCAGGTGTGGCACGCATACCAGGAAGGGCGTATCGAAGAGATCCGCAATTACTGCGAGACCGACGTCGTCAATACTTACCTGCTCTATTGCCGCTTCCAGTTGATTCGAGGCGCGTTTTCGCCCGCGGAGTATGCTGACGAGATCAATCTGGTCAAGAATGCGCTGGCGCTGGAAACGGCGCCGCAATGGGCCGAGTATCTGGCGGCATTCGATCAGTAAGCCGCTCGCGGTCGAGCCGCGAAGGGGGCTCGCAGATGGCGAGGCTGCTGTGGCCTTTCGCTCCAAAAGCTCAAAAGCTACAAGGCGGTGCGAGGCGCTCGTCTCCGGCTCCCGCCGCCACCGGCGTGATCGTATCGTGGCTAGTGTGGCTGACGGCCATTCCCGCCGCGCCGAGTGATGGCGACGCACGGCGCTTCGTCTACAATCTCGCCTTTCCCCCAAGTTTGTCAGGAAGTAGCAGGTGTCCCGAACTGCCCCCCATCGCCGCGCGCCGAAGCGCTACAAGACGCCCCCGCCCGCGCCGGTACACGTCGTCACCGGCAATGAGCCGGTCATCGAAATCGTTTCGCTCGATATGGAAGCGCGCGGCGTCGGCCGCACCGAGACCGAAGACGGCACCCCCGGCAAGGTGATCTTCGTCGAAGGTGCACTGCCCGGCGAACGCGTGAGTTATTCGACGCATCGCAGCAAGCCGAAATTCGAGCAGGCCGAAGTGGTGCAGGTATTCCGCGAAAGCGTGATGCGCACCAAGCCGAAGTGCACCTACTTCGATATTTGCGGCGGCTGTTCGATGCAGCATCTGGACATTCGCGCGCAGGTGGCCGTCAAGCAGCGCGTGCTGGAAGACAACCTCCAGCATCTGGCGAAGCTGCGCCCGGAAACGGTATTCCGGCCGATTCACGGACCGTCCTGGGGTTATCGCTACCGCGCGCGTCTGGCAGTGCGTTTCCTGCCGGAAAAGGGCGGTATGCGGATCGGCTTCCACGAGAAGAAAAGCAGCTATATCGCCGACATGAAGACCTGCGAAGTGCTGCCGCCGCACGTGTCGGCCATGCTGATGCCGCTGCGCTTCATGGTTCGCAAGCTGTCTATTTACGACCGCATGCCGCAGCTCGAGCTGGCGGTCGGTTCATCTGTGACGGCGCTGGTGGTGCGTAATCTCGAACCCATCACGGCGGCCGACGAACAGGTGCTGCGCGATTTCGCCGACGAGCACAAGGTGCAGTTCTGGCTGCAGCCGGGCGGCCCGGACACGGTCACGCCGTTCTATCCACTCGACGTGCAGCTCGACTACACGCTGCCGGAGTACGGCATCCGCATGCCGTTCAAGCCGACCGACTTTACCCAGGTGAACCACGCCATCAACCGCGTGCTGGTGAGCCGCGCGCTGCGGCTGCTGGCGCCGGCGCGCACCGATCGCGTGCTCGATCTGTTCTGCGGGATCGGTAACTTCACTTTGCCGCTCGCGCGGATTTCGAAGGAAGTGATGGGTATCGAAGGCAGCGAGGTGCTGACTTCGCGCGCGCTCGCCAATGCCGAATTGAATGGCATGGCGGGGCATACGTCGTTTGCGTGCCGCAACCTGTTCGAAGTCACCGCCGACGACATGCGCGCGCTCGGCCACTTCGACAAGTTCCTTATCGATCCGCCGCGCGAAGGCGCGCTGGCCGTCGCCAAGGCGCTGGCGGAGATCGCCCGGAGCGGCAATGGACCGCTGCCGAAGCGCATCGTCTACGTGTCATGCGCGCCGGCGACGCTCGCACGCGATGCCGGTCTGCTCGTGCATGAGGCCGGCTACCGGCTGGTGGGTGCGGGCGTGGTGAACATGTTCCCGCACACGTCGCATGTGGAGTCGATCGCGTTGTTCGAGCGGGACTGAACAGCGCCCCGTCCTGCCGGTGCGGCATGGCAGGGCGGCACGCAGGCAGGCACAAACAGAAACGCCACGACCGAAGTCGTGGCGTTTTCTATTGCCGGCCGGTTTTCAGCGCGCCGCGTGGATCAGAACTGCCACCACGACTTTTCCGTACCCGGCCTTGCATGACCCGTAATGTACGGGCTGTCAGGGAAGGTGCCGGCCAGCACGCGCTTCGTGTCGTCGGCCAGTTGCGGCTGGTTCAGCCGCTGATACGACAGCATCATGATGTGCAGTGCGTCTTCAATCGCCGGTGCGTTCTTGTATTGCGTGAGCGCCAGTTGTGCGCGGTTGATCGCGGCGACGTAAGCGCCGCGGCGGTAGTAGTAATCCGCCGCATGGACTTCGTGCGACGCCAGCGCGTTCACGATATAGCGCATGCGTTGCGCGGCGTCCGGCGCATATTTGCTGTTCGGATACTTGTCCACCACGATCTTGAAGGCGTCATACGATTCGCGCAGCGACTTCGGATCACGCTCGCTCATGTCCTGGCCGGAGAAGCGGCCGAACAGTCCGAGGTCGTCGTTGAAGTGGATCATGCCCTTCAGATAGTACGCGTAGGCGATGTCCGGATGATCCGGGTGCAGTTGGATGAAGCGGTCGATCGCCTGGTCGGCGGCGGCGTTTTCGTTGTCTTTCCAGTTGCAGTACGCGACGTTGATCTGTGCCTGCTGCGCAAAGTGACCGAACGGATCGCGCCCCTCGAGCATTTCGAAGTACTTGGCGCACTTGCCGAAATCACCACCGGTCAAGGCGTCGTTCGCCTCCGTATATAATTTGTTGTTGTTCCACGTTGCCGTCTCGTCGGTCTTTTCCGGCAGGCCGTGGCAAGCCGCCACAATGGCGACGGCTGCGGCGCACGCAATGTATCCGGCCACTTTCCGGGCCGCCTTCTTGATGGCCGCCAAATTGAGCGCCGTTTTAGTGATGGTGTTCAAGGCTCGCATTTTCCAGTCTAGCTTTACGTCCAGGTGACCCAGACTCAATGACCCGCTCAAATACTCCAGGCGCCGCAACCGGTGCCGGGAATAGCAACGAAGATTATAGCGTAAGCGCCGACCCCTCCGACGCGTTGGGCGTCGATTCCCTCGACGACGATCTCGGCAGCGACGCGCTCGGCGCCGCGGCCTTGTCCGGCCTCGTGCCGACCATCGCGAACCGCGTGACGGACGAGACGCCGCGCAGCGTCGTCGTGCCCGACGAACTGGCCGGCGAGCGCCTCGACAAGGTGCTCGCGCGGGTGTTCCCCGAATTCTCGCGCAACCGTCTGCAGAGCTGGATCGAGGCGGAGCGCGTGCGGATCGACGGCAAGCCCGCGAAAATCCGCCAGCCGGTGCCGCTGGGCGCGACCATCGAGCTCGTGCCCGATCTGCTGCCCGAGCAGCTCGCGTTCACGCCGGAACCGGTGCCGCTCGCGATCGTCTACGAAGACGACACGCTGGTGGTGATCAACAAGCCGGCTGGCATGGTGGTGCATCCGGCGGCCGGCAACTGGAGCGGCACGCTGCTCAACGGTTTGCTGTACCGCTACGGCGACGCGGCGGCGGGCTTGCCGCGCGCGGGTATCGTGCACCGGCTCGACAAGGAAACCTCCGGGCTGATGGTGGTGGCGCGCACGCTAGAGGCGCAGACCGACCTCGTGCGCCAGTTACAGGCGCGCACGGTCAAGCGCCGTTATCTCGCGCTGGTATGGGGCAACATGCCCGAAGAGGGCACCATCGACGCGCCGATCGGCCGCGATCCGCGCGAGCGCACCCGCATGGCGGTGGTGACGAGCGCGTCGGGCAAGCCCGCGCGCACGCATTTCCGGCGTGTCGATTCGGCGATCTGGGAGCGTCAGCCGGTGACCGCGATTCATTGCGATCTCGAAACCGGCCGCACGCATCAGATCCGCGTGCATTGCGCGCATATCGGCCATCCGCTGCTCGGCGATCCGGTGTACGGGCGTGCGCGCGGCAAGCGTTCGGTCACGCCGCTGCCCGGCGGCTTCGCGCGCCAGGCGCTCCATGCATGGCGCCTCGGCCTGATCCATCCGAAGACCGGCCGCACGATGCAGTGGCGTGCCGACGTGCCGGAAGACATGGAGGCGC
Source organism: Paraburkholderia sp. USG1 (assembly GCF_031570135.1). Classification (NCBI taxonomy): domain Bacteria; kingdom Pseudomonadati; phylum Pseudomonadota; class Betaproteobacteria; order Burkholderiales; family Burkholderiaceae; genus Paraburkholderia; species Paraburkholderia sp. USG1. The sequence continues at coordinate 118,958 of NZ_JAMWXW010000015.1, read as the reverse complement.
TATCCGCGGCGCTCGGCCTCGGCCGCGACGACGCAGGCGAGTTCGACGAGACGTACTATGAGGAAGACGACTACGAGGCGTCGCTCGACGAGGATGCCGGCGAAGACGACGCGCGCGATCACGACGAAGCCGGCGCCGCCGATGAGCACGCCGACAAGCACGATGAGGACGACGAGGACGATCGCACATGAACGTGCCCGAACTGAGCTTTGACGATGTCGTGCAGCCCACATGGAATGTGTCGCCGCGCGTGCGCGCGCTCGTCACCACGCGTAACGGTGGCGTGAGTGACGCGCCGTTCGGCCGCTGGCACAACGGCGCGGACTTGCCCGGCGGCCTGAATCTGGGCATGAAATCCGGCGACGATCCGGCTGCGGTCGCCACCAACCGCGAACGTCTGCTGAAGCTGGCCGGCGTGAGCGAGGCTGCGTGGCTCGAACAGATTCACGGCGCCGGCATCGTGCGTGCGGAAGAGGTGCTGGCACGGGCGCGCGCGACCGGCACGCCCACGCGCGCCGATGCCAGTGTCACCGATCGCCCCGGCACTGTGTGCGTGGTGATGGTGGCCGATTGCATGCCGGTGCTGTTGTGTGACGAAGCGGGCCGTGCGGTCGGCGCGGCGCACGCGGGGTGGCGCGGACTCGCGGCGGGCATTGTCGAACAGACTGCGCAGCGCGTCGCCGAACTCGCGGAAGTGCCGGCGAGCGCATTGCACGCTTATCTCGGTCCGTCGATCGGACCCGAGGCCTTCGAAGTCGGCCCAGACGTGCGTGACGCGTTCATGAACGGCGTCGGCGGCGCGCAACGCGATGCTACCGCAAGCGCATTCGTCGAGCATCCGCGCAATCCCGGTAAATATCTCGCCGATCTGCCGGCGCTGGCGCGTTTGCGTCTGCAGGCTCTCGGCTTGACACGGATTGCAGGCGGTGATCTTTGCACGGTCACGTTGCGCGACCGTTTCTACTCCTATCGCCGCGATCGCGAGACGGGCCGCATGGCGGCGCTGATCTGGCTGGACGATCAGGCACAGTCGATCGCGGACTGACCGACGCGAACGGCGCGCATCAGTCCGCCTTCTAATCCCGAGGCACACACCCGCATGACGACGTCTCGCGATGTCGACGTCATGCGGGCATGCCACGTCAGAGCATTGCCGCCGCTTTCTACGAGCACGCGTATGAGGGTTTATTCGGAGGGGCCGCGCGTGTTTTGCTGCGCTGCCGGAATTCCCCGGCGACCGCGTAAATCTGCCGCATAAACGGTCCGCATACGAACGGATAAGTGCGCATAAGCCTATGCAATATGGGCGCTTTTTTCGTTCGCGGCGACCGTCAATGACACATGTCCAAAAAGGGCGATCTGCTACACAGGGAAAACGATAATTAAAAAACTATCGCACTGCGGCAAAATCGGGAACAAGCATTGACATGCCTTGCGATGGGGAGCAAGAATGTTCCTCACGGATCCTCGTACAAGGGACAGGGCGTGACGAGGTCGCGAGCAGTTGCTCACGTGCGCACGAACCTGCCTCTCAACCCGTCCGCAAGGACTTACCGGTCAAAAGCAGGCATGGCAGCATCACATTCCTCAGCTTCCCCCAAGACGGACTCCGCGACGGAGCACACGCAGCAGGCCGGTACGAGCGGTGCAGCGCCGGCCCCAGGGATGCAACAGTTATTCGACGCCTGGATGGGCGCCTGGAGTTCGCTTGGCACGCAGCCCGGCAGTAACGGCATGCCTTTCCCTGTGCCTCAAATGCCGCCGCTTCAAATGCCGTTCCAGATGTCGCAAACAGGTCTGCCGCAGATTCCGTCGTTTCCCGGCATGCCGGACTTCGCCAAACTCGCGGCGGGATCGATGCCGGCCATGCCGTCCTTCGCCGGACTGAACATTCCGAGCGCTGCGATTCCCTCCGAGCGACTGCAGAAACTTCAGGCCGACTATTCGCGCGAGGCGATGGAGTTGATCCAGCAGGCCACTACGTCCGCGACCAAAGCACCTGAACTCAAGGACCGCCGCTTCAGTTCCGACGCGTGGAGTTCGGCACCGGCGTATGCATTCACCGCCGCCTGGTATCTGTTGAACGCGCGCTATCTGCAGGAAATGGTCGACGCGCTCGACATTGAACCCAAGGTGCGCGAGCGCATCCGTTTCGCTGTCCAGCAGTGGACGGCGGCGGCATCGCCAAGCAACTTCTTCGCATTGAATCCGGAAGCGCAAAAGACTTTGCTGGACAGCAAGGGTGAGAGCTTGCGCCAGGGCGTGATGAACCTGCTCGGCGATTTGCAGCGCGGCAAGATCTCGCAGACCGACGAATCGCGTTTCGTGGTCGGCGACAATCTCGCGAACACCGAAGGCTCGGTCGTGTTCGAAAACGAGCTGATGCAGTTGATCCAGTACAAGCCGCGCACGGCGAGCGTGCGCGAGCGGCCGCTGCTCATCGTGCCGCCTTGCATCAACAAGTTCTACATTCTCGATCTGCAACCGGAAAATTCGCTGGTGGCCCACGGACTCGATTCCGGGCACCAGGTATTTCTGGTTTCGTGGCGCAATGCCGATCAGTCGATCGCGCATAAGACGTGGGACGACTACATCGGCGAAGGCGTGCTCACTGCCATTGAAACCGTGAGCAAAATCAGCGGCCGCGAACAGATCAATACGCTCGGCTTCTGCGTGGGCGGCACGATGCTGGCCACGGCGCTGGCGGTGGCCGCGGCGCGCGGCCAACATCCGGCCGCGTCCATGACGCTGCTCACCGCCATGCTCGATTTTTCGGACACAGGCGTGCTCGACGTATTCGTCGACGAGGCGCATGTGAAGATGCGCGAGCAGACCATCGGCGGCCAGAACGGTACGCCGCCGGGGCTGATGCGCGGCATCGAGTTCGCCAACACGTTTTCGTTCCTGCGGCCGAACGATCTGGTGTGGAACTACGTCGTCGACAATTACCTCAAAGGGCGTACGCCGGTGCCGTTCGACCTGCTGTACTGGAACAGCGACTCGACGAGCCTGCCCGGCCCGATGTATGTCTGGTATCTGCGCAATACGTACCTCGAAAATCGTCTGCGCGAGCCGGGTGCGGTGACCACCTGCGGCGAGCCGGTCGATCTGTCGAAGATCGACGTGCCCACCTTCATTTACGGTTCACGCGAAGACCATATCGTGCCGTGGCAAACGGCGTACGCGTCGGTGCCGCTGCTGAGCGGGCCGTTGAAGTTCGTGCTTGGCGCGTCGGGCCACATCGCGGGCGTGATCAATCCGCCCGCAAAGAAAAAACGCAGTTTCTGGATGCTGGAAGGCGACGTCAAAACGCTGCCGGAGAACCCGGAGGAATGGCTCGATCAGGCCGCCGAAGTGCCTGGCAGCTGGTGGCCCGAATGGACCACATGGCTCGACCAGTACGGCGGCAAGAAGGTGAAGCCGCGCGCCGCTGCCGGTTCGGCCGAATTCCCGGTGATCGAGCCGGCGCCGGGGCGTTATGTGCGGCAACGGGAGTAGGTTCGAGCCCGCTTATAGCCCGCTTATGGCATGGTTCTTTTCGGTGTGAACGCGCATCTTACCGAGTCAGGGCGCAAGCAGAAGGAACGAGATTTTTTAACTTGACGGGCTGCGGCGCATTTCGCCGACTCGCCCGGAGGATATGGAAATGACTGATGTTGTGATCGTATCGGCCGCCCGTACGGCAGTAGGCAAATTCGGTGGGTCGCTGGCGAAAATCGCCGCGCCCGATCTCGGCGCCGCGGTGATTCGCGCCGTGCTCGAGCGTGCCGGCCTGAAGCCCGAGCAGGTGAGCGAAGTGATCCTGGGCCAGGTGCTGGCGGCAGGGTCGGGCCAGAATCCGGCGCGTCAATCGCTGATCAAGGCCGGTCTGCCTTCGGCAGTGCCGGGCATGACGATCAACAAGGTCTGCGGCTCCGGCCTGAAGGCCGTGATGCTCGCAGCCAATGCCATCATCGCGGGCGATGCGGACATCGTGATCGCCGGCGGGCAGGAAAACATGAGCGCCGCGCCGCACGTGCTGCCGGGTTCGCGCGACGGTTTCCGCATGGGCGACGCAAAGCTGGTCGACTCGATGATCGTCGACGGCCTGTGGGACGTCTACAACCAGTATCACATGGGCGTGACGGCGGAAAACGTCGCGAAGGAATACGGCATCACGCGCGAACAGCAGGACGCGTTCGCGGCGTTGTCGCAGAACAAGGCAGAAGCCGCGCAGAAGTCGGGCCGATTCGACGACGAAATCGTGCCGATCGAGATTCCGCAGCGCAAGGGCGAGCCGCTGCGTTTCGCGACCGACGAATTCGTGCGTCACGGCGTGACGGCCGAGTCGTTGGCAGGTCTGAAGCCGGCCTTTTCGAAGGAAGGCACGGTGACGGCAGCCAATGCATCCGGTCTGAACGACGGTGCCGCGGCCGTGCTGGTGATGTCGGCGAAGAAGGCCGAAGCGCTCGGCCTCACGCCGCTCGCGCGTATCAAGGCCTATGCGAACGCCGGCGTGGATCCGAAGGTGATGGGCATGGGCCCGGTGCCGGCTTCGCGCCGTTGCCTCGAGCGCGCGGGCTGGACGCCGGCCGACCTCGACCTGATGGAAATCAACGAAGCGTTTGCCGCACAGGCGCTCGCCGTGCATCAGCAGATGGGCTGGGATACGTCGAAGGTCAACGTGAACGGCGGCGCGATTGCGATCGGTCATCCGATCGGCGCGTCCGGCTGCCGGATTCTCGTCACGCTGTTGCACGAAATGCAGAAGCGCGATGCAAAGAAGGGTTTGGCGTCGCTGTGTATCGGCGGCGGCATGGGTGTGGCGCTGGCGGTCGAGCGCGCTTGAGTATCGTTGCGTGACTGAAGCCTGCTGCGTCGGTCACGCGACAAACGGAGCGTTGCCGCGCGCTGAGGCGCGCGGTTAGCGGTGGCCTCGTCGGCCGGTCGCCCGGCGGCTGCGGAGATGAAGCACAGACGAGGGGAGAGGCGGCGGTCGGCGCCTCGAAAAACGATAATGGAGTCTAGTTTATGACACAGCGAATTGCGTACGTAACGGGCGGGATGGGCGGCATCGGCACGAGCATTTGCCAGCGGCTGCACAAAGAGGGTTTCAAGGTCGTCGCAGGCTGCGGCCCGAACTCGCCGCGCCGCGTCAAGTGGCTCGACGAGCAGAAGGCGCTGGGCTTCGATTTCATCGCGTCCGAAGGCAACGTGGGTGACTGGGAGTCGACCAGGAGCGCGTTCGACAAGGTCAAGGCGGAAGTCGGCGAGATCGACGTGCTGGTGAACAACGCCGGCATTACGCGCGACGTCGTGTTCCGCAAGATGACGCACGAAGACTGGACAGCGGTGATCGACACCAACCTGACCAGCCTCTTCAACGTCACCAAGCAGGTGATCGACGGTATGGTCGAGCGCGGCTTTGGCCGTATCATCAACATTTCGTCGGTGAATGGGCAGAAGGGCCAGTTCGGCCAGACCAACTACTCGACCGCGAAGGCCGGCATTCACGGCTTCACGATGTCGCTGGCGCAGGAAGTAGCCACCAAGGGCGTGACGGTCAACACCGTTTCCCCCGGCTACATCGGCACCGACATGGTCAAGTCGATCCGTCCCGACGTGCTGGAAAAGATCATTGCTACGATTCCGGTGCGCCGTCTTGGCCAGCCGCAGGAAATCGGCTCGATCGTGGCATGGCTGGCATCGGAAGAATCGGGTTTCGCCACAGGCGCTGATTTTTCGCTGAACGGCGGTTTGCATATGGGCTGAGTCACAGGCGCGCCGCTCACGAGGCAGCGCGCTTCGGCTCAGATGGTTCGGCGGCGTCTCGACTGCGCAAAGGCCCGATTGCGCAGCGCGTAGGACGCCGTTTTCGCGCTCACTTGCGCTCAAAGGCGTTACATGACCACTACTACAAAGAAAACAGCCGAACGACTGATCAAGAAATATCCGAATCGTCGGCTTTACGATACCGAGACAAGCACGTACATCACGCTGACGGACGTCAAGCAGCTCGTGCTGGATCAGGAGGATTTCAAGGTCATCGATGCGAAGAGCAACGAGGATCTGACGCGCGCCATCCTGTTGCAGATCATTCTCGAAGAGGAGAGCGGCGGCTTGCCCATGTTCTCGTCGTCGATGCTGTCGCAGATCATCCGTTTCTATGGTCATGCGATGCAGGGCATGATGGGCACGTATCTGGAAAAAAACATCCAGGCCTTCATTGATATTCAGGCGAAGCTCGCCGACCAGTCGAAGAATCTGTACGAAGGCAAGGCCATGAATCCCGAGGTCTGGTCGCAGTTCATGAACATGCAGGCGCCCATGATGCAGGGCATGATGACCAGCTACATCGAGCAGTCGAAAAACATGTTCGTGCAGATGCAGGAGCAGATGCAGAACCAGGCGAAGTCGATGTTCGCTACCTTCCCGTTTACGCCAGGGGGCGCGGTCAATGTGGCCGGCGCCGGTAACGCGCCGGCTAATAACCCGCAAGGCAATCCGCAGGGCAATCCGGAGCCGGAGAAGAAGTAACGGCGCTAGGGTGATCAGGCGGGCTGGGGTTCCGGCGTTGAGGCGCCGCCCCGGAGCCTTGACCTTTGACGAGCCGGTAGCGCAGCCCTCGTGCCGAGCATGAGCGGCGCGATTGCCGACGATCGATGCCGGCGCGGTACAATCGCGGGCCGCGTGTGTGGGGCATTTTCCTCGGAGAGGGCGCTCTGGCCGCCAACTTCTCCCCATTCCGACCGCCGCTCTCATGTTTCACCGATACCCCGCCTGTCCTCAGCAAAATCGCCGCCTTTCGGCGCACGTTTCCGCATGAACCGCCTTTTCCTCGCCCCGATGGAAGGCCTCGCCGACTACGTATTGCGCGACGTGCTGACCGGCATGGGCGGATTCGACGGATGCGTGTCCGAGTTCGTCCGCGTGACGGGCTCTCTGCTTCCCGGCCGTGTCTACGAGCGGGAAGCGCCTGAAGTGCTCGACGGCGGCCACACCCCCTGCGGCACGCCGATGGTGATCCAGCTGCTCGGAAGCGATCCCGAATGGATGGCGCTGAATGCCGCCCACGCGGCCAGCCTGTCGCCGCATGGGATCGACCTGAACTTCGGGTGTCCCGCCAAGGTCGTCAATCAGCACGGCGGCGGGGCGATGCTGCTGGCCGACCCTGAACAACTGAACCGGATCGTGTCGTCGGTACGGGCCGCCGTGCCTGCCGGCATCGCCGTGACGGCGAAAATGCGCCTTGGCGTGTCCGACACGTCGCTGGCGATCGATTGCGCGGTCGCGCTCGCGGAAGGCGGCGCCGCCGCGCTCGTCGTGCATGCCAGAACGCGGGACCACGGCTACCGGCCGCCGGCTCACTGGGAATGGATCGCGCGGATCGATTCCGCCGTGGACGTACCGGTCGTCGCAAACGGCGAGGTGTGGACGGTGGCCGACTGGGAGCGCTGCCGCGCTGTCAGCGGCTGCGCTGACGTGATGCTCGGGCGGGGCGCCGTATCGGACCCGTTTCTGGCCCTGAGGATACGCGGCCTGATGGACCGGTCCCCGTCCGACGGGGAGTGGCGGCACGTGCTGGGCCACATTGCCGGTTATCTGAGGAAGTTGCAGGCTCGCGTTGCGTCCCGTCACGAACACGGACGGGTCAAAAAGTGGCTCAGCTACCTGCAGCGCACCTGGCCGCAGGCGGCCGAGTTGCATGCGGCGATCCGTCGGCTGCAGGATTCGCATGAAATTCTCGCAGTGATCGAACGTGCTTTGGAGGGCGATAAATTAATGGCGACGCATCGATCCCCACCTTCCGGCCGACTCGCCCCGACGCATGCCGCAGCCGCTTGAAGGCGAAAATTCAAAGACTTACGAGCGGCGGCCCTGGCGAACCGCTACAATTCAGGGTTTAACGTCTTCAAGCGGTTCCCCATGTCTGCCACTCCCCCGATTGCCCCGATTGCCGCGCCGAAAGTCGGCTTTGTCTCGCTCGGGTGCCCGAAAGCCCTGGTCGATTCCGAGCAGATCATCACCCAGTTGCGCGCCGAAGGTTATGAGATTTCCGGCACGTACGACGGCGCGGACCTCGTGGTCGTCAACACCTGCGGTTTCATCGACGAAGCAGTGCAGGAGAGCCTCGATGCGATCGGCGAAGCGCTCAACGAAAATGGCAAAGTGATCGTGACCGGCTGCCTCGGCGCCAAGAAGAGCGCGAGCGGTTCGGGGCTGATCGAAGAAGTGCATCCCAAGGTACTGGCCGTGACCGGCCCGCACGCGCTCGGCGAAGTCATGCAGCACGTGCACACCCATCTGCCGAAGCCGCACGATCCGTTCGTCGACCTCGTGCCGGCAGCGGGCGTGAAGCTCACACCGCGCCATTACGCATATCTGAAGATTTCCGAAGGGTGTAATCACCGCTGCACGTTCTGCATCATCCCGTCCATGCGCGGCGACCTGGTGTCGCGTCCCGTCGCCGACGTCATGCTCGAAGCGGAAAATCTGTTCAAGTCGGGCGTGAAGGAACTACTGGTGATTTCGCAGGACACCAGCGCGTACGGCGTGGACGTCAAGTACCGCACCGGTTTCTGGAACGGCAAGCCGATCAAGACGCGCATGACCGATCTGGTCGGCGCGCTCGGCGAACTCGCCGCGCAATATGGCGCATGGGTGCGTCTGCATTACGTGTATCCGTATCCGAGCGTGGACGAAGTGATTCCGATGATGGCCGAAGGTCCGTTCAAGGGCCACGTGCTGCCGTATCTCGACGTGCCTTTCCAGCACGCGCATCCGGAAGTATTGAAGCGCATGAAGCGCCCGGCCAACGCCGAGAAAGTGATGGAGCGCGTGAAGAAGTGGCGCGAGATGTGCCCGGATCTGACTATCCGCAGCACGTTTATCGCCGGCTTCCCCGGTGAGACCGAGGAGCAGTTCCAGACGCTGCTCGATTTCATCCGCGAGGCGGAACTGGACCGGGTCGGCTGCTTCGCCTATTCGCCGGTCGAAGGCGCGACGGCGAACGAACTCGACGGCGCACTGCCCGACGAAGTGCGCGAAGAGCGTCGCGCGCGTTTCATGGAAGTTGCCGAAGAAGTGTCGGCGAAGCGTATCGCGAAGAAGGTCGGCAAGACGCTGAAGGTGCTGGTCGACGAGATCAACGCCGACGGCGGCATCGGCCGCACGGCGGCTGACGCGCCGGAGATCGACGGCGTCGTGTATATCGCGCCGGCTGTGAAGGCGTCCAAACGCTACAAGGTCGGCGATTTCGTGTCGGTGAAGATCACCGGCGCCGACGGTCACGACCTGTGGGGCGAGGTTTAAGCAATGGCGGCGAGCATGACCGCAACGCCGGAAGTCCAGCACCCCGACATTCTCGCGCTCGGCGAGGCGATGATCGAATTCAACCAGTCGGTCAAAGACGAACCGAACTATCTGCAAGGCTTCGGCGGCGATACGTCGAATTTTTGCATCGCGGCCGCCCGCCAGGGCGCGCGCACCGGTTTCGTATCCGCTGTCGGCGCGGATCATTTCGGGCGTTTGCTGGTCGATCTGTGGGAGCGTGAACAGGTGGATACGTCGCTTGTGCGTGTCGATCCGCATGCGTCCACCGGCGTTTATTTCGTGTCCCACGGTCCCGATGGTCACGCGTTCGACTATCTGCGCGCCGGCTCGGCCGCAAGCCGCTATGCGCCACAAGATCTGCCGTTCGAGGCGATCGCCGCTGCCAGGGTGATTCACCTGTCCGGCATCAGCCTCGCGATCAGCCTGAGCGCCTGCGACGCGGCGCTGGAGGCGATCGCACATGCTCGCGCCAACGGCGTGCGCGTGAGCTTCGACACCAATCTTCGGCTGAAACTGTGGCCGCTCGCCCGGGCGCGCGCGGTCATGCTCGAAGCGATTCGCCAGACCGATATCTGCCTGCCGAGCTGGGACGACGTCACCGAACTCACGGGTCTGACCGGCCGTGACGAGATCGTCGATTTCCTGCTGTCGCGCGGTCCGGGCGTGGTCGCGCTCAAGCTCGGCAAACAAGGCTCGTATATCGCCACGCCCGGCGAGCGGCGCGTCGTGCCGGGCCACCTCGTCGACGCGGTCGATGCAACCGGCGCGGGCGACTGCTTCGGCGGCGCGTTTATCGCGCGTATCGTCGCGGGTGACGATCCATTTGCGGCGGCACGTTATGCGAACGTCGCGGCGGCGCTGTCCACGCAAGGTTACGGCGCGGTGGCGCCGATTCCTTCGCGCGAGACGGTCGAACAACTTCTGGCGGGCTGAACACGCGCGGTAACGCGCGGCCCCGCCGGCGGCAAAATCATCTTGAGAGACGGAACAAGGAGCGAGCGATGCAACGGGACGTAGTGGTGGTAAGCGGCGTGCGCACGGCAATCGGCACTTTCGGCGGTAGTCTGAAAGATATTCCGCCGACCGATCTCGGCGCACGCGTGGTCCGTGAAGCGCTGGCGCGCGCCAGTGTGTCGGGCGACGAAGTCGGTCACGTGGTGTTCGGCAACGTCGTGCATACGGAACCGAAAGACATGTATCTGGCGCGAGTCGCCGCGATCAACGGCGGCGTCGCGCAACACGTGCCGGCCTTGACCGTCAACCGCCTGTGCGGCTCCGGCCTGCAGGCGATCGTCTCGGCCGCGCAAAGCGTGCTGCTTGGCGACGCCGACATCGCCATCGGCGGCGGTGCGGAAAACATGAGCCGCGCGCCTTACTCCATGCCCGCCGCGCGCTTCGGTCAGCGCATGGGCGACGCGCGCCTCGTCGATATGATGGTCGGCGCGCTGAACGATCCGTTCCAGTCGACCCACATGGGCGTGACTGCGGAGAACGTCGCGCGCAAGTACGACATCTCGCGTGAAGTGCAGGACGCACTCGCGCTCGAATCGCATCGCCGCGCGGCCAACGCGATCACGTGCGGGTACTTCAAGGAACAGATCCTGCCGATCACGATCCCGTCGAAGAAAGGCGACATCGTGTTCGACACGGACGAGCATGCGCGCATGAGCGCGTCGGCTGAAGATTTCTCCAAGCTGAAGCCCGTGTTCGCGAAAGAAAACGGCACGGTAACGGCCGGCAACGCCTCGGGCATCAACGACGCCGCCGCGGCCGTCGTGCTGATGGAGCGCGGCATTGCCGAGCAGCGCGGCATCAAGCCGCTGGCGCGGCTGGTGTCGTACGCGCATGCGGGCGTCGATCCCGCGTACATGGGCATCGGTCCGGTGCCGGCCACCCGCAAGGCGCTCGAACGGGCCGGACTGACGATCGCCGACCTCGACGTGATCGAGGCGAACGAAGCGTTCGCCGCGCAGGCCTGCGCGGTCAGCAAGGAACTGGGCTTCGATCCCGCCAGGGTCAATCCGAACGGCTCGGGCATTTCGCTCGGCCACCCGATCGGCGCGACCGGTGCGCTCATCACCGTCAAGGCGCTGTATGAGCTGCAGCGGGTCGGCGGCCGCTACGCGCTGGTCACGATGTGTATCGGCGGAGGCCAGGGTATCGCGGCGATCTTCGAGCGGATCTGAAGCGCTCACGTAGCAGTCAGTATCGAGTCAGTATCGGGCAATGAGGAAGGAACGGATGCGGGAACTGAAAGCGATGATGGGTGCGCGGCTTCGGCGCGGTTGGGCAGTAGCGACCGTTGCCGCAGTGCTGTGCGCGGGCGCGGCGGTGGTGATGCCCGCGCAGGCTTGGGCGGAAAGCGACGCGGTAAAGGAGTTGGCGGCACCCCCGCCGATCCAGTTGCCGCTCAAGCCCAGTCCCGAATTCGCGAAGTTTCCGCGCTACGCCGGCATGCTGGGCTCGCGCCAGATCGTGCTGAAACTCGGTCCGAAATCCGACGACCCGGCCGGCGTGCACGGCGAGTATCAGTACACGGACACCGGCGAAGTGATTCTGATCGCGGGCGACCGCGACGGCGATACGCTCGAAGTCGAGGAATCGAACGACGGCACCCATATCACCGGCAACTGGGTCGGCAAGTTCGCAGCGGACGGCTCGGTGGCGGGCGACCGCATGAACGTCGACGATTCCGACCCGCAGCCGTTCGACCTGAAGCCGCTGGCGGCAGGGCAGGCGGTGCCGCCGCCCGGCGCGCCGGCGAGCACGGCGAGCAAGGCTGCGGCCCAGCCCTCCGCAGGGGCCGCCACCGTTCCGGCTTCCGGCGGCCACGCCGTGGGCGGCGTCAGCAATCTGCAAACCGGCGAATGAGCCCGTAGCCGCGCGGGTCCGCGCGGCTCGCGCCGTCTCATGAGCGAAATCCGACCGGCTCGGCTACTCTTGCGTGTGCGGCGCGCGCCTTGAAGTCGCGTGCCCTCCGTTTTCGTCCGCTTTTCACCGACACTCACCATGACCCAATCCAAACTCAAACGCGATCTGCAAACCCGTATCGTGCGTGCCGAGGACCAGCTCACGCCGGGCTTCGAGTCGTTCTCGATGCCGGTCACGCGCGCTTCGACGGTCGTGTTCCCCGATCTCGCGACCATGCGCGCGCTCGACTGGAAAAACGACGCGCAATGGCGCTACGGCCTGCATGCCACGCCGACTTCCCTCGCGCTGGCGCAGCGTCTCGCCACCATCGAAGGCGGCAATCACGCGTTGTTGCAGCCGTCGGGGTTGTCGTCGATTTCGAACGTGTATTTCGGCCTCGTCAAGGCGGGCGACGACGTGCTGATTCCCGATAACGTCTATTCGCCTAACCGTGATCACGGCGATTGGCTCGCGCGCGACTTCGGCCTCACCGTGCGCTATTACGATCCGATGATCGGCGCGGGCATCGCCGATCTGATCCGGCCGAATACGCGTCTCATCTGGCTCGAAGCACCCGGCTCGGTGACGATGGAAGTGGCCGACGTGCCCGCCATCACCGCGGTCGCGCGCGCGCACAACGTCGTCACGGCAATCGACAATACGTGGTCCGCGGGGCTCGGTTTCCGCCCGTTCGATCATGGCGTCGATATCTCGGTGCAGGCGTTGACCAAGTATCAGTCGGGCGGCGGCGACGTGCTGATGGGCGCGACCGTCACCGTCGATCGCGAACTGCATCTGAAGCTGAAGGCGGCGCGCATGCGCATGGGCATCGGAGTCTCGTCGGACGACTGCTCGCTGATTCTGCGCAGCCTGCCGACCATGCAACTGCGCTTCGAGCAGCATGACCGCGCGGCGCTCGGATTGGCCAGGTGGTTGAAGACGCGGCCGGAAATTGCCGCGGTGTTGCACCCGGCGCTGCCGGATTGTCCGGGCCATGAATTTTTCGAGCGCGACTTCACGGGTGCTGGCGGGCTCTTTTCCGTGGTGTTCGACGGCCGTTACAGCCCGGCGCAAATCGACACGTTCTGCGAGTCGCTCGAACTGTTCTCGCTCGGCTGGAGCTGGGGCGGCGCGCACAGCCTCGCAATGCCGTACGACGTCGCGTCGATGCGCACGGCGGGGCAGTGGCCGCATCGCGGCACTTTGGTGCGGTTCTATATCGGTCTCGAAACCGAGGCGGATTTGCGTGCGGACATGGAGCAGTCGCTGGCGGCGCTGGGCTGAAAAGTCCGGGCGACGTTTTTCCGTAGGGTGAGCAAGCCCATTGGGACACGTTCCCAATGGGCTTTTTTTGTTATCGACGGTGTCTGTCAGGATATCGTGATGTCGGGGCTGGTCAATTCCCATTCCGGGAGGGCAAGGGCGGGAGTACTGCGGCGGACCAGATCACTCAAGGAGGCAATCATGAAAAAATTCTCGTTGTGGCTAGTGTCAGAAAAAATCTATCCGCGCTTTTTGATGTGGACTGCGATCATCACAAGCCTTGATGCGATTAGCATGATGGTGGTGTTCACCACGGACATTCTGAAAAAATAGAGCCGTTGCCAGCGCTGGCCATCAGCGCATCGGCCCGCGCATCAAACCGGCATTAGAGTCGGCATCAAACCGGCATCAGAACAGCCGCAGCAACCCGTCCAGCCCGACATGGTTGAACGCCACGCTGGCCGCTTCGCGCACCACCGGCTTCGCGCGGAACGCAACGGAGAGACCGGCTTCGGCCATCATCTTCAGATCGTTCGAGCCATCGCCCATTGCGATTGCGCGGCGCGGTTCAATGCCCAATTGCGCACATGTTTCGAGCAGCGTGCGTGCTTTGACATCGGCGTTGACGATCTCGCCGATCACTTTGCCGGTCAGTTTGCCATCCACGATTTCAAGCGTGTTCGCGCGCGTGAAATCCAGACCGAGACGCGCCCTCAGCTTTTCGGTGAAGAACGTGAATCCGCCAGACACCAGCAGCGTTTTCAATCCGGCCGCTTTCGCGCCGGCCAGCATCTGCTCGGCGCCCGGCGAGAGTTGCAGCCGCTCTTCGTATACACGTTCGAGCGCGCTTGCGTCGAGGCCTTCGAGCAGTGCCACGCGTCGCGTGAGGCTTTCGTTGAAGTCCTTGATTTCGCCGCGCATCGCGGCCTCGGTGATCGCCGACACTTCCGCTTTCAGTCCGCAAAAGTCGGCAATTTCGTCGATGCATTCAATCGTGATCAGCGTCGAATCCATGTCCATTGCGACCAGTCCGAAGTCGCGCAGCTGGCGGCCGGCTTCGACAAACGCGTAGTCCAGTTGATGGGTGCCGCAATAGACGTCGAGGTCGGCACGCTGGGCGACGCTTGCATCGGCAATCCGAATCGCGTTGGCGTCGATGACGCTGGCGTGCGAACCGCGCGCCAGCGCGACGAGCGTTTTGTGATGGTCGGCGGAAAGGGGCGCGGGGCTTTGAATGACGAGGTTCATGGACGACGACGCAGTGACACGGTAAAGGGCGGACGCGCGGTGCGCGCGGAAAATCCCGCTATTGTAACGGTTCGCCGCTTTGCATCGCCTCCCGCGATCCGCGGCAAACGCTGCTGCGCACGGCATTCGGCATCCGGCATTGCGCCGTGCAATCCTTCGGCGCGCGGTTCATACTGGCGCATCGAACGACGCCTCGCAGCCGCCGCGCACACCAACGGTCGCATGCACGCCTTCGCGGCGCACAAAGTCCGGCACCTGAACGCGGCGGCATCCTTGACGAGGCGCACCACTACGGAGACACCGCATGACCCCGGCGACCGCCAGCGAAGCATCCACTCTTGCGCGCAACTTCGATCTGCGCGACCTGAATCCCGCTTTCCATGCCGATCCCTATCCGGTCTATCACGCGTTGCGCGCGCACGAGCCGGTCAAGCGCATGCCTGACGGCTCGCTGTTTCTGACGCGGTTTCGCGACGTGCAGGCGGTCTATCGCGATCCGAAAACCTTCAGCTCCGACAAGACGGTCGAATTCAAGCCGAAATATGGCGACTCGCCGCTCTACGCGCATCACACAACGAGTCTCGTCTTCAACGACCCGCCACGTCATACGCGCGTGCGCAAGCTGATCGCCGGCGCGCTGACGGCGCGCGCCATCGCGGCGATGGAGCCGGGACTGGTACGCCTCGTCGACGGCTTGCTCGATACCGCCGCCGCACGCGGCCGCATCGACCTGATCGACGAGTTCGCGTCGGCGATTCCGGTCGAGGTCATCGGCAATCTGCTGGATGTGCCACACACGGAGCGCGCGCCGTTGCGTGACTGGTCGCTTGCGATACTCGGCGCGCTCGAGCCTTCGCTTACCGAGGCGCAGCTCGAACGGGGCAATCGCGCGGTGAGCGAATTCGTCGACTATCTGCGCGATCTGGTTGCGCGGCGCCGCAGCGAGCCGGGCGATCCGCAGCACGATGTCCTGACGCGTTTGATTCAGGGCGAAGAGGGCGGCGAGCAATTGTCGGAAGCGGAGTTGCTGCAGAACTGCATCTTCATTCTGAATGCCGGACATGAGACGACCACGAATCTGATCGGCAACGGACTCGTCACGCTGACGCAATGGCCGGAACAGCGCGCGGCGTTGCTGCACGAGCCGTCGCTGATCGAATCGGCGGTGGAAGAATGCCTGCGTTTCGAGAGTTCGAACCAGCTCGGCAACCGCATGGCAACTGTCGATACCGAGATCGGCGGCGTGGCGGTCGCGCGCGGCACGCCGGTCACGCTATGCATCGGCGCGGCCAATCGCGACCCGGAACAGTTCGCGGATCCCGATCGCTTCGATATCCGCCGTGATCCGAACCGGCATCTTGCATTCGGCTTCGGCATTCACCAGTGCGCCGGCTTGTCGCTCGCGCGGCTCGAGGCGCGCATTGCGATTGGCCGCTTCGTTCAGCGGTTTCCGGCGTATCGCGTGAACGCCGAGCCGACGCGCGGCGGGCGGGTGCGGTTTCGAGGCTTTGCTGCGGTGCCGGTCGAACTCGAGCCGGCAGGACGCCGAACGGCGTAGCTTTTGCCGGCCTGACGCAAGACTTACAGCCCGTGGACGAGGCCGTCCTGACGCAGCACGCGCCCGCTGTGGCCGAAAGACCGTGGCACGCTTGCTGCTTCGCTTCGGGTTCTAGGCCCAGGGGAGCGCACGATGGCACACATGATCTGGAAGGGCGCAATCAGCTTCGGCCTCGTTCACGTGCCGGTGCAGTTATATCCGGCGACGCAATCGGAGAAGGTCGGCTTCAATCTGCTGGACAAGCGCACAATCGATCCGGTCGGCTACAAGCAGATCAACAAGCGTACCGGCAAGGACGTGACGCGCGATAACATCGTGCGCGGCTTCGAGTACGAAAAGGACAAGTACGTCGTGCTCTCGGACGACGAGATCCGCGCGGCGAATCCCGAGTCGACGCAAACGGTCGATATCCTCGCGTTCGTCGACGCGCTGGACATTTCGTTCCTCTATCTCGACACGCCGTATTTCCTCACGCCCGACCGCAAGGGCGAAAAGGTCTACGCGCTGCTGCGCGAAGCCATGAAGGCGTCGGGCAAGATCGGCGTGGCGAGTGTCGTGCTGCACAACAAGCAGCATCTCGCGGCGTTGATTCCGGTCGGTCCGGTGCTGGCGTTGAACACGCTGCGCTGGGCCGCGGAAGTGCGCGACTTCGACGAATTCAAGCTGCCGCCCGAGGGCATGAAAGCCGCGGGCGTGTCCGCGCGCGAACTCGACATGGCGAAGAAGCTGATCGACGACATGAGCGACAAGTGGGATCCGTCGCAGTATCACGACACTTTCCGCGACGACATCATGGCGCTGGTCGACCGCAAGATTCGCGCGGGCAAGACCGAGGAGATCACTGAAGTCGAAGCGCCGCATGAGTCGCGTCAATCCGCCGACATTCTTGATCTGTCCGATCTGCTCAAACGCAGCCTCGGACGCGGCAAGGGCAAGCCGGCGGCGGGCAGCCGCAAGCGCACCGCTGACGACGAAGACGACGCCGACACCGACACCGCGGTGCCGGCCCGCAAGAAGCCACGCGCGACGCGCGCCGCGAGCACCGCCGCGAGTGCGACGACGCATGGCCGCAGCAGCGCGGGCGGCCGCGCAAGTGCGAAGGCTGCCTCAACGCCGGCGGCCCGCAAGCGCCGCGCGGCTGCCTGACCGTCGGCCCCGCGCCTGAGCCGCTTGCGACGACGCCATCGCCATGAACGACAGACTCGATACCTACAACCGCAAACGTCGCTTCGACGACACGCCGGAGCCGGCGGGCACGCGCACGAGCCGCAAGCAGGGCGGCCGGAAGACGGCCGCGCAGGCGTCCGCCGAGGCGCTGTCGTACGTGATTCAGGAGCACGACGCGCGTCGTTTGCACTACGACTTCCGGCTCGAACTGAACGGCACGCTCCTGTCGTGGGCGGTGCCGAAAGGGCCGAGCCTCGATCCGTCGGTGAAACGGCTGGCGGTGCATGTCGAAGACCATCCGGTCGAATACGGTTCGTTCGAAGGCGAAATTCCGCCGGGCAATTACGGCGCGGGCAGTGTGATCGTGTGGGATCGCGGCACATGGGAGCCGCTCGGCGGCGCGGCCGAGGCAGCGCGCGCTTACGCGGCCGGCAAGCTCAAGTTCCAGTTGCACGGCGAGAAACTGCACGGCGGCTGGACGCTGGTGCGCAGCCATATGCGCGGCAGCGGCGACAAGGAACAGTGGCTGCTCATCAAGGAACGCGACGATGAAGCGCGCAATGAAAGCGAGTATGACATTCTGAAGAAGCGTCCGGGTAGCGTGCTCGCCGATAGCGCCGCGGCGGGCAAAGGCGCAAAAACAGCGAAGACGGCGGCCGCGAAGAGCACAGCAAAAACTGCGAGCAAAGCGGCCGCGGCCGCGAAAGCCACTGCGGACCCGGACTCGGCGTCGATCGCGAAACGAACCGGCAAGAACGGCACGAAGCCGGCTTCATCTAGCCGCGCGGACCCGAAGCGACCCGACATCGTGGCCACGCGCAGCGCGCAATCGCTGCGCGAACTCGCCGCTTCGCCTTCGATCGAGGGCGCGGTGCCGGCACGCTTGCCCGCGACCTTCAAGCCCCAACTGGCGACGCTCGTCGACAGCGCACCTCCCGGCGATGAATGGTCGTACGAAATCAAGTTCGACGGCTATCGTGTGCTGGTCCGAATCGATAGGGCGACTAAGGGAAGCGCCGTCAAGGTGCTCACCCGCGCCGGCAACGACTGGACCGCGAAGTTCAGCAAACAGGTCAAGGCGTTCGAACGACTCGACATCGAAAGCGCATGGCTCGACGGCGAAGCCGTCGTGCTGGACCAGAACGGCGTGCCGAATTTTCAGGCGCTGCAAAACGCGTTTGATTCGAATCGTCTGCAAGACATTGTGATTTACCTCTTCGACATACCGTTTCTGAACGGCTACGACCTGCGCGGCGTGCCGCTCGAACAACGTCGCGCGATTCTGCGCGCGTTGCTCGAAGACGCCGACGACAGCGTGTTGCGCTTCTCCGACAATTTCGATTTCAGCGCGGATGAACTGCTCCGGAGCGCGTGCGACATGGCGCTGGAAGGCATCATCGGCAAGCGGCGCGACAGTGGCTATATGTCGGGACGTTCGTCGGCGTGGATCAAACTGAAGTGCCGACGACGCCAGGAGTTCGTGATAGGCGGCTACTCCGAACCGTCCGGCAGCCGCGCGGCGTTCGGTGCGCTGCTGCTCGGTGTCTACGACGGCAATCGCAAATTGCAGTATGCAGGGCGCGTGGGCACCGGTTTCGACGCGGCGCTGCTGCGCTCGGTGAAGAAAGAACTCGATGCGCACGAGACCCGGCACATGCCGTTCGCCGCCGCGCCGCGCGAACGCAGCCGCACGCCGGTGCATTGGGTCGAACCGGTGCTGGTCGCCGAATGCAATTTCGCGGAATGGACGAGCGACGGCATCGTGCGTCAGGCGTCGTTCGTGAGTCTGCGCAACGACAAGCCGGCGCGCCAGATCGTCAAGGAAACACCTCGACAGGGAGCCGACGTGCAACAGCAAACCGATTCTGTGTCTGACGACGCGCCCACGAAACGTGCTGCGCGCAAAACTTCCGCGAAGGCGGCGACGGCCCCCGGCGAAGTCGCCGGCGTCCGCATCTCCCATCCCGACCGCGTCATCGACAGGAGCAGCGGCACGCGCAAGCTCGACCTCGTGCGGTACTACGAATCGGTGGCCGACTGGATGCTGCCGCACTTGCAGGACCGGCCGGTGTCGCTGGTGCGCGCGCCGGAGGACATCGGCGGCGAGCTGTTTTTCCAGAAGCACAGCCAGAAGCTGTCGATTCCGAATGTCACGCAGCATCCGGGCCTCGATCCGGGGCACCCGCCGCTGATTACCGTCGATACGCTCAAGGCACTCGTCGGCGCCGCGCAAATGGGCACGGTCGAATTTCACACGTGGAATGCCGTGGTGTCGAACATCGAAAAGCCGGACCGCATGGTGTTCGACCTCGACCCCGACGCGTCGCTGGGTTGGGAGCGCATGATCGAGGCCGCGCAATTGACACGTTCGCTGCTCGAAGCACTCGGCCTCGCGTCGTTCTGCAAGACGAGCGGCGGAAAGGGATTTCACGTGGTCGTGCCGCTTGCGAAACAGGCTGGCTGGGACGAAGTGAAGGACTTTTCTCAGGCCGTCGCGCAGCACATGGCGGCGACGCTGCCCAAGTATTTCAGCGCGAAGATGGGCGCGCAGAATCGCAAGCAGAAAATCTTCGTCGACTACCTGCGCAACAACCGCGGGTCGAGCACGGTCGCCGCATTCTCCGCTCGTGCGCGGCCGGGCTTGGGCGTATCGGTGCCGCTGGCTTGGGACGAAGTCGCCGCAACGACGGGCGGCGATCAGTGGACCATCGAGAATCTGCACGAACGCCTCGCCGAGCTGAAAAGCGATCCGTGGGCGGACTACGCGAAAACGCGCCAGCGCATTACCGCTGCCATGAAAAAACGCCTGGATGACGCGCAGTAAGCGCGCTTCAGCGACCCTGATTCAAAGCGAAAAGGAGCACATCATGAAGACCTCACCGCAATCATCGGACGGCGACAAGCAGGCCGATCCGCACGCCAGGAAGCAACCTCGATCGATGCAGGAGGCCGCCGCGCCGCTGCCGCATGAAACCGACCAGAACCCGGAATCGCAACACGAGGACGGCCCGCGCCATGTCGGCAAGCAGGCGCATCGCGATCTCGAACGCGGGCTGAAAGATACGGACCGGCGCGGCGGAGATGAGTATCAGCAAAAGACGCAGAACGATGCCCATACCGACGTCAATTCCGACGGCAAAGCGTCCGGCGGCAAAACACCCGGCAGCGGGCGCGGCAAGCACTAACGGCGCGGCGGCGCGGGCGCGCCATGTGAGCCCGGGTCACCCGGTTCGCCGGCTGAGCCCGGCCCGCTGCCGGCGCATCTGCTTCAACCCGGCTCGCTGTCCCAGTACGGTGGGTCGCCGAAATGGGCGGTGAGGAATTCGATCAAGGCGAGCGTTTTCGGCGGCACGAACGAACGGCTCGGATACACCGCCCAGATCGCCACGCGTTCGGCGAGCGGATAGCTGTCCAGCACGCTGACCAGTTCGCCGCTGCGCAGAAACGGCGCGACGTCCCACGTCGATTTGAGCGCGATACCGAAACCGGCCAGCAGGGCGTCGCGGATCACTTCGCCGTTGTCCGTGACGAGGCGTCCGCTCACGCGCACCTCGATCGGCCCGGCGGGTGTCACGAAAGCCCAATCGCGCTGGTCCGACAGAATCATGCACTCGTGCTGCGCGAGATCCGAAGGATGATGCGGCGTGCCGCGCCCGGCAAGATAAGCGGGCGCCGCGCACAGCACCCGCCGGTTCACCGCGAGGCGCCGCGCCACCAGCGACGAATCCTTCAGCATGCCGATACGGATCGCCACGTCGATACCCGCATCGACGAGATCGATCACCTGATCGGTCAGGCGCAGATCGACGCTCACGCCGGGGTAGCGGCGCAGAAATTCGCTGATCACAGGCGAGACGTGTTGCCGCCCGAACGACGAGGGCAGCGAGACACGCAAGCGGCCCTGCGGCTCGGCCTGCGCCCGGCCGACCGAGGCGCGCGCGGCGGCGGCCGCGTCGAGCAGGGCTTCGGCTCGCGTCATGAAGACTTCACCGTCCTGCGTGAGGCTGATGCGGCGGGTGGTTCGGTGCAACAGGCGCGCGCCGAGCAGCTTTTCCAGCTGCGCGATGCGCGAACTGGCCACCGCCGCCGACAGGCCGAATTCGCGCCCGGCGGCCGATACATTGGCAAGCAGGGCGGCTCGCACGAACAGGGCGACGTCGAGCAGATCGAGCCGCTCCCGCTCGCCGGACGAAACACGTGTGGATGGCGCAGGAAGATTCATTCTTCTGAAATTCAAAAAGATGTTTCAGTCATTATCGCGGTTTTATAAGAATAAGAACCGTCTTACGATGACGCCACTGGGATCGCAAAGCATCTCGATCCTCCCACCGCATGTGAACGAACAGGAGCATGTATGAAAGCCGTCGGTCTCTATCGTTATTTGCCGATCGATCAAGCCGAAGCCTTGGTCGATGTGGATATCCCCAAACCCGAAGCCACCGGTCGTGATCTGCTGGTCAAGGTGGAGGCCATTTCGGTCAATCCGGTCGACACCAAAGTGCGCGCCCCGAAAGACGCGGTTGAAAAAACGCCGCGCATACTCGGCTGGGATGTCGCCGGCACGGTGGCCGCGGTCGGGCCGGACGTGACGCTGTTCAAGGTCGGCGATCCGGTGTTCTACGCGGGCAGCATCACGCGGCCCGGCGCCAACAGCGAGTTCCACCTGGTGGACGAGCGGATCGTCGGGCGCAAGCCGGCGTCGCTCGACTTCACCCACGCGGCCGCGCTGCCGCTGACCGCGATCACCGCCTGGGAAGCGTTGTTCGACCGTCTCGGCGTGTCGCCGCAAGGCGCGGACGAAGGCCGCACGGTGCTGATCATCGGTGGAGCGGGCGGGGTCGGCTCGATCGGTATTCAACTGGCGAAGCAGCTTGCGAAGCTGAAGGTGATCGCAACCGCATCGCGGCCCGCATCGGCGAAGTGGGCCACGGATCTGGGCGCGGATCACATCGTCGATCATTTCGGCGACATGCCCGCGCAATTGAAAAAGCTCGGGATCGACGAGGTCGATTACGTGCTGATGTTCAACGACACCGACAAGAACTTCCCGGCGGCAGCCGAAGTCATCAAGCCGCAAGGCGGCATCTGCACGATCGTGGAAAACAGCAAGCCGGTGCCGGTCGAACTGTTGAAGGCAAAGAGCGCCGCGTTCCACTGGGAATTCATGTTCACGCGTTCCATGTTCGGCACACCCGACATGATCGAGCAGCACAAGCTGCTGACCGAAGTGGCGCGTCTCGTCGACGCGGGCACGTTGCGCACCACCGTCGGCCAGGATCTCGGCACCATCAACGCCGCGAATCTGCGCCGCGCGCATCAACTGCTCGAAGAAGGACGGGCAATCGGCAAGCTGGTGCTGACGGGCTTCCAGGCCTAACCGCACTGCGCCTGAAGCAGTCAGTCTGAACCGGCATGGCCGGCGTCGCAGCAATGCGCGCCGGCCATTTTCATTTGATGCGCATCGAGCAGCGCGATCCGGCACTGGGGCGTGTCGATTTGTAGCAGGGCGGCCGGCGCGCACGCGAGCGCGCGCCAGCCCGCCACACGCGCAGAAAACGCGTTGCCGCAAGCGGGTTAACACCCGATCCGCAGGCAGCGCGCGCGGCTTCGCTTGGCGTTAGACTGGTGGGGCATCATGCTAAAACAGTTGCGTGTCTCGCAGCCCGGCTGGCCAGGCATCTAACGCCTTCATCCAGTCACGCGGTGCGTGGGCAGTCGTGCTGACGCGAGCGCGCAGCGGCACAACAACGAGGTGACAGTATGAGCTTCCGACTTTCCGCCGTTTCAGTTGTCGCTTCTCTCGCCTGCGCATTCGCGCCCGGCATGCTCGTGCCGGTTGCCCACGCGGCCACACCGATCACGGTTACGTCCCAATCCGCTCTCGACGGTCCGATTCGCTACACGGTGCGCGTCACGTCGAAGCAGTTCGGCAATTCGCAGGAAACCCGCACGATCCGCTCCGGCGAATCGGACGACTTCACGTGGAAGACCGTGCCGCCGGGCGGCCCGGTTCCCGCGACGGATGCGTGTCCCAACTACGCTTCACTGCCGACCGACACCAACGGCGCGATGATTCGGCAAACGCAGATCCGTTTTGCGCCGGTCGTCGCGGCCGACGGCACGGCGACCGTGCAACTGAGCTTCCAGGCGCAGACGCCGAAGGGCGTGAAGACGGTGACGACTGGCGGCAAAACGATCAAGTGTCCGAACGACGTGAGCGTTAGTCAGATTCTGCGCTTCACGATGCCGGTCAACGGCAGCACGAAAACGCTCACGCTCAACGACGGCACGGAAGTCGCGATCAGCGCGAAGCGTTGAGCCGGGCGCGTGCAAGACGCGCAAGACGGCACGGGGCGCGACTCAACGCCTCGCGCCGGCCCGTTCCACCAGCCGCGCCGCCAGAAACCGGTGCTCCGCCGAAAAGAGCCGCCGGTACGTGAGCAGCACCGCGCCCACCGTCCCCAGCGCCGACGACGCGGCGATCAGGAACATGATCACGATCTGATAGCGCACGGCCTGCAATGGCGACTGGCCGGCCAGCACCTGGCCGGTCATCATGCCGGGCAGGCTCACCACGCCGACCACGGCCATCTGATTGAGCGTCGGCATCATACCCGCGCGTACCGCTTGCCGCGCCGGCGCCTGCGCCGCTTCCCAGCGCGTCGCGCCGAGCGCGAGCGCCATATCGACGCGGTCGCGCCGCGCGGTCAACTCCTCGGTCATCCGTTCGATGCCGAGCGACACGCCCGTCAGCGTATTGCCGAGGATCATGCCGAGAATCGGAATCGCATATTGCGGCTCGTACCACGGGTGAATGCGGATCACGACGAACAGCCCGAGCGCGCCCACCAGCCACGAACTGACCCAGATCGACAGCACGCTGTCTGCGCGTTGGCCGCGATACGTGCGGCTGCCGCGCTGCGCGCCTGCGAAACCGGCGATCAGCGTCATGACGATCATCAGCGGGAGCACCACGTACCACCGGTCGTAACGGAACACCCAGCCGAGCACATAGCCGATCGCCAGCAACTGCACGACGGTGCGCACGGCGGCCCACGCCAGCTTGCGTTCGAGATCGAGCCTGAGCGCCACCGACACGGCACCGTTCACGACAATCAGCAGCGCTGCGATCGCGACGTCCCACAGACTCAGGTTTTGCAATGTCATTGTCCCGGCTCCGGATGATCGTGATGCACGGGCGCCGCCTCGTGTCGCGCTGTTTCGTCGAGGACGCCCGCGCGCATGATGAGGTGCCGCTCGCTCATGCGCGTGGCTTGTGCCGGATCGTGCGACACCCATATCGACGCATGACGACCGGGCGCGTCGTCGAACCACGCATGCACCAGACCTTCGATCGCACGCGATGACTCCGGGTCGAGCGAGGCGGTAGGTTCGTCGAGCAGCAGAACCTCGGGCGCAAGTTGCAGCACGCGAATCAGCGCGGTGATCTGCGCTTCGCCACCGGACAGCTCGCTGGCGCTTTTGTCGAGAAAGTCGTCGCCACGGCCGGCCTGCGCCGCGAGGCTCGCCGCTCGCGCGCGATCGAAGCGCACGTCGCGGTACGTGCGCAACTCGAACGGGTAACGCAGATTGTCTTCCACGCTGCCGTCGAGCAACGCGGGCCGCTGCCGGATATACGCGACATTGCGCCGGTAGCGCGGAATGGCGGCGCGCTGCACCGCCGCGCCATGCCACGTGATGCGCCCCGCATCGAGCGGATCGAGCAGGGCGAGGGCGCGCAGGAACACGCTCTTGCCCGAGCCGGACGGCCCAGTGATTGCGACGCGGTTGCCCGCGTGCAACGCGAAGGTAGTCGGCTGCAGCAGCGCCTGTCCGCGTACGGCGTCGCGTCGCGCGATGCCGTCGGCGAGGACGAAGGGAACGTCGGTCATGAGTGGAATCGTAATGGGGAATGTAGGGTCGAAGGTTGCCGTGACGTGGCGACGATCCGTTCGCGGCCGCGTCGGCAACGTATGCGCGAGTGGCCATGCAGCATGATAAAGCGGCGACGACATGACGCTTCCCGACCAAGAAGCGGGCACGCAACATGCTGATCGGTCCTCAATCTAGAACAAACCGCGGAGCCTCTCAATGGCAGTGTCGAGCACAACTGGAAGGCGCATCGGGAAAATCGTCGCATGGCTGGTGGCGATCATCGTCATTCTGATTGTGGCGTTGACCATTTTCATCCTGACCTTCGACTGGAACCGGGCAAGACCTTATATCAACGACAAGGTTACGCAGGCGATCGGCAGGCCGTTCGCGATCAACGGCGATCTGAAAGTGGGCTGGCGGCACCCGGTGGGCGAGACCGGCTGGCGCGGTTGGGTGCCCTGGCCGCGTTTCTCGGCGGCCAATATCACCGTGGGCAATCCGGACTGGACCAAACAGCCGCAATTCGCCACGCTCGACGAGATCGACTTCCAGGTCAAGGTGCTGCCGCTGCTCACGCACGATATCGTGATCCCGGCCATTAACCTCGTGAATCCCTCGGTCGATCTGGAGCGCCTGCTCGACGGGCGCAACAACTGGACCTTCAAGCTGGCGTCGTCGAGCGGGCCTTCCGAATGGAAGCTCGATCTGCACGATATCGCGTTCGCCAAGGGCAACATCGCGCTGTCCGATCAGCAGAAGAAGGTCGACTTGCAGATGGTGGTCGATACGCTCGGCCAGCCGATTCCGATCGGTGAAGCGATGAAGCAGCAGGAAGCGGCGTCGCGCAGCGCGTCGGCCGAAGCGATCGGCAAGGCGGGCGCGAACAAGCTGACCGCGCAGGCGAATGCGCAGGCGGCTTCGGAGGCTGCGGCGGCATCCGCGGCGGCGGCTTCAGGCGCATCGGCCACGGACATTACCGCGTCGGGCACGACGGCGGCCACGGGCGCGTCAGGTACGCTGGTCGCGGGCGGTTCGAAAGGCGCCAGCGCCGCGGTCAGCGCAGGCGCGAGCGGCGCAGTGGTGGCGTCGGCTACTGCATCGGCGCCCGCATCTGCTTCGGGTGCGAGCGGCGCGCAAGCTCAGGCGGCAGCGAAAAGGGAGATTCCGCCGTACGCCATCGGCTGGACCGTCAAAGGGACTTACAACAAGACACCGGTGTCGGGCAGCGGCAAGGTGGGCGGCGTGCTGGCGTTGCAGGACACCAACCGGCCGTTCCCGGTGCAGGCCGATGTCAAGGCGGGCGATCTGCATATCGGCCTCGTCGGTACGATCACCGATCCGGCGCATCTTGCAGCGGTCGATCTGCGCCTCTGGCTGCAGGGCAACAGTATGGCGCGTCTTTATTCGCTCACGGGCGTGACCTTGCCCGACACGCCGCCTTATGCGACCGAAGGCCGCCTCGTCGGCCAGTTCAAGTCCAGCGGCAACGTCTTCAAGTATGAAAATTTTACTGGCCGGGTTGGCGGCAGCGATCTCAACGGCTCGTTGACATATACCGCGCGTGAACCGCGTCCGCTGCTGCAGGGCGAACTGATCTCGCATCTGCTGCAGTTCTCGGATCTGGCGCCGGTGATCGGCGCGGATTCGAACGCCAGCAAGGCCAAGCGTGGCGATGCGACGGCGCAACCGTCCAACAAGGCGCTGCCGGTTGAGGAGTTCCGCACCGACCGCTGGAAGGCGATCGACGCCGACGTGAAATTCACCGGCCGGCGCATCGTGAAAGACGTGAATCTGCCGATTACGGATCTGTACACGCATATCGTGATGACCGACGGCGTGCTCTCGCTGGAGCCGTTGAAGTTCGGCGTGGCCGGCGGCACGCTGGCTTCGGACATTCATCTGGACGGTAGCGGAACGCCGCTCAAGGGGCGTTTCGCGACGTCGGCGCGGCATCTGAAGCTCAAGCAGTTGTTCCCGAACTTCAAGACCATGCAGAACGCGCTCGGCGAAATCAACGGCGACGCCGCGCTGACCGCGACGGGCAATTCGCCGGCGGCGCTGGCGGCCACCTCGAACGGCGAGGTCAAGGCGCTGGTGACCGACGGCACGGTTAGCCGCCTGTTGATGGAAGCGGCCGGCTTGAATGTGGCGAACGTCGTGTATGAAAAGCTGTTCGGCAATCGCGACGTGAAGATCAACTGCGCGGCCGCCGATTTCGTCGCGACCAACGGCGTGCTCGATTCGCGTGTCTTCGCGCTCGACACGGACGACGCGGTGATCAATATCGAGGGCAATGTGAATATGCGCGACGAGTCGATGGACCTGGGGGTGCATCCGCATACCAAGGGTTTCCGGGTGTTCTCGCTGCGCTCGCCGCTCTATGTGAAAGGCACTTTCAAGGATCCGCACGTAGGGGTAGACGCGGCCGCGCTGGCGTTGCGCGGCGGCGCGGCGGTCGGCCTCGGGCTGATCAATCCGTTTGCGGCGCTGATTCCGTTGCTCGCGCCGAGCAACAACAAGCCGCTGCCGTGCAACCAGTTGCTCGCACAGGTCCGGCAGGCGCCGACGGCGCCGCCGCCGGGCGTGAAGCAGCGGCCCAAGGCCTCCATTTCGCTGGACGGTGCGCCGGTCAACAAGTCTTCGGGCGGGGCTTCCGCGCCCGCTACGCCCGCTGCGGCGGACAAGAAGCCAGCCGTGATGTCGCCGGCCAGTGCGGCTGCATACAAGGGAAGCTGATGCCTTTCGATCTGCCTGCAGACTGGTTCAGCTGGAGTTTCGGCGGCGGCCTTTCATTCATTTTCCTGTGGCTGATCAGCGTGCCGCAGGCGCGCGGCCATATTGATGACATCGCGGCGAAATGAGCACGTGAGTCCGGCACGCGCGCGCAGGTGGAGCGCGCGTCAGAAGTCGAGTGAAATGAGGGAAGGCACTGCGGCAACGGAATAAAGCAACGCCGCCTGCCCGACTCTGCGAACCGGCGCTGGCGTTGCGAGCATGAATATCGGTTGCGTGGGGGGCTCGGGCTTAGGGCTTACTTACCGCAGGGATCGCGGAGCCGCATCTCCAGCCGCGTCCTGACGACGAACCCCGCGACGGGTGCCGCCAATGCGGGTCGCACCGAATTCCGTGAGGATCTTGCCGCGAGCCCGGCTGGCAAACACCAGGAAGCCAAAGCCATCCGCCTCGTACCAGTAACCGCCGTTCTCGAGCCCGTCGAGCGGCTGCTCCAGTGCATTGGTAATGGATTCGATACAGCGGCGCCGCAACTCGGCGGGTGCGGGATAGGGCGGCTGCGCCCCACGCACACTGCACAGGAGGACGTCGAGCCCAGGCAGTGCGTGCGCATAAAGGACTGGCTCGTCTTGCGCGCGAGCGCGCGCAATCTTGGTGTCGAGCTGGCCGAACGGCTTGAAATGTCGTAGTACCGCGAGGAACGACTCATCGCCGTCCACCTTCGCGCGTCTACGCTTTTTCGGGAAGGACATAAAAATTCGCCTGAAAAAGAATTGCAAGAAACGCAGCGTCCTCATGCGACCACTCCCGGCTTCGCGCGCCGCACGTCGATCTTTTATAGCATACGACAAGGCCGGATTCACGGTGATTCGACGACTGCGCCGCCCCACCGCCTCCCGCACGAATCATGCCGAACCGCCTCGCCGCGCGCTTTCGCTTCCCAGCACATCTGTCTCCATCATAGACGCACGAGACGCGGAAAAAACATCTTAGCCCAATAAAAAAGTCATTTTTGTGTGGGCGAGCGCATCTTGCCGCTACGTTGAAATATCTCCCATTCACGTCGATAATGGCCCGTCCGGCTGCACTGCGCCGTGCTCGCCGATTCCGTCACCGCAAAGGCCGCCAGGGCGGCACGGCGTGGCCGGGTTCGCGAGCGGCGCGGCCTGAGTGACCCCTGCGACGCTTCGGGCGAACATGAAACTATTCACGAAGGGTCTGCTGCTGATTGCCGTGCCGAGCGCGGTCGAGCTGGCGCTTCTCGGCGTCGTCTTCGATACCCAGGAGCAGACTGCGCAGGCCGCGCAGTGGGTCGCCAACAGCAAGCAGATTCTCTATCAGTCGTCGGCTATCGTCGATCCGCTGCTGCGTCAGGCTGCGCGGGTTCGCACGGGCATGGTGATCGGCGACGCGTCGTTGATCGACCGTCACACCGTGTGGGTCGATCTCGGCGACCGTCTGTCGAAGCTCGAGGCGCTGGTCGCCGATACGCCGCAGCAGGTCGAACGCGTGCACGAGATGCAGCGTGCAATCGACGCCTATCGTGTGCAGACGGTCGCGATCTCGCAGGCGCTGCATGCGGGGCGTAGCCCGAATCCGTTTGCCGCGCAGGAAACCGGCGCGTTGCCGCGGCAGATCGCGCTGTTTCGCGACGAACTCGCGGCGTTCGGCAATGAAGCGTCGCGGCTCGACGCCGAGCGCTCGGCGGCGCTGGCGCGGCGTCGGGCGCGTCAGCAATATGCGCTGATCGGCGCGGTGCTGGGCTCAATGCTGATCTGGGCGGCCACCGCGGTGGTATTTGCGCGCAGCATAGGTCGCCGGCTGGAAGTGTTGACCGACAACGCCGAGCGC
The DNA here is from genome assembly GCF_031570135.1 of Paraburkholderia sp. USG1. Lineage (NCBI taxonomy): Bacteria > Pseudomonadati > Pseudomonadota > Betaproteobacteria > Burkholderiales > Burkholderiaceae > Paraburkholderia > Paraburkholderia sp. USG1. Next base: position 89,041 of record NZ_JAMWXW010000015.1, on the reverse strand, counting down.
CTGGGCGGCGGTCGCACGCTCGCCGCGCCGCTCTCCGGCAGCGACGAAATTGCCGCGCTTGACACCGTGCTGCATCAGACCGGCGAGCGTTTGCGCGAGGCCGAAGCCGAGCAGGCTATGCTGAAAATGCGGCTCGAAGCGCGCGCGCGGGAACTGGCAGGCGTCAACGAGGAGTTGCGTCAGGAGACGCAGGACAATGAAATGTTCATCTACAGCGTGTCGCACGATCTGCGCTCGCCGTTGGTGAATCTGCAAGGTTTCTCAAAGGAATTGCAGGTCTCTTGCGAAGAACTGGACAGCGTGGTCGAGGCCGCGAAGTTGCCGGAAGCCGAACATCGGCGCATGGTGCATATTCTCGATGGCGACGTGCGCGAATCACTGCAGTATTTGCGTGCCGCGGTCACGCAGGCCGCTGCGATCATCGAGGCGCTACTGCGGATTTCGCGTGCCGGCCGGCTCGAATATCAGTGGCAGCGTGTGAGCGTGGGGCGCGTGGTGGGGCGGGTGGTCGACGCGCTGCAGGGCGTGATCGGGCAGCGCGCGGCCGTGGTGACCGTGCGCGACTTGCCGCCCGCATGGGGCGACCCGGGCGCGATCGAGCAGATTTTCAGCAACCTGATCGGCAACGCGCTGAATTATCTCGACCCGGCGCGCAAGGGGCGTATCGAAGTCGGCGCGCTGGAACCCGAACCGGTCGAGGAGACGGAGCCGCGCACGGTACGCATGCGCACGTATTATGTGCGTGACAATGGCCTCGGCATTCCGGCTGCCTACATGTCGAAGGTGTTCCGGGCGTTTCAGCGCCTGCACGGCGACATCGCCAACGGCGACGGCATCGGTCTCGCGGTGGTGCGTCGCACGGTGGAGCGGCACGGCGGCCGCGTGTGGGTCGAGTCGGCGGAAGGCGCGGGTTCGACTTTTTTCGTGGTGTTGCCGGAGCAACCCGCACGCCTCTGAACAGAAGCGGCAGATGCGGCAGATGCGGCGGCAGCGCGGATAATCACGAGCGGCAGGCATCAACGAATCGTTCAGCACGGAGAGCATATGAGTCACGGGGAAACGGTCAGCATCGTGCTGATCGAAGACGACGACGGCCACGCCACGCTCGTCGAGCGCAATCTGCGCCGTGCCGGCATTTCGAACGGGTTCGTGCGTTTTCATGACGGCCAGCAGGCACTCGATTATTTCTTCGGCCCGGCGCCGGCGGACGCCGCCGCGAGTTCTGCTACCGCGCCCGCGGCCAACGCCTACCCGCCCCGCGAAGATCTGATGAATTTCGTCGTGCTGCTCGATCTGAAAATGCCGCGGGTGGACGGCTTCGAGGTTTTGCGGCGTCTGAAAGAGTCGCCGCAGACGGCCGCCGTGCCGGTGATCGTATTGACCACGACCGACGACCCGCGAGAGATCGCGCGCTGCTACGAACTCGGCTGCAACGTCTACATTACCAAGCCGGTCGAATACGATGCGTTCATTGAAGCCGTGCGCCGCCTCGGGTTTTTCCTGCAGGTGGTCAAGCTGCCCTCGGGCCATCGCTTCTCGGGGCCGTGATGGAGGGCCCGCATGAAGGCGGCCGAAAGCCGCTCGTGACAGGATAGACCACTTGCTGACCCTAGCCAGAGAAGACTTCGCATGACCGAAGAAGTGTCCACGCAGCATGCCGCATATGTGCTGGTCGTCGATGACGACGAAGGCATCCTGCGGCTCGCGCGCAAGTCGCTCGAACGCGCCGGCTGCCGGGTCGCGATCTGCGCCGGCGTCGACGCGGCCCGTGAGCGGCTCGCGGGCGGCGGCCCCGATTTGCTGGTGCTCGACTATCAACTCAGTGGACCCGAGACCGGTCTCGACTTCTTTCGCCATTTGCGCGCTGAAGGCGTGCGGATTCCCGCCATTCTCGTGACCGGTTTCACCGACGAGTCGCGTGTCATCGAAGCGTTGCGCGCGGGCGTGTCCGACGTGGTGCCGAAATCGGGCGATTACCTCGACTACCTTCCCGAAGCCGTCGAACGGGTGCTCTCGCAAGTGCGCTTGCAGCGAGCGTCGGACGAGGCCTTGCTGTTGCGCGACCGCGAGCAGCATTACCGCACCTTGTCGGAGGCGTTGCCGCACCTCGTCATGACCTGCAACGCCGCGGGCGACTGCGATTTTCTGTCGAAGCAGTGGTACGACTACACCGGCCTCGCCGAAGGCAGTTCGTATGGTCTTGCCTGGCTCGACGCCGTGCATCCGGACGACCGCGAAGTGATCCGCCGTAGCTGGCTCAAGGCAGTGGCGGGCAACGCCGGCGACTACCGGCACGAGTTGCGGATTCGCCGCCACGACGGCGATTACCGCTGGTTCGACGTCCGCGTGGTGGCGATGCGCGACGCCGAAGGCAACATCGGCAAATGGTTTGGCAGTTGCACCGACATTCATTCGCAACGCGAGGCGATCGAGGAGCGCGAACGGTTGCTCGCGTCGGAACAGGCCGCGCGCCAGACTGCAGAGGAAGCGAATCGCGCCAAAGACCGTTTTCTGGCCATGCTGTCGCACGAATTGCGTACGCCGCTTACGCCGGTGCTCGCTGGCGCCAGCGTGCTGGAGATGATCCCGCATCTCCCCGACCAGGCGCGCGCGAGCGTGCGCATGATCCGCCGCAACGTCGAACTCGAAGCGCGGCTGATCGACGATCTGCTCGACCTTACGCGTGTGGCGAACGGCAAGCTGCGGCTGTCGCTGGAAACCGTCGACGTGCACGACGTGATGGACAGCGTGCTCGAACTGTTTCGCAGCGAGATTCAGGTCAAGCAGCAGGATGTGCACGTCCACAAGAACGCCCGGCATCATTACGTGCTGGCCGATCGCGCCCGGCTGCAGCAGATGCTGTGGAACCTGATTCGCAATGCCGCCAAGTTCACCCCGGACGGCGGCCATATTTATGTGCGCACCCGCGACGAACGCATGCAGGTGCAGATAGCGGTCGAAGATACGGGCATCGGCATCGAGCCGGACCAGATCGGCAAACTCTTCAACGCCTTCGAGCAGGGCAACCAGAACATGACGCGGCAATTCGGCGGGCTCGGCCTCGGGCTTGCCATCACGAAGGCGTTGACCGATGTGCATGGCGGCACGGTGACGGCGCAAAGCCCCGGCGCGCACTGCGGCGCGACCTTCACGATCACCTTGCCGACGGCCATGCCGCCGGAAGCGACTTCACCCGTCGTGGTGCCGGACGAGGTGCATCCGGCCGGTCTGCTGAACATCCTGCTGATCGAAGATCACGTGGACACTGCCGAGGTCATGGCGCAACTGATTCGCAGCCTCGGCCATGAGGTGACGACCGTGGGCCGGGTGGACGACGCGCTGGCCGCGACTCAATCGACGAACTTCGATCTGGTGATCAGCGACGTGGGTCTGCCCGACGGCACCGGCCTCGACTTCATCAATGCCACCGCGAGCACTCGGACGCGCCCGCGGTGGCATTGACCGGCTTCGGCACCGACGAAGACGTGCGTCGCTGCCTCAGTGCCGGCTTTACTTCGCATCTGACCAAGCCAGTCAACTTCGGCCAGCTCGAGACGATGATCGAAGGCGCGGTGAGCCGCAAGGAGAAGGAGGCTTGAGCGATTTGTGCTGCCGGATTGCGCTGCCGGCATCGCCTCACGATATGAATAAGGCCTGTTGCGAGCGGATCGCAACAGGCCTTTTGCTTTTACCGGCGGCTGATTTGCCGGAATGCTTAACGCGGTGAGTTCTTCAACGAATCGCGGATTTCACGCAGCAGCAGAACGTCTTCCGGCGTGGGCGGCGGTTCCGCGGGTGCGGCTTCGGCCGGCTTGCGCAGATTGTTGATGAACTTGACCATCAGGAAAATGATGAACGCGAGAATCAGGAAATTGATCAGCACGGTGATGAACGAGCCATAACCGAATACGGCAACGCCCGCCGTTTGCAAGTCTTTATACGACTCGGGGCTGCCTTTGAAGCTAGGCGGAATCTCCCCGAGACGAATGAACTTGTTGGAAAAATCGAGGCCGCCGGTGGCGAGCCCGACAACCGGCATGATCAGGTCTTTAACAATTGAATTGACGATGGTGGAGAATGCGCCGCCGATAATCACACCGACGGCGAGATCCATCACGTTGCCCTTGAGGGCAAATTCCTTGAATTCCTTGACCATGCTCATAGAGGTTCCTCCCAGAAGTCGATATTCGAATGATACCAACCTGAGAACGATAGGCTAGTCTTTTGGCCGGGAACCGAGGATTGTTTCTTTTATTGAGGAAACAGTGACTCGCTATGCCGCGCGCGTTCTATATGCGCGGCAAATGTGACCGGGTCGGTATTGGTGCCGCACAGCAGAACGCCCACGCGTTTGCCTTGCAGCTGTTCGCGCAACGGGCCGAGCAAGGCGGCGGTGGCGGCGGCGCAGGCCGGTTCGACGGCGAGCTTCAGTTGTCCGAACAAGGTCAGCATGGCCGCGCGCAACTGGTCGTCGGATACCGTGACGAGCTGATCGATATGACGGCGGCACAATTCGTAGCTGTATTCCTCGGTATGCGGCGACATGAGCGAATCGGCAATGCCCTGCATCTTGCCCATCTTGACCGTGTGATTGGCGGCGAAACTCTTGCCCATCACGTCCGCGCCTTCGGGTTCCACGCCATAGAGATGCACATGCGGATTCGCGAGCCGCATGGCGGTCGCGACACCCGCGGCGAGGCCGCCGCCGCCGATCGGCACGATGACCGCTTCGAGATCGGGCGTTTGCGTGGCCCATTCGTAACCGAGCGTGGCCGAACCCAGCACCGTGCGATAGCCGTTGAACGGGTGCACGAAATAGCGGCCTTCTTCAGCCTCGATACGGCGCACCAGTTCGAACGCCTCGGCAATGTTTTCCGCGAACACGATGTCGGCGCGATATTGCCGGCACAGCGCCACGCGCGCCGGATTGGCCGCGCGAAACAGCACGACCTTGGCGCTGATACCGAGCCGCATGGCCGCGTACGCGACCGCCACCGCATGATTGCCGCCCGACACGCAGGTGACGCCCGCGCTGCGTTGGGATTCGTCGAGTGCGAGCAGATTGGTGAAGGCGCCGCGTGCCTTGAAGCTGCCGGCCGCCTGCAACAACTCGAACTTGAAATTCACCAGCGTGCCTTCCAGCGACGGAAAGTCCAGCCTGTCGAAGACCGGCGTTCGAGCCACCCACGGCGCCAACGCAAAATGCTGCGCGGCGATGTCGTCGAGCGTGGGGATCGGCTCGCCGTCGATCGTATGGTCAGTGTGTTGCGGCGCGGCAGTTGACATGGCGTGGGCGTGCGGGGAGCGGTATGTGTAAGACTCTTTTTATGCCGGCCGGTTTCAGTGCGCGTGCGCTTCGACCGACATGCTGTGAATGAATTTCTGCAGGAAGCGCTCGCACGCCACCAGCTGATCCAGCGCGACGAATTCGTTGGCCTTGTGCGCCTGCTCGATGTTGCCGGGGCCGCAGACGATGCTCGGAATGCCCGCCAGCGAGAAGAGGCCGGCTTCCGTGCCGTAAGCGACCTTGCGCTTGTCCTGATCGGCGGTCAATGCGCGCACCAGTTGCGTGATGGCCGCTTGTTCAGACGAATCGAGTCCGGGCGCCGCGGCAATCTTCGTAATCTCGATCGCCGCCGATGGATGCTCGCGCAACATTTTCGGCAGTAGCGTTTCGCGTGCGTATTGATCGATGCGCGCGAAAATCGGCTCGGGGTCGAGCGTGGGCAGATTGCGGAATTCGAACTGGAACCTGCATTCGGCCGGCACGGTATTGATCGCATTGCCGCCCACGATGGTGCTGGTTTGCGCGGTGGTGAACGGCACGTCGTACAGTTCGTCGAACGGACCTTGCTCGCGGAACTGATCGGCCATGTCGCGGATGTAGCAGATCAGACGCGCGGCGTACTCGATCGCGTTCAAGCCCTTCGGCGTGAGCGACGAGTGTGCCGCCTGACCGCGCACGCAGCACTGATAAGCGTTGATGCCCTTGTGCGCCACGATCGGCCGCATGCTGGTCGGCTCGCCGACAATGCAGCCGTCCGGCTTCACGCCGCGCTTGAGCAGATCGGCAATCAGCAGCGGCGCACCTGCGCAGCCCACTTCCTCGTCGAACGAGAGGGCGAAGTGAATCGGCCTGGCGAGCTTCGCGCGCTGCATCTCCGGCACGAGCGCGAGCGCCGCGCCGATGAAGCCTTTCATGTCGCAGGTGCCGCGGCCGTACAGTTTGTCGCCGCGAATTTCCGGCTTGAACGGGTCGCTGTCCCATTGCTGGCCGTCTACGGGTACGACGTCCGTATGGCCCGAGAGCACCACGCCGCCGTTCGTTTCGCCGTCATGGGCGGGAATCGTCGCGAACAGGTTGGCCCATTTGCCGCTTGGGTCGTGCGTGAGCGTGGCCTCGATTCCGACGGCCCGCAACTCGTCGCGCACGGATTCGATCAGGCCCAGATTCGGATTGCGGCTGACCGTGTCCATCGAGACGAGACGCGTGACCCAGGGCAGTGAAACAGGTGAAACGGGATTCGACGTAGAGGCGGGCGATTGGGGCGACTGCGGAGAGGACTGCGCTGATTCAGCGACGTGAGACATGACAAGACTCCGGCATTTGAGTCTTTCGATCATACCCAAAAAAAAGGCCGCCCGTACGCGGCGGCGCGTGTTTGCGCGCCGCAGCATGAACGAAAAACGCCAGACGTGCTTCGTTTTCGCGCTTCGTTTCTTAACGCGGCGCTAGCCCGCCGCGATGCATGGCGTCATCGCGCGGCCACGCTGGCCGCCGTGCCGCGGCTGGGCGTGCCGAGCGCGCGCAAGGTTTCCTTGACTGTGGCGACACGCACCGCGAGATCGGGGCTGCGCGTTTCGATACGCAGCTTGTCCTGGCCTGCGAGCCTGATGTGCTTGTGTTTCTGCACCATCTCGATGATCCGCATCGCGTCGATCGGCGGATTGGGGATGAATTGCAGACCGATCACGGTTTCGCCGGCATCGATCTTCAGAATGCCCAGCGGTTTCGCCGCGAGCCGCAGGCGATGCGTCTCCACCAGTGCATGCGCTTGCGGCGGCAGCTTGCCGAAGCGGTCGATCAACTCTTCCTGAATGCTGTCGATCGAATCGTTGTGTTCGCAATTAGCCAGCCGCTTGTACAGCGACAGACGCTCCTGCACATCGCCGCAATAGTCCGCGGGGAGAATCGCCGGCGCGTGCAGGTTGATCTCGGTGGTCGCGGCGAGCGGCGAGGTGAGATCCGGCTCCTTGCCTTCCTTGAGCGCCTTCACGGCGTCGTTCAGCATGTCGGTATAGAGCTGGAAGCCGATTTCGTGAATTTCGCCCGACTGTTTGTCGCCGAGCACTTCGCCCGTGCCGCGAATTTCGAGGTCGTGCATGGCCAGATAGAAGCCCGAGCCCAGTTCCTCCATCTGCTGGATCGCTTCGAGGCGGCGTTGTGCCTGTTTGGTCAGCCCTTGCGGATCGTGGACCAGCAGATACGAATAGGCCTGGTGATGCGAACGGCCCACGCGTCCGCGCAACTGATGCAATTGCGCGAGACCGAACTTGTCGGCGCGGTGAATCAGGATGGTGTTGGCGGTCGGCACGTCGATGCCGGTTTCGATAATGGTCGTGCACAGCAATACGTTGGCCCGCTGGGCCACGAAGTCGCGCATCACGCGTTCGAGTTCGCGTTCATGCATCTGCCCATGCGCGACCGCAATGCGCGCTTCGGGCACCAGCGTTTCGAGCATCTGCCGGCGATTCTCGATCGTCTCCACTTCGTTGTGCAGGAAGTAGACCTGGCCGCCGCGTTTCAACTCGCGCAGCATGGCTTCGCGAATCACGCTGTCTTCCTCGCGCCGCACGAAGGTTTTGATCGCGAGGCGCTTTTGCGGCGCGGTGGCGATCACGGAGAAATCGCGCAGGCCTTCGAGCGCCATGCCGAGCGTACGCGGGATCGGCGTGGCGGTGAGCGTGAGCACGTCCACTTCGGCGCGCAAGGCCTTCAGCGCTTCTTTCTGACGCACGCCGAAACGATGTTCCTCGTCGATGATCACGAGTCCCAGCCGCTTGAATTGCACGTCGGACGAAAGCAGCTTATGCGTGCCGATCACGATATCGACAGTGCCTTCGTTGATCTGGTGGATCGCCGCGTTGACTTCCTTGGTCGACTTGAAGCGCGACAGTTCGGCAATCCGCACCGGCCAGTCGGAGAAGCGATCGGTGAAGGTTTGCGTGTGCTGTTCGGCGAGCAGCGTAGTGGGCGAGAGGAGCGCCACCTGCTTGCCGCCCATGACCGCGATGAAGGCCGCGCGCAACGCGACTTCGGTCTTGCCGAAGCCGACGTCGCCGCATACCAGACGATCCATTGGTTTGCCGCTCGTCATGTCGCCGATCACGGCCGCGATCGCGGCGGCCTGGTCCGGCGTTTCCTCGAAGCCGAAGCTCTCGGCGAACTTCACATAGTCTTTCGGTTCGAGCGCGAACGCGTGGCCTGAACGTGCGGCGCGGCGCGCGTAAAGATTCAGCAACTCGGCTGCGGTGTCGCGAATCTGTTGCGCGGCTTTGCGTTTGGCCTTTTCCCACTGGCCCGAGCCGAGCGAGTGCAGCGGCGCGCTTTCCGGATCGGCGCCGCTATAGCGCGAGATCACGTGCAACTGCGCGACCGGCACATACAGCTTGCTGTCGCCGGCGTATTCGAGGTGCAGGAACTCGGTCTCGCCTTCGCCGAGATCCATCGTGACGAGGCCCATATAACGGCCGATGCCATGTTGCGAATGCACGACCGGATCGCCGAGTTTCAGCTCGGACAGATCGCGCACCATCGAATCGACGTTGCTCGCCTGTTCCTGGCGGCGGCGCCCCGCGCGACGCGCGAGCGGACCGTACAACTCGGTTTCGGTGATGATCGCGATGCCGTCGACGGGGACGGCAAAACCGTTGGCGAGCGGCGCGACGCCCAACGAAAAACGCGAGTCGCCAAGGAGCCAGTCCTGGAAACTGTCACTCGATGCCGGTCTCAGATGATTGTCGGCGAGCAGCTGCAACAGCGTTTCGCGCCGGCCCGCGGATTCCGTGGCGAACAGCACGCGGTTCGGCGTGGTGTCGAGATAGACGCGCAAGGCCGCGACCGGATCTTCCGCGTGACGGTCAATTGCCAGGTTCGGCAACGGAGTCGACCAGCCGCCACCCGCGTTGGCGGGCAGCGCGAGCCGCGCGAACGGCTTGGCGAGCGTGAAGAAGTCTTCGTCCGACAGGAACAGACGCTGCGGCTCCAGAATCGGCCGGTCGCGGTCGTGCGAGAGGAAGTTGTAGCGCTGCTTCGTGTCGTTGGTGAAACGCCGGATCGCCGCGTCGAGATCGCCGACGAACGCCAGTTGCGCGCCTTCGGGCAGGTAATGGAACAGCGTGGCCGTGTCGTCGAAGAAGAGCGGCAGATAATATTCGATGCCCGCGGACGGCACGCTGTTGCCGATATCCTTGTAGATCGACGCGCGGCTCGGGTCGCCCTCGAAAGTCTCGCGCCAGCGGCTGCGAAATGCGGTGCGCGCGGCTTCGTCGAAGGGGAATTCGCGGCCCGGCAGCAGGCGCACGTCTTTCACCGGATAGAGGCTGCGCTGCGTGTCCGGGTCGAACGCGCGGATCGAGTCGACCTGGTCGTCGAACAGGTCGATCCGGTAGGGCAAGGGCGAGCCCATCGGATAGAGATCGAGCAGCGAGCCGCGCACGCAGTATTCGCCCGGACGCACCACCTGGCTGACGTGCTCGTAGCCGGCGAGCGTGAGTTGCGACTTGAGTTTCGCTTCGTCGAGGCGCTCGCCCTGCGAGAAGGAAAACGTGTAAGCCGCGAGAAACGAGGCGGGCGGCATGCGGTACAGCGCCGTGGTGGCGGGCACCAGCAGAATGTCGCAACGGCCTTCGCCGAGATCGTGCAGCGTGGCAAGCCGCTCCGAGACCAGATCCTGATGCGGTGAAAAGGTATCGTAAGGCAGCGTTTCCCAGTCGGGCAGCAGCCGTACGCGGGCCTCGGGCGCAAAGAAGCCGATCTCCTGCGCCAGACGTTGCGCGTCGACAGCGCTTTCGCACACGACCGCGAGCAGCGGCACCTTCTCGCGATAGGCGAGATGGTAGCGGGCGATCAGCAGCGCGTCGGACGAGCCGTGCGTGCCGTCGAAGGCGAAACGCTGGCCGGCTTTGACGAGCGCGACGGGCGGGGAGTACTGCGATGATGCGGCGATGTCTGACATAGAAGAGAAAAAGCGGCCTCAGGCTCACACGTGACCGGCAAGTTTACGCGTGTCGGGGCGTGGATGCGAAGGACCTATTATAAAATCCGTCCTTTACTTTGACTTCGCGGCATCCGCACTCGTGACTTCCCGTCTATTTGCCCTGATTCCGTGCGCAGGCACCGGCAGCCGTTCCGGCGCCGCGATGCCCAAACAATATCGCACTGTCGCCGGCCGCGACATGTTGCATTACTCGCTGGCGGCGTTCGACGCCTGCAGCGAGTTTGCACAAACCCTCGTCGTGATCGCCCCCGATGACGCACATTTCGACGCGCGCCGCTTCGGCGGCTTGCGTTTTGCCGTGCGCCGCAGCGGCGGAGCCTCGCGCCAGGCCTCGGTGCTCAACGGCCTGCACGCGCTTGCCGAGTTCGGCGCCCACGACGACGACTGGGTACTCGTGCACGACGCTGCGCGCCCCGGCATCACGCCCGCGCTGATCCGCACGCTGATCGGCGCGCTGAAGGACGACGCGGTAGGCGGCATCATGGCCTTGCCCGTGGCAGACACGCTCAAGCGGATCGACGCGAACTCGGCCGACGGCCGGATTGCCCGCACCGAGGCGCGCGACGGCTTGTGGCAGGCGCAGACGCCGCAGATGTTCCGCATCGGCATGTTGCGCGAGGCGATCCTGCGCGCGCAGGCCGACGGTCACGACCTGACCGACGAAGCGAGCGCGATCGAATGGTTGGGTCATGCGCCGAAACTGGTGCAGGGCAGCTTGCGCAACTTCAAGGTGACTTATCCGGAAGACTTCGATCTGGCCGAAGCCATTCTGAGCCGGCCAGCGGTTTCGTGACCGGCGATTTCAATTTTAACGAGCGGACTTGAGGATTTGACGCATATGGATTTCAGAATTGGGCAAGGGTACGACGTGCATGCGCTGGTGCCGGGACGTCCGTTGATTATCGGTGGCGTGACGATTCCCTATGAGCGCGGCCTGCTCGGCCATTCGGATGCGGACGTGCTGCTGCACGCCATTACCGACGCCCTGTTCGGCGCCGCCGCGATGGGCGACATCGGCCGCCATTTCTCGGATACCGATGCGAAGTTCGCCGGCGCGGATAGCCGGGTTCTGCTGCGCGAATGTTTTGCGCGCGTGACGGCGGCGGGTTTTTCCATCGCCAACGTGGATAGCAGCGTGGTGGCGCAGGCGCCGAAGCTGGCGCCGCATATTGAGGGCATGCGGGCCAATATCGCCGCCGATCTCGCTTTGCCGATCGAGCGCGTCAACGTCAAAGCCAAGACCAACGAGAAGCTCGGCTATCTCGGCCGGGGCGAAGGTATCGAAGCTCAGGCCGCGGTTCTGCTGATCAAAAACTGAGTGGCTCTACAAACGCGCGCAGCGGCGGGAACGGCATTGCACTGCGCGCATTTCTCGATTACTTGCCTTCCGCGGCGATACACTGCGCGGTCGCGTTGATCACCGCGGCGATGCGGCCAACGTCGCGCAATTGGGTTGAACTCATGCCTTCGGCAACCAGCGTGTCGAAATGCGACTTCACGCAAAAATGGCATTTGCCGATGATCGACGCCGCCAACGCATACATCTCGAAGCGCCGCTTGTCCACGCCACCGTGCGACGCATAGGCGTTCATGCGCAGTTGCGCTGGCTGCGACTTCAAATCCGCGCTGCCCGTCATTTCGATGTACGGATACCAGACGTTATTCATACCCATTAGCGCAGCGGCGGTCAGCGCGCCATTGGCTTCTTCCGGGGACAGCACGCCGGCATTGCGGATCGCGTCGACGATCACCGTGCTCTTCGCGGCGAATGCCGCGGCTAGCGCCACCCCGACAGCGTCATTTCCTTCGAGCGACGAGCGCGCAATCGTCCCATCCAGATTCAGCCGGATGTCTTTGGCGTAGTCAGGCACAAGCGCCTTAATCGAAGACAAGAATTCCATTGAGATCTCCTATAAGGTTGTCGATAAAAAAGCCCGCTGCCTGTTCAAGCTTAGCGGGCTTTTGACAGACAGCACGGCTTAGAGCGTTGCGCCGCCGACTGCACGGTTGCAAGGACACAGTTCGTCCGTTTGCAGGCCGTCGAGAATCCGCAGCACTTCTTCCGGATTACGGCCGACGTTCAGGTTGTTCACCGATACGTGCTGGATCGTGTTGTCCGGATCGACGATGAAAGTGGCGCGCAACGCGACGCCCGCTTCCTTGTCACGCACGCCGAGCTGGTCGATCAGCTCGCCTTTCACGTCGCCGAACGCGTAGTGGTTCAGCTTGTCCAGATCCTTGTGCTCACGGCGCCATGCCAGCTTCACGAATTCGTTGTCGACGCTGCCGCCCATCAGCACCGCGTCGCGTTCTTCGAAATCTTTGGCCAGCTTCGCAAACTCGACGATTTCCGTCGGGCACACGAACGTGAAATCCTTCGGGTAGAAATAGATGATCTTCCACTTGCCCGGGAACGACTGCTCCGTGATCTCTTCGAACGCCGAGACGCCGTTTTCCTCATGATGGTTAAAGCCCGGCTTTGCAGCAGTGACGGTGAACGCTTCGACTTTATCGCCAACGGTTTTCATGCGAGTGCTCCTTCGTGTGTTGGAAAAACAGCATGTTGAGGCTACCAGCTCGTCCTGACGAGCGCGTTACGCGTGATTCACTATAAATCTATTAAACTATTAATCCAATAGTTTTTAACTAAATACCAGGATAGTTATTATTCAACGCGACAGACCGTCGCAGAAGGGCGTTGATCCGGTTCCGGTCAGACGCCCTTGGCCAGCGGAAATTCGATGGTAACTTCGAGCCCCGGTCCTGGCGTGCGATTGCGCAAGCGCAACGCACCGCGGTAACGACCCACCAGACGCTGGACGATGGCCATGCCAAGGCCCGTGCCGTTCGCCTGGGTACGGGCCGAATTCACACGATAGAACGGCCGTGTGACAAGCGCCAGTTGGTCTTCCGGAATGCCGGGCCCTTCGTCGACCACGGACAGTTCGACCCGCGAGTGCGACACGCGCGTTTCGAGAATCACGTGCGGAATGCCGTCGCCGTCGCTCAAGCCGTACTTGCGCGCGTTTTCCAGCAGATTGCCGACCACCCGCCGCATGTCGGTCTCGTCCGCCTCGATCACCGCCGAGGGCGCGAGCCGCGTAATCAGCCGCATGCTGTCTTCGCTCTGCATGCGCGCGGCCAGTTCTCCTGCGATCACGGAAAGGTCGACAGGTTCCGGCACGCGCTGCACCGGCCGCGCGTAATCGAGGAACCGGCCGATGATCATGTCCATCTGCTCGATGTCGTCGACCATGGCGTCTTTGGTGGCCTGATCCGACGGGCTCATTTCGGTTTCGAGCCGCAGCCGCGCGAGCGGGGTGCGCAGATCGTGCGAGATGCCCGCGAGCATCAGCGCGCGGTCGGCTTCGAGCTGTTCGAGATCCTGCACCATCTGGTTGAAACTGCGATTGGTTTCGGCGGCCACGCCCATGCCGCGCTCGGGCAGCGGCTCCGGCGACTGCCCCGAGCCGACTTTGCGCGCGGCCATGGCGAGACGCGCGAACGGACGGTTCACCAGACTCGTGATGAAGGCCGCGCCGAACAGCGAGAGCGCCAGCGCGAACACGCCCCAGCCGGCCCATTGCAAACCGGTGGCGTTGTCGAGTTGATCGCGGTCGAGCGCGACCCAGTAGTCGTCGTCGTCGATCTTGAAGCTGATCCATACGCCGGGGATGTCGTTCACGCTTTGCGCGATCACGGTGTCGTCGCCGAGGCGGCCGCGAATGTCGTGTTCGATCAGCCGGTTCAGCGATTCGTCGGGTTGCAGTTTGTACTTGTCGGTGGTTTCGCGCGGGTACACGCGCACGCCTTCATTGCTTTCCAGATCCTGCAGCAGTGCGCGCCGCAAATCGGGATCGGAATAAAGGAGGGCGGTACGCGTGAGCTTGACGATGGCGACGAGCTGCAATGCCACGCGCTGCGCGCGCGGCTCGCGTTCGATCACACGGAAGCTCTGGAACCACGCGGCGAGACTGACTGCGATCAACAGCGCGATCAACAGAAAGGTCCGCCAGAAAAGGCCGCCGAACGCGAGCGTCAGGAGGCGCCGGTCGATCCGCATGGGCCCTTCTTATCTGAAATCAAAGCAGGCAATGGCCTTGCATGAGACCAGAGTAAGCGCTGAAGCGCCAACGCCGGTCGACACTGGAGGCGAGAACAAACTCAGGCTGCACCGTCGGGGATGAACACGTAGCCCAGACCCCACACCGTCTGGATGAAACGCGGGCTGCCCGGATCCGGTTCGATCAGCTTGCGCAGACGCGAGATCTGCACGTCGAGACTGCGGTCGAAGACTTCGTACTCACGACCGCGCGCGAGCTCCATGAGCTTTTCACGCGACAGCGGCTGGCGCGGATGACGCGCGAACACCTTGAGCACCGAGAACTCGCCCGTGGTGAGCGGAATTTCCTGGCCGGCCTTGGTGAGCGTGCGGGTGGCGAGATTTAATGCGAACTCGCCGAACTCGAACACCTCGGTCGTTTCGGACGGTGCGCCCGGCAACTCCGAAGGCGACTGGCGGCGCAGCACCGCGTGGATTCGCGCAACCAGTTCGCGCGGATTGAACGGCTTGGGCAGATAGTCGTCAGCGCCCATTTCGAGTCCGACGATACGATCGACGTCTTCACCCTTGGCCGTGAGCATGATGATCGGCGTACGGTCGTTGCTGCCGCGCAGGCGGCGGCAGATCGACAGGCCGTCTTCGCCGGGCAGCATCAGATCGAGCACCAGTAGATCGAGCACCAGTAGATCGAAGCGCTCACGCACCCAGAGCTTGTTCATGGAAGGTGCGTTCTCGGCGACATAGACATTGAAGCCCTGTTCACCGAGGTAGCGGCGCAGCAGATCGCGCAGGCGCGGATCGTCGTCGACGACGAGGATTTTCGAGGGGTTTTTGGTTTCCATGGTCGGCATCTTAGCGCGATTAGAAAGTGGTGCGCGTTTGCATCGTTTACCGGGTTACAGTCAGTTACAAAATTTACCCGCACTGTGGCACGGCGTAAAGCGGGGGCAGGTAGACTCCTTTACTGAATGCGGCTGTTCGGTGGATACTTCACTCGAATAAAACACTCGTACCCGGCCCGTTACCGGGGTTTGCATACGCATTTGAGGTAGCCGGTTGCCGCGCCACGAAGGGAACAACATGAAGGGAGGGGTTTGGCCGAATGTGCGCCTAAGCGTTATTGCACTGGCGGTTGCCGGTACGCTTGCAGGCTCACTGGGACCAACGCTCGCCCATGCCCAGCCTTCCGCCAGCAGAGCTGCGAGCGAGCATGCCCCCAAGTCAGGCAAGCCGAATCGCCGCGACCCCGCCGCCGAACGTCCCGCATCAGACGCGATCTTGCGCACTGCAGTTCCCCCCGATCTCGATCAACGCCGTCGTGATGGCCATATGACGCCCGACGAACGACGTCTGTTACGGCAGCATATCGAAGACGCTGTCCGCGAACTCTATAAGCGGTAGCCATTTTCGTGCCCGTCCCGGCACGTGTTCCACGCTTCTTCCCTGTGCGTGAAAAAATCGTTGCATTTCCAAGGTCAACCTCCCGTCCCGTCTGCCGTTGAGTCGTCAATGCGAACGCGTTGTGCACGCATGGCACGCTCGAATGCCTGTTCCATGACCCCCGTCAATCCGGATGACCGATGATGAGATTGCTCATACGTGGTAATTGCCGCCGTCGGTTCGCAGTATTGGCCGCCGCTTTGGCGGTCGTGACGATCGGTCCGCCGGCCGCCGCGATGCAGTCGGGCGCACTTCATGTCCAGCACCGCAGACACCCTGCGCCGATTGCTGACGGAAGCACGGCTTCAGAACGCGAACAAAGCATTCTCGATGCAGATGATGCGCGCTTCTTCCTGACACGCATCGGCTTCGCGCCGGATAGCGCCGAGCTCGCGCAATACACCGGACTCACGCGGGAGCAGGCCGTCGACAAAGTGCTCGCGAGTACGCGCACCGAGGCGGCCACGCCGCTACCCGACTGGGTTCTCGAACCGGTTCCGACACGCGAAACGCGCAAGGCGTGGACCGACGCTCAGCGTCGCGAAGCGGGGCGATTGCGCGGACAGCGCTACGACTCATTACGCGCGTGGTGGGTGCGCGAGATGCTGGTTACGCAGTCACCGCTCACCGAGCGCATGACGCTGTTCTGGCATAACCATTTCACGTCGGGCCAGGACAAGGTGCCGTATCCGCAGCAGATGGCGCAGCAGAACTTGCTGCTGCGCCGGGACGCGCTCGGCAACTTCGGCGAGCTCCTGCACGACATCGCGAAAGATCCCGCCATGCTGCAATACCTCGATGGCGCGAGCAATCGCAAGGGCAAGCCCAACGAAAATTTCGCCCGTGAGGTGATGGAGCTGTTCACGCTTGGCGAAGGGCATTACACCCAGCGTGATGTGGCGGAGGCCGCGCGTGCATACACCGGATGGAGTCTCGACCCCGACACGCAGGCCTACGTGTGGCGGGCCAACCAGCATGACGACGGCGAGAAGACTGTGCTTGGCGAGAGCGGGCCGTTCGACGGCGATCAGGTGCTCGATATCCTGCTCGCGCGGCCCGAAACCGCCACCTTCGTGACCAGCGGATTGTGGCGCGAATTCGTCTCGGATACGCCGGACCCGTCGAGCATCGCGCCGATCGCGGCGAGGTTCCGCGCGAGCCGCTACGATATCAAGGTCGCGTTGCGCGGCATCTTTCTGAGCGACGCATTCTGGGACGACGGCAATCGCGGCGTCCTCGTGAAGTCGCCGGCTGAGTTCGTGGTCGGCACGCTGCGCGCGTTCGATATCGGCTACGACAACACTGCGCCGTTCGCCTCGCAAATCCGCACGCTCGGCGAGAACCTGTTCTATCCGCCGAACGTCAAAGGATGGCCCCGCGGTACGGCATGGATCAACAGTTCCACGCTGCTCGCCCGCAAGCAATTCGTCGAACAGCTGTTCCGCGCGACCGAGGCTGCCGGCCCGCGGCGCATGGCGAATCCGGCGAACGCGAGGATCGCCGCAAGGGGCACGTCGCCCGACATGCAGACGGGCGCGTCGCTGCAACGCGCAATGGCCCGTGCAGGTCAAGGCGGCAAAGGTGGCGTACGCTTCGACATCGGTACATGGCTCGCGCACTACAACACCGCGCCCACGGCGAGGCCCGGATTGTCGGCCGAGTTGCAGTTGCAGCATGCGGTCCTGCCGCTCGCGCCGGTGGACGCGATCGAAACCGATTCGACCGCGGGCGACTATCTGGAAGCGTTGCTGATGGATCCGGCTTATCAACTGAAGTGAGCGACTGAAATAAGCTCGCGCCGAACGGCGGAAATGAACTTGCCTGTCGACGGCGACACGACTCGCGCCGTGACGATCGAACGAGGTGCAGCATGAAACGACGCAGCTTTCTTTCGATGTGCGCGGCTTCGAGCGCCACACTTTGGCTGCCGCGCGTATTCGGCGCGCAGGCAGCGGCGCCGGGCACGTCTTCGGCGCCGGGCTACGACAACCTGCTGATCCTCATCGAACTGAAGGGTGGCAACGACGGTTTGAATACCGTGATTCCGTTTGCCGATCCTGCGTACTATCAGTTGCGCAAGAACATCGGCATCAAACGCGAGCAGGCGATTCAACTCGACGAGCGCACGGCGCTGCATCCGTCCTTGCAGGCGCTAATGCCGCTGTGGCGCGACCGTCAACTGGCGATCGTGCAGGGCGTGAGCTATACGCAACCGAACCTGTCGCATTTCCGTTCGATCGAGATCTGGGATACCGCGTCGCGTTCGGACCAGTATCTGCGCGAAGGATGGCTCACGCGCGCGTTCGCGCAGGCACCGGTTCCCGCCGGATTTGCCGCCGACGGCGTGGTGATCGGCAGCGCCGAGATGGGGCCGCTCGCGAACGGCGCGCGGGCGATCGCGCTGGTCAATCCGGCGCAGTTCGTAGCCGCTTCGCGGCTCGCCACGCCGGTATCGCTGCACGAACGCAATCCCGAGCTGGCGCATATTCTCGACGTGGAAAACGACATTGTGAAAGCCGCAGACCGGCTGCGTCCCACGCAAGGCCAGGCTCAGCTGAAAACCGTGTTTCCGGGCGAGGCCTTCGGCAGATCGATCAAAGCGGCGATGCAGGTGCTCGCGGCCGGTGATGCGCCGAAGAACGGTCACGGCGTTGCGGTGATCCGCCTGACGCTGAACGGATTCGACACGCATCAGAATCAGCCGGGGCAGCAGGCGGTGCTGCTCAGACAACTGGCCGAAGGCATGGCGTCGATGAAGTCGGCGCTCGTCGAACTCGGCCGCTGGGACGATACGCTGGTGATGACCTATGCCGAGTTCGGCCGGCGTCCGCGTGAGAACCAGAGCAATGGTACCGATCACGGCACCGTGGCGCCGCATTTCGTCATGGGCGGGCGCGTGCGCGGCGGGCTGTATGGCGTGCCGCCGGTGCTGGCGCGGCTCGACGGCAATGGCAACTTGCCGGTGGGCGTCGATTTCCGCCAGCTTTACGCGACGGTGCTTGGGCCTTGGTGGGGACTCGACGCGACGGCGATTCTGCAGCAGCGGTTCGAACCGCTGCCGTTGCTACGCGTTTAACGGCACGCCTGGCTATGCCTTTAACAACGAGCTTGACGACACCCGCCGAACGCGACTGGCGTGACGTGGACGGCCCGTCCGGTCACTTTGCTCGCCACGCGATCCAAAGTTTGCGAATCGGCGTCAACGCGATGCGTTGATGCAGAACGTGATAGCCGTCGCGTTCGATTTCATCGAGCAGCGCCGACGCCAACGCGGCCTGCGCGACGAGCGTGCGCTGCGTACGGCGCTCGCTGCCGGGCACGGCGCCGAGTGCGCTTTGCAACGCGTCGCGTGCGCGCTTCGTCTCGAAGCGCATCAGTTCGGTGAATGCCTCGGTGTATTTTCGATTGATCAGATCCGCGGCGGTCACATTGAAGCGCTGCATTTCGTCGATCGGAATATAGATGCGGCCGTGGCGCGCGTCATGGCCCGTTTCGACCACGAATTGCGCAAGCATCAGCGCCTCGCCGAGCGGCGCGGACCAGATCGACGCCTGCGCGGCATCTTTCGCCGTGGCGCGCGCGACCAGCGACGCGAAAGTGCCGCCCACGCCCTGCACGTAGCGCCGCAGATTCGGGTAGTCGAGGTAACGGGCCTGGTCGAGGTCCATTTCGAAACCGGCGAGCAACGTCTGCAGTGCCGGATACTCGTCCTTCACGTCGGGCAGATACGCCGCCAGCGCCTTGGACACCGGATGCGACGGCGAGTCCGACGCCAGCGCGGCGATTTCGTTTTGCCACCACGCGAGTTTCGTCCGGCCAATGGTCGGATCGCTGGTCTCCTTGACCGTTTCCTCGAACTCCCGGCGCAGCGCGAACAGCGCGGTCAACAGCGGCTGGCTGGCGGCAGGCGCCTGCCGAAGCGCATAGTAAGTACTCGATCCGGGCGGCGCCGCTTTCTGCTGGCAATATTCTTCGAAATTCACGGGATTGGGAATGTGGGGAAGGGCAGGCGAAGAGGGAGCACGTCGTGCGTGCATCAAGCCAAAAATTGTAGCATCGGCGTCGCTTCGACAGATGCCAGGCAGGTGCAGACAAGCGCGAATCAATCGGTTAGAATCTCGCGCTTACGCTTTCGGGCGCGTGTTTGCGGCGCGGCTGACAGTATGCAGGACAACGGGCGGACGCATTGCGTATTGCCCGGCTGCGAGGGTGGCGAAATTGGTAGACGCACCAGGTTTAGGTCCTGACGCCCGCAAGGGTGTAGGGGTTCGAGTCCCCTCCCTCGCACCATCTATTCGTAGTGAAGAACCCCGTCAAGTCTTTGGCCTGACGGGGTTTTTTGCTTTTTCGGCCTTGCCGGCCACGCGGTCCGGCCGCGCTCAGGCGTCCGGCGTCTGCGAGGGCGCTTGCGTGCCAGGCAGGTCCGCTTGAGCGGCGCCTTCGAGAAAACGACGGGTCGATTCGAACGCCTGCAGCATCTGATCGGGCCACGGCGTTTGCAGCATGACCGCCTGGTGGTTTTCGAACGCCGACGACAACAGCTTCGCCAGCTCAGGCGAGCGCAGATGGCGCAGCAGTACGCTCACCGCGATCGCCGTGGCCTGGCTCGCGCCAGCCGTCTGGAGTTCCGAAGCGGTGAGAGCCGCGACCTGTTTGTTGATGTCCACTGCAACTTCCTTGGATGAAATGTGGGCGATTGAAGGCACGATGGCCGGTGCCGAATTTTGACATGGTTGGCGGCTTGTCGTGAGCGCCTGCCGGCACCAGGCCACCGGCCGCCGCGACCGGATCTTCTAACTGAATGCAATGCTGCTGCGCACGCGGCATCATTGGGCCGGCGTCGCGTATGAACTCGATACGATGTCACTCCGTGCTCGTGCGGGCTCAATGTCGGCTCAATATCGGTATTCTGGACAGCGTGCGCGCCCGGCATGATGATGAACAACCTGATGAGCGACGCGCCGGGCGAGCTAAATGTTCCGGTTCGTCGGCGCCGCGCTGCTGGCGGCGAGCGTGGTCAAGCAGTTCCTGTTCGATCTCTCCCACGTGACTTGGGATCGAGTGGGTCGTATCGTTTATCGGCATCGGGTTGATGTAGCTGCTGATCGGCCACTTCCACCGTTGCCGCCCAAGGCTTTAGTCCTGGAAACTGAGCAATGAAGCGTGTCTTTACACTGACGGGCTGGTGTTGTGCGATCGTGGCGGCGTGGACTTGCGCGTCGGCGGTCGCGGCTGATGATTTCGCACAGCGTTTTGCGCTTCAACTCGACGAGGGCGCCGCGTATTACAGCGTGACGTTGCCGGCGGCCGTCTATGCGGCGAGCCAGCGCGGCGATCTCGGCGACGTGCGCATTCTCAACGGTGCGGGCGAATCGCTGCCGTACTCGCTCGACGTGCCGCGCGAGCCCGCTCGCACACCGCCCACGCTGCGTCCGGTGCACTGGTTTCCGTTGCCGCCCGCGGCCGCCAAAAGTGCCGGTGCGCCGCCCGGCGTAACGATCGCCGGCGACGGTTCGTTATCCGCGACCTCGGCGCCGCCGGCCCGCGCGCAACACGACACGGACCTGATCGATATCGGCAAGGTGTCGCAAACGAGTCGCGTCAGTGCATTGCTCGTGCACCTGCGTGACGACAACTACCAGGGGCGCGTGAGCGTCGAGGCGAGCGACGATTTGCGTCACTGGCAACCTGCGGGCGACGCGCAAGTCCTCAAGGTCAGCTACAACGGCAGCACGTTGAGTCAGGACCGGATCGAACTGGACGGCATGCGTGCGCGTTATCTGCGTTTGCGCTGGCTCGACGGCGCGCCGTATGTCGATTCGCTGGACATGGAGATGCAGGTCGTTGCCGCCGGGCCGACCCAGCGCACGGACCGGATGTGGCGCGAAGGTATCGTCGCGCACGCGGGGCTGAAACCGGGCGAGTATTTCTTCAACACCGGCGGCGCGTATCCCGTCGACCGGTTGCGGCTGAATCTGCCTCAGCCGAATACCGTGGCGCCGGCCGTCGTCTATTCGCGTACGGGGCTGGAGGCGCCGTGGCGCGAAGTGGTGGGCGCGATGCTGTTCCGGCTGCACAACGGCGCGGTTGAGCAGAGCAATCCTTTGGTCGAATTGACGCCCGACACGGACCGTCAGTGGCGCGTGGTGGTCGACACGCGCAATGGCGGACTTGGCACCGGAACCTTGACCCTTGCCGCGGGCTGGCGTCCTGCGATGCTGACTTTCGTCGTACACGGCGCCGCGCCGTTCACTTTAGCGGTGGGGAACGCGGCGACAGCGTCGGCGGCGGTGAGCCGCGACAATCTGCTGATGGGCGCTTCAGCGGTGGCCGCGACGGCGCGGCTGGGTGACGCGCTGTCGCCCGCGCAGGCAGCAAGTGCGCAGGCTGCGAGTCACGGCCAGGATGCAACGCGCCGGTATTGGCTGTGGGCGGCGCTGCTGCTGGCTGTCGGGTCGCTCGGGGCGATTGCGTGGCGGCTCGCGCATCGTATCCAGCGTCCGGCGGGCATTGCATCAGATGGCGTGCCGGGCGGCGCTGCAGGGGCTGCGGCAGCGAGCGCGGCGACCCCCCATCCCGGTGCGGGCGACGCTAACGGGCAAGGCGGCGGCAACAGCTGAGCCCAGCGCCCGCATACGGCGCGCAGGTCACTCCTCGCGCGCCGTCATCGTGCCGATGATCTTGTCGAGCGCGTGGCCGAAGGCCAATTGCTCCTGTTCGTCGAGACAGTCGAACATGTCGCCGTTCCACTTGCGCGCGATCGGCATGACCTTGCGATACAACGCGCGGCCCTCCGCAGTGAGAGAGACCAGCACGACGCGGCCGTCTTCGGCGCTTGCCTCGCGCTTCACGAGCCCTTGCCTGATCAACGCTTCGGCGGCGCGGCTTGCCTGGCTTTTGTCGAGATTGGCATGCTTTGCCAGTTCCATGATCGAGAACGGCCCGAACGATCCCACCGACGCAATCACCCTTGCCTCGGGCAAGGTCACGCCGAGCTTGTCCTGATAGCGTTCGCTGATGCCGCGCTCGGCGAGTTTGTTGAGAACATGCAGACGGTACGTGAGGAATTGTTCGAGCCCGGCTTTGGGTGCCTTCATGGTCTTCCCGTAGTGAGTGAGCGGTCGCGGCGCTGTGATTGTTGCCGCAACCGTTCCGCCGGTCAACGCGTGCCGTACTTCAGGCGCGTCAACTGTTCGGCTTCGTCCGCCAGCAGGCGCGCCGCGTCGCGAATCGCGACTTCGAGCGTGATCGGCCCGGGCGCCGGCGAGAAGCAACCGCTGAAATGTTCGGCAAGGCGCGGCAAGGCGGCGGAGTCGACCGCGCCCGAGAGCAGCGTGGCCGGCACGCCCGCTGCCTGCGCGTGGCGGCAGGCGATGAAGGGCGCCTTGCCATGCAGCGTTTGCACGTCCGAACGGCCTTCGCCGGTGATCAGCCAATCCGCGCCTTCGAGCGCGGCGTCCAGACCGATTTGCCGCGCGACGGTTTCCGCACCCGGTTCGAACTGCGCGCCGAGCATATGCAGCGCGAAACCGAGGCCGCCGGCCGCGCCCGCGCCGGGTTGGTCACGCGCGGTGCGGCCGAGCGCCGGCTCGAGCAGATCGGCAAAGCGGGCGAGCGCCGCGTCGATTGAGGCAAGCTGCTCAGGTTTCACGCCCTTTTGCGGGCCGAACACCGCGGTTGCGCCGTGATCGCCGGTGAGCGGGTTGTCCACGTCCGACATGCCGACGAACTGCGTGTCCGCAAGGCGCGCGTCGAGTTGCGACACGTCTACCCGCGCGAGACGCGCGAGTTGTTCAGGCGTGGCGTCGAGTTCCTTGTCCTGCGCGTCGAACAGCTTGAGGCCGAGGCCAGCGAGCAGGCCCGCGCCGCCGTCGTTCGTGCTGCTGCCGCCGAGCGCGACGAAAAAGCGCCGCACGCCGGCGTCCATCAGCGTGCGAATCGCTTCGCCCATGCCGCGTGTGCTGCGCGCCTCGACGGGTACGCCCATTCCCACCGGGTCCGTAATGCCGACGATCTCCGCCGTTTCGATGATCGCGCTGCCGTCGGCAAGGAGCCCGGTGAGCGCTTCGCGCACCGGACCCGCCGCGCCGCGCACGCTCAGCTTGCGGCGTTCGCCGCCGCTCGTGAGCATGGCGTGGAGCGTGCCTTCGCCGCCGTCGGCCATCGGGCAGATGCGCACGCTCGCATCGGGACGGGCGCGCAGGATGCCCGCTGCGACCGCCTGGGCGACCTGTTCCGCGCTAAGCGAGCCTTTGAAGGAATCTGGAGCGATGACGACGACGGGCGAGGACGGCGAATTCGGCATGGTGTCTCTGAATGGTTGGAGTCGTTGCGAGGGCCGGTGAAACGACGGGATGCGGGCGCAGCCCCGAGCGCGTCCATTAGCTTATCAGCATGGGCGCGCCGACTGAATATGTCGAATGGCATAGCGGGCATGGCCGGCGGCGGCGCGTTCCCGCGTGGCGCATGCGCCTGCTGGCGCCGGATGACCGCCGGATGACCGCGGTGAAACGGCCGCAAAGCATTCGGACTGTATGCGTAAGCGGGCGGCGCAATCTCGTAAGCGGCATGGCCGCGATTGCGCCGGAGAAGGGCGGAAACGGCGCCGAAACAGCTCGGAAAGCGCCTGGAATCCGATCAAAACCCTGAGAAAAACGCGCGCATTCATCGAATCCCGGCTAGCCGCGCAAATAGTTTGCTAAAATATTTGGCTCTTTGGACCCAACCGTGCTGCCGGCGGCCTGCAAGCCCGCGGCGCAGGCGCGCAATCGATGCTAAAGACGTGATCGCGACATCGCGCAACATCGGAAAGCGGCACGGAGAAGATAACTGATTCGCTCGAATAATTTTAGGACGATTGAAGCCATGGCTAACGTTGTTGAAAACCTCGGCAAGCTCGAACGCCGCGTCACGATTTCCCTGCCGAAGGACGCCGTGCAGAAGGAAGTGGACTCGCGTATCCGTCAACTCGCGAAGAACGTGCGCATGCCGGGTTTCCGCCCGGGCAAGGTGCCGCTCAAGATGGTGACGCAACAGTATTCGGGCCAGGTGGAAGCAGAAGTGCTGAGCGACAAGGTCGGCAAGGAATTCTTCGACATCAGCCGCGCCGAAAACCTGCGCGTCGCCGGTCAGCCGAGCTTCGCGCCGAAGACCGACGCCGTTGAAGGCGACTACGCGTTCGACGCGACGTTCGAGGTGTATCCGGAAGTGAAGCTGGGCGACGTCGCCACCGCAGAAATCGAGCGCACCACGACCACCATCAGCGAAGCGGAAATCGACCGCACGCTGGACATCCTGCGCAAGCAGCGCGTGCACTTCCACGCTCGCGGCGAAGCCGGCGAGCACGGTGACGGCGGCGGCGACACGGCAGCGAAAGAAGGCGATCGCGTGACGGTCGACTTCGTCGGCAAGATCGAAGGTGAAGTGTTCCAGGGTGGCAGCGCGGACGACTTCGCGTTCGTGCTGGGCGAAGGCCGTATGCTGCCGGAATTCGAGAAGGCGGCCACGGGCTTGAAGGTCGGCGAGTCGAAGGAATTCGATCTGGCATTCCCCGAGGACTATCACGGCAAGGAAGTCGCCGGCAAGACCGCGCAATTCACGATCACGATGAAGAAGATCGAGTGGCCGCACCTGCCGGAAATCGACGCTGAATTCGCGAAGTCGCTCGGCATCGAAGACGGTGACCTGACCAAGATGCGCGCTGAGATCAAAGACAATCTCGAACGCGAAGCAAAGCGCCGCACGCAAGCCATCGTCAAGAACCAGGTGATGGACGCGCTCCTGAAGATTTCCGAACTGGACGTGCCGAACGCACTGATCGAACAGGACCAGGAACGCCTCGTTGCGATGGCGCGTCAGGATCTGGAGCAACGCGGCGTGCCGAACGCCAAAGACGCACCGATCCCGGCTGCCATGTTCAAGGAACAGGCTGAGCGCCGTGTGAAGCTGGGCCTCGTGCTGGCCGAACTGGTGAAGGCCAATGAACTGCAGGCGAAGCCGGAGCAGATTCGTGCCGAAGTGGACGAATTCGCGAAAAGCTATGAAGACCCGAAGGAAGTCGTCCGCTGGTATTATTCCAATCAGCAACGCCTTGCCGAAATGGAAGCGTACGTGGTTGAAGCCAACGTCGTCGAATTCGTGCTCAGCAAGGCCAAGGTGACGGACAAGGAAGTAAGCTTCGAAGAACTGGCAAGCGCAACGGCGCAAGCGTAAGCGTCGCTGCAACGGCGTGCCGGCTGTCGGAGCGACGGCCCGCACGCCGTTTTTTTGTGCTGTGAAAGTGTGTCGCGTAGTGCATGGTGTCGCGCACACGTCGCATTGGTCGCGCACTTGAATAAGGGGCCGTCGACCACACCTGTCTAGCATGTAATATTCAGAATATTTCAGACAAGGATCCATTGCATGACCTTTCGCGCTCAAATGCTGGACACGTTGACCTCCCAGTCGTCGCGGGATCTCGAAGCGCAGGCGCTCGGACTGGTGCCGATCGTCGTGGAAACGAGCGGCCGGGGTGAGCGCTCGTATGACATTTATTCGCGTTTGCTGAAGGAACGCATTGTGTTCCTGGTCGGAGAAGTGAACGACCAGACGGCCAATCTCGTTGTCGCGCAGATGCTGTTCCTCGAAAGCGAGAACCCGGACAAGGACATCAGCTTCTACATCAACAGCCCGGGCGGTTCGGTGTCCGCCGGCATGGCGATTTACGATACGATGCAGTTCATCAAGCCAGACGTCTCCACGCTGTGCATGGGCCTCGCGGCCAGCATGGGCGCGTTCTTGCTGGCAGCCGGCGCGAAGGGCAAGCGTTTTGCTCTGCCGAACTCGCGGGTGATGATTCACCAGCCGCTTGGCGGCGCGCGTGGTCAGGCGTCGGACATCGAAATTCAGGCGCGCGAAATCCTGTATTTGAAGGAACGGCTGAATCATCTGCTCGCGCATCACACCGGCCAACCGGTCGAGCGTATCGCTCGCGACACCGACCGCGACAATTTCATGTCCGGCGACGACGCGCAAGCTTACGGTCTGGTTGACCAGGTGGCGCATAAGCGTCCTTGATCTGGTGCGGCCTTGCCCCGAATTGGGGCGAGCCGTCAGCAGATCGATTGTGAAACAATCAAGACTCGTCCGAGCGCCTGCGGCAAACGCCGTCACCTTGGCTCAGCCCCTGCCGCGCCCAAACTGCGAGGCGGGGGCAAACGGCGTATCATGTTATTGAGTGTCCGGAGGCTCACACATCTATGGCGGACAAGAAAGGTTCTAACAGCGAAAAGCTGTTGTATTGCTCGTTTTGCGGTAAGAGCCAGCATGAAGTTAAAAAACTGATTGCCGGCCCGTCGGTGTTCATCTGCGATGAATGTATCGACCTGTGCAACGAAATCATCCGCGATGAGGCTGCAGGTGCGGGCATTGAGGCGGGCTTGTCCAAGTCCGATCTGCCGAGTCCGCAGGAAATCCGTGAAATCCTCGACCAGTATGTGATCGGTCAGGAACGCGCGAAGAAAATTCTCGCGGTGGCGGTGTACAACCACTACAAGCGCCTGAAGCATCTCGACAAGAAGGACGAGATCGAGCTGTCCAAGAGCAACATCCTGCTGATCGGCCCGACCGGTTCCGGCAAGACGTTGCTCGCGCAAACGCTCGCGCGTCTTCTGAACGTCCCGTTCGTGATTGCCGACGCAACCACGCTGACGGAAGCCGGCTACGTCGGCGAAGACGTCGAGAACATCATTCAGAAGCTGCTGCAAAACTGCAATTATGAAGTCGACAAGGCCCAACGCGGCATTGTCTACATCGACGAAATCGACAAGATCAGCCGCAAGTCCGACAACCCGTCTATCACTCGTGACGTTTCGGGTGAGGGCGTGCAACAGGCGTTGCTCAAGCTGGTCGAGGGTACGATGGCGTCGGTGCCGCCCCAGGGTGGTCGTAAGCACCCGAATCAGGACTTCATCCAGGTCGACACCACCAACATTCTGTTCATTTGCGGTGGCGCGTTCGACGGCCTCGAAAAGGTCATCGTCGATCGTACCGAGAAGACCGGTATTGGCTTTGGCGCAAGCGTGAAGAGCAAGCAGGACCGCGACGCCGGCGAAGTGCTGCGCGAAGTGGAGCCGGAAGATCTGATCAAGTTCGGCCTGATTCCCGAACTGATCGGCCGTCTGCCGGTGGTGGCCACGCTCGGCAAGCTCGACGAAGTCGCGTTGATGAAAATTCTCGTCGAACCGAAGAATGCGCTGGTGAAGCAGTACCACAAGCTGTTCAATATGGAGCGCGTCGAGCTCGAAATTCGCCCGGCCGCGTTGCAGGCTGTCGCGCGTAAGGCAATTCGTCGCAAGACGGGTGCTCGTGGTTTGCGCTCCATCCTGGAACAGGCGTTGCTTGATGTGATGTACGACCTGCCGCAGATGAAAGGCGTTAGCAAGGTCATCATCGACGACAACGTTATTGACGGCGACGGCAAACCGCTACTGATCTACGAAGACGCGCCCAAGGTCGCGGGTTCGAACTGATCGGCTTTCGGGTTCTTGCAAAAAAAGCCGTTCATGGCAACGTGAACGGCTTTTTTCGTTTATCGTGTGGTCAGGATGGTTGTTTTCACTATGGAGTCACTGAACCTTCGGAGTCACTGAACTTTTCCCACACGCGGAGGCTTGCAATCTTTTCTGCTGGCCTCACCTATCGAACGAACTGATTCCACTCATGGGGAAATGAAATGTCAGGAACCCAACTCCTTCCGCCGGAACGCATTACGCTCCCGCTGCTCCCGCTGCGTGACGTAGTCGTTTTCCCGCACATGGTGATTCCGCTCTTCGTAGGCCGCCCGAAGTCGATCAAGGCTCTCGAAGCAGCGATGGAAGGCGGCAAGCACATCATGCTCGTCGCCCAGAAAACGGCTGCGAAAGATGAGCCGACCGAAAAGGACATGTACGAAGTAGGGTGCGTCGCTAACATCCTGCAAATGCTGAAGCTGCCTGACGGCACCGTCAAGGTGCTCGTCGAAGGCTTGCAGCGCGCGAAAACGCTTTCCATCGAAGAACAGGAAACGCAGTTCTCGTGCGAAGTCATGCCGCTCGAACCCGACCACGCCGACAGCGCTGAAACCGAAGCGCTGCGCCGCGCGATCGTGTCGCAGTTCGACCAGTATGTGAAGCTGAACAAGAAGATCCCGCCGGAGATCCTGACGTCGCTGTCGGGTATCGACGAGGCCGGGCGTCTGGCCGACACGATCGCGGCGCATCTGCCGCTCAAGCTCGACCAGAAGCAGCACATCCTCGAAATGTTCCCGGTCATTGAGCGGCTCGAGCATCTGCTCGCGCAACTCGAAGCCGAGATCGACATCCTGCAGGTCGAAAAGCGCATCCGTGGGCGTGTGAAACGCCAGATGGAGAAGAGCCAGCGCGAGTACTACCTGAACGAACAGGTCAAGGCGATCCAGAAGGAGCTCGGCGAGGGCGAAGAGGGTGCGGATCTCGAAGAACTCGAGAAGCGCATCACCGCTGCCCGCATGCCGAAGGAAGCCAAGAAGAAGGCCGACGCCGAGCTGAAAAAGCTCAAGCTGATGTCGCCGATGTCGGCTGAAGCGACCGTCGTGCGCAACTACATCGACACGCTGATCGGCTTGCCGTGGCGCAAGAAGAGCAAGGTCAACAACGACCTCTCGAATGCGGAACGCGTGCTCGACGAAGACCACTTCGGTCTTGAGAAAGTGAAGGAACGCATTCTCGAGTATCTCGCGGTCCAGCAACGTGTCGACAAGGTCAAAGCGCCGATCCTGTGCCTCGTTGGGCCTCCGGGTGTCGGTAAGACGTCGCTGGGTCAGTCGATCGCGCGCGCCACGAACCGCAAGTTCGTGCGTATGGCGCTCGGCGGCGTGCGCGACGAAGCCGAGATTCGCGGTCACCGTCGTACGTACATCGGTTCGATGCCCGGCAAGATTCTGCAAAGCCTGACCAAGGTCGGCGTGCGCAATCCGCTCTTCCTGCTCGACGAAGTCGACAAGATGGGTCAGGATTTCCGCGGCGATCCGTCGTCGGCTCTGCTGGAAGTGCTCGATCCGGAACAGAACCATACGTTCGCCGATCACTACGTCGAAGTCGACTTCGATCTGTCGGACGTGATGTTCGTGGCGACGTCGAACTCGCTGAATATTCCGCCGCCGTTGCTCGACCGGATGGAAGTGATCCGTCTGTCGGGTTACACGGAAGACGAGAAGGTCAGCATCGCGCAACGTTATCTTTTGCCCAAGCAGAAGAAGAACAACGGCCTCAAGGATGGTGAGGTCGATGTGACGGAAACCGCGATCCGCGACATCATTCGTTACTACACGCGCGAAGCCGGCGTGCGTTCGCTCGAGCGTGAAATTTCGAAGATCTGCCGCAAGGTCGTGAAGATGCTTCTGCTGAAGAAGGCGGAAGGCGCGGTGAAGGTCGACGGCAGCAACCTCGACACGTTCCTCGGCGTGCGCAAGTACGACTTCGGTCTGGCCGCGAAGGAAAATCAGGTGGGCCAGGTCACGGGTCTCGCGTGGACGGAAGTGGGCGGCGATCTGCTGACCATCGAAGCCGCGGTGATGCCGGGTAAGGGCAATGTGATCCGTACGGGTTCGCTCGGCGACGTGATGAAGGAATCGGTCGAGGCAGCACGTTCGGTGGTCCGTTCGCGCTCGCGTCGTCTCGGCATCAAGGACGAAGCGTTCGAGAAGCAGGACATTCACATCCACGTGCCGGAAGGCGCGACGCCGAAAGACGGTCCGTCTGCCGGTATCGCGATGACGACCGCGCTGGTGTCGGTGTTGACCGGAATTCCGGTGCGCGCCGATGTCGCGATGACGGGCGAAATCACGTTGCGTGGCGAAGTTCTGCCGATCGGCGGCTTGAAGGAAAAACTGTTGGCGGCGCATCGCGGTGGTATCAAGCTGGTGCTGATTCCGGAAGAAAACGTCAAGGACTTGACGGAGATTCCGGACAACGTGAAGAACGCGATCGAAATCGTGCCGGTCCGCTGGGTCGACAAGGTGCTCGAACTGGCGCTCGAACGTGTGCCGTCGGCGTTGCCGGATGAAGAGCCGAAGCCCGCCGCGCCGGTTGCAGCGGAGCCGGGCAAAGACGCCGCAGCAACAGAGGTGGTGAAGCACTAAGACGGTCAGCAACGAAGCTGTTTGCTGCACAGAACCCGCGGTCCACGGCCGCGGGTTTTTTCTTGTCCGCTCGATCTCCGCAAAGCGTCCGCGAGACACGTTTCCCACCTATTGAGCAAAGCCGCAGCGCGTGCGCCGATTGGTTGCATGCACACCGATATACAGCAACATCCGGTTATAGGAAGCCCCCTCCAAAACCGCCCGACTCAGGCTCAACCCCGCTTGACACAAGGGTTTCGGCCAATTCTAATGGGTGCGCCCGGCGTTGCCCGCCGGCCGTGTGATGCCAGGCGCTACAGAGCGCCGTCACGATTGCCATAAACATTCTCGGGGGTTGGAATGAACAAGACGGAATTGATCGATCACATTGCACAGCAAGCCGACATTTCGAAGGCAGCGGCAGGCCGTGCACTCGACGCTGTGATCGGTGGTGTCAAAGGCACGTTGAAGCAGGGCGGTTCGGTGACGTTGGTCGGTTTCGGCACGTTCGCGGTGGGCAAGCGTACCGCGCGCACCGGGCGCAATCCGCGCACCGGTGCCGCCATCAAGATCAAGGCGGCCAAGGTTCCCAAATTTAGGCCTGGCAAAGCTCTGAAGGATGCGCTAAACTAATGGGCTTGCTGCTTGAGGAATATCGATTGGTAGAATCAGGCAGCGGAGCCGGAGCAGGCTGAATCATGAAACGGGTGCTTAGCTCAGTTGGTAGAGCGGCGCCCTTACAAGGCGTAGGTCGGGAGTTCGAGCCTCTCAGCACCCACCAGTTTCGTGATTCATAGTTGTCCAAGATAGTCTGAACAAGTTGTGTGCAGTCTCTGAAACCCGCGTCGCTACTGGCTTCGCGGGTTTTTTGTTGCCTGCGGACAGTCCAGAAACGTCCACGGTCGGCTATTAGAACCCGTACTTTTATCGTTGTATTTTCCGGAGTATGTTGTATCCGTTCTCAGCTCCAGACACGGTATACAACGATGGCTCGATCTCCTCTCCACCAGCTCACCCGGCTCGAGATTGTCAACGCGAAGCCGGCCGTCAAGCCTTACACCTTGTCGGACGGCGGCCGACTCTATGTCTTGGTCAAGCCGGACGGCGCCAAACTCTGGCGCTGGAATTATGATTTTGCGGGAAAAGCCAAGACCATGGCCTTCGGCAGCTGGCCCGAAGTCTCGGAGAAGGAAGCGCGTGCTGCGCATGCAGCCGCACGGGAGTTGTTGCGTCGGGGCGTTGATCCCATGCGGAAGCGACGCGAAGACAAGCGGCGCGCAAGGTTCAACGCAGAGGCCACCTTCGAAGCTGTCGCCAAGGCATGGATCGCCGAGCAGAAGGCGCACTGGTCCGAAGACTATCTCGACAAGATCGAACGACGGCTTGCCAAAAATGTCTATCCTTGGCTCGGCAGGCGGCCAATTGCCGAGATCACTACGCCGGAATATGTCGAGCAGGTGATCCATCGTGCGCGCAATCGCGGCGTCCTCGACACGGCGCGAAGGGTGAGGGAGACCTGCAATTGCGTCTTTCGGCATGCTGTCGAGAACGGGCTTATCAAATCGTCCGAAAATCCGGCAATCGACCCCAAGGTGGGCGGCGTCAGAACGCCACCGGTGCAGCATTACGCCGCCATCATTGACCCAGAATCACTGGGCCAGTTGATGAGGGCAATCCTCTCCTACAAGGGCACCCCGATCGTCCGGGCGGCCTTGCAGTTCGTGCCGCTGGTTTTTCAGAGACCAGGCCAGATAAGAACCGCCCGATGGGAGCAGTTCGACCTCGACAGGGCGCTGTGGATCTGCCCGGCGGCAATGATGAAGGGGAAGTTGGCGCGTAAGCATAGTGGGCCACCGCATTTGGTACCACTGTCGCGCCAGGCGGTGGCAATACTGAGAGACCTGCATCCACTGACCGGCCCGGAAGGCTATGTGTTTCCCAGCCGCAAGGCGGGGTTGCCGATGTCGGACGGGACAATCAATGCGGCCCTGAGGACTATCGGCTATTCGGGCCATGAAATGACTGGACATGGTTTTCGGGCTACCGGCCGGACCCTTATTCGTGAGCGCCTGGGATACGACAAGGAGGTCGTTGAGCGGCAACTAGCGCATGGCAGCGATGAAGAGCTTGGAGACGCATATGATCGAGCCCAATTCTTCGAGCAGCGACGAAAGATGAGCCAGGACTGGGCTGACTATTTGGACCGGTTGGCAAGCGGCGAAGGTCGGGGCGATCGTGCATGGCCGCATATACCGGCGCCGCAGAGAACCTTGTCCGTCGACATACCAACGGCCGGTGCCGAATCCCAGCACTCCACGACTGCATGCTGAATTGCCGCTCATGGTGGAAACTTTGTTGGAGGTCGGCCGCGTCTTCGCCGACCTCTAGCGAGCCTGCTGCCGCATATAGAGGCCGCGGTCTATCGAGTTCGGCCGTCGGCAGTGAAATTCAGAGAGACGGAGGTCTTCGGGTCGCGAATGATTGGCAGTGCAGGTAGTACATTTCCGACCTCGAACTTTCGATGTACTTTTGAATGTACTTGCCTATGCCCAGATTGGGTTGTTCGGAGATAAGCGGTAGTGGACCAAGACTTCATCGCGCGCTATTGATCAATTTGTTCGTTTGGACTCCTTTGGACTTTTTTGAACAATTGTTCGAAGCCCAGGAGAGGACTCTAATGAATGATTTAATGTATTGATTATAAATGAAAAAATGGTATGAATCCGCGCTTGATGTACTAATTAATGTACTATAAGTTCAATGGCTTGATCGGTGGCGCAGGGTGGTGGCCGACTGGCTTAGCGCGTTCTGAACGGTGGTAATTTCACGATGGTGCCAACTGCGGCATCATTTTCCAGTGGTGCTTAAGCGCAACGGATCAGTCGTTGTCGCAGAGCCAGCCGCAGAGCAAACCGTCGTCCGGATGGCTGAATCGTACAGATGGTTTCCGCATGAAAGGCGCAAAAGGCACATTCCTTTAGCAAACGGGTCAAATGCAGGGCGATGACCGCGATCCCCAGAGTGAGGCTTGACGGAACGTCTGCTGTCGACCGGCTGGGTCGTCCATGGGTTGTCGCGTGGGCGTACTGCCGGCGCACCGGGATCCCAGCCGGTCGTCGCGGACCTCACCGCCCCGAATTTGTCGCGGCCTCTACGGCGAATATCAACGTCAACCATGTGTTCTTTACCGCGTGGTCGACAGAAGAGCGAGGAGGAGAACATCCGCGTCAACTGAGCAACGGTTCGCAACTTCCTCGATTCTCTCGGCCGGACATCGAAGCTCGAACATGCGGTGCTGGTGACGGGGGTGAAGCATTACCTTGGCCTGTTCGAAGCCTATGCATCCGGCGCCGTTCCCCATACGCCGTTTCGCGAATCACAGGGCCGCCAGCCAGTCGAAAACTTCTACTACGAGCAGGAGAAAGGAAGACCGGCTCTCCTAGGCTGCAGCGCGCGACGGTTTCGCCCCTGAGCGATGCCCGGACATTGATAGCCAGACACTCACGCGTGTAGTTGTCGACGATCGTGAGCGTGCGCAAACGCCGACCGTCAAACAACGCTCCTGCGACAAAGTCCATGCTCCAGATTTCGTTGACGGTGGGGACTGTCTGCTTTGGCTGTCGCAATCTTGCTGACTTGTTTCGCCGGGGCCGCTTGTGCCGCAACGACAGGCCCTGCTCGCGATACAGCCGGTAGACCCTTTTGTGGTTATCGCGCCAGCCTTCCCGGCGCAGCATCACGTGCACGCGACGGTAGCCCTAGTGCGCACGAGTCTGCGTGATCTCCCTGATGCGTATGCCGAGTGCGCTTGAATCGCTTGCCACGGACTGATAGCTATACACAGAGCGGGACAGCTTCAGTACCCGACAGGCCTGCCGTTGGCTCGCGCCAAAGCGTTGCATCAGATCCGTTGCGAGTTCACGCAGCCGGGAAGGCTTCAGGCTTTTTTTGCCAGCACATCCTGCAACATCGCCTTGTCCAGCGACAGGTCAGCTACAAGCATCTTGAGCTTCGCGTTCTCTTCATCGAGCATGCTTCATGCGCCTGACTTCCGACGGCGACAACACGCCGAACTTCGTACGCCAGTTGTAAAAGGTCACATCGCTGATGCCCATTTTTCGACATACCCCCGCTACCGGTGTACCCAGCTCGGCCGGCTTCAGCGCGTATGCAATCTGCTCGTCGGTACAACTGCTCTTCTTCACGGCATGACCTCCAGGTCACAGTTCCTGAATCATGCCGGATTTTTCCATTTCTGCATGGTCCAGTTTTCCAGGTCAGCCTCACCAATCAGCGGCCCCAACCGATGCAATCGGCCTACGCTTGTCACTGATCGGCGTGAGCGTTTGAAGCCGTGCAGGCTCAACTGCGGCCGTAGCGCTTGCCTGCTTCTTCGAAGCGGCCAACGCACGATGCATCATCGTGTGTGTTGGTTCCATGCTACGCGGCGCCTTCGCCGTTCGGATGTCGCACACCTCCCCGTCGTTCAACCGGAACACCGACACCGCTGTCGTCAATGCTCCGGCCTGGTCCTCGAGCGATTGTGCCGCAGCCGCCGCTTCTTCCACCAGTGCCGCGTTTTGCTGGGTCACTTTGTCCAATTGCGTGACCGCGCGTGCCACCTGTTCAATGCCGCTGCTCTGTTCCTTCGATGCTGCCGCTATTTCACCCATGATGTCCGTGACACGCTGTACAGCGCCGATGATTTCCGACATGGTGCGGCCGGCGTCGCTTACCAGTGTGGTACCTGTCTGGACGCGCGTGACCGACGTCTGGATCAATTCCTTGATTTCCTTTGCCGCTGCAGACGAGCGTTGCGCGAGGCTGCGAACCTCCGCCGCCACGACTGCGAAACCTCGCCCTTGTTCTCCGGCGCGTGCGGCTTCCACCGCGGCGTTCAGCGCCAGGATGTTGGTCTGGAAAGCGATGCCTTCGATGATCGTGATGATGTCGGCGATCTGTGTTGAACTTTGGTTGATATCGCCCATGGTTACGACCACTTGCGACATGACCGTGCTGCCCTTGTTCGCGATATCTGAGGCATGGGCCGCCAGCGAGCTTGCCTGATGGGCGTTTTCCGCGTTTTGCATCACCGTGCCCGTCAGTTCGTCCATGCTCGCCGCTGTCTCCTGCAGCGCTGATGCCTGCTCCTCTGTCCGCGATGACAGGTCGGCATTACCCGCTGCTATCTGCTTTATTCCGGATGCAATGGACTCGCTGCCCGAACGCACCGTGCGCACGGTGGTGACCAGACTTGCCTGCATCCTCGCCAGCCCCGCGAGCAGTTGTCCCATCTCGTCATGCGACGTGACGGTCAACTCGCTGTGAAGGTCGCCAGCGGCGATTGCTTCGAACTGGGTAAGCGCTTCGTCGAGCGGGCGCCCGATCGAACGGCGCAGCGAGAACCACGAGAGCACAGCGGCCGCCAGCCCGAACAGGATCGAGACAATGCTGATGACGCGGAATACACCGTATCCTTCCTGCGAAATCTCGTAGGCGCTCTTTGCGGAATCGAATTGATACTTGTGAAGTGCTTCGCCAAGTGCGGCCAGCTCGTTGAATGCAACCTGCATGGCTTCTGCGATGGCTACGACCTTGTCCGCATCGTTCGCCCTGATGCTGGCGTAACCGTTGTCCATGAGCTTTTGTAGCTCAAGTCGTTTGGCTTCGAAGGACTTCGCCAATTGGTGTTCTGCCGGACCATGGGGCAGCGCAGCGTAGCTCGCCCACTCCTTGTCGGCCTGCGTGCGCATCAACGCGCCGCGTCTAATGGCCATTTCCGCGCCGGGCTTGGCGATAAGTAAGGCTGCACGATCGAAGCTGAGCCGCTCCTGGGCGGCGAACATTTCCGCGTTGCCGGCCGCAATCGCGCTGGGCATCTGGTCCATGAAAAGGCCGCGGGTTGTGTCATTGCCGAGGCTCATTCCCCAGAGTCCCAGTCCGCCGATCGCGATCAACAACAGACCCAGAAGGGCCATGGCGATGCCAAGGCGACCTTTAATCGTCGAAAACATGTTTGTCTCTCTTTGTATCACACCGATATCGAAGCGGTGGTGCGTCGATGCCAGGCGAACCTCACCGAAGCCGACGACGTTCTTCAGTCCAATCCCCTCAACGGCAACCATGAGAGTCACCTGAGCGAATGCTTGAATCGTCTTTATGTGAAGGCCTGCATTCCAGTGCTCCTCCGGGGGGAGTAAATTAATCAATAGTCTAGACATGTGTCAATAGAGACGTCTACGTAGCTGTCAGCATGTTGAGCCCAGGCAAGCGTCAGCGGATCCTGTCCTGAATCTGGCGCTCAGGAGCGTGAGCGTGTTGCCTTCGTGCAACAAGCGACCTTGAGGGGCGTTCGCATCGAACTGGACGTGAGCAGGCTTAACGTCCAGCGGATCTTGCGATTCGAGCTCGGAGGTGGCCGATCCTGATTGCCTTGGACGTTCGCGCTTACTTGCCATGGTCCTGTGGTGATACAAGGCGACCGACGGGGTAGTCCGTTCGTATTCGGAGCGCGTGACTGCTCCACGTTGAATATTCTTCATCGGGGCCGATCGGGTTTTGCCTGCACCGGTGACATCGAAGCATGTAATGTTGCGCTGCAAGATTGACATGTGTCTAGACTATTGATTAGTTTACTCGCCATGACAAGCGAATCCGCTTAAGAACGAGGAGATCCGGATGAAGGCTGCCGTCTGGCAATTTGGAAGAGAACCGGCGATTACCGTGGAAGAGGTCGCGTTACTGCCGCTTCGTCCGCGTGACGTAGTTGTACGCGTTGACGCGTCCAATGTATCTATTTCGGACCACCTTCTGCTGGCATTCGATCCCGGCCAGCTTGGCTGGCCCGCACCGCAGGTGCTCGGGCACGCCGCAGCAGGAACCGTGGAGGGCGTTGGCGACGACGTGCGTCGCGTGAAGGTGGGCGACCGCGTGATCATAACCAGCACGCCAAATTGCGGCGAATGCTATTTCTGCCTGCATGGCCGTCCGGATCAGTGCGCGGCAATGGTGTTTGTGGGACCGGCGCATGCAGCCCTGCCGGATGGAACGCTGATCTACCCGAACGCGAGCGTTGGCAGTTTCGCCGAACTTGCCGTGGTCCCCGAGATTCAGCTCACGTCGGTAAAGACCGACCTGCCGGCAGACCAGCTTTCGCTGCTGGCGAATCCCGTTGGTACGGGTGTGGGTGCAGCCTTGCGCACAGCCCCGATTGCTTCCGGCAGCACGGTTGCAGTCATGGGATGTGGTCCTGTTGGTCTGAGCTATATCCAAGGGGCACGCATCGCAGACGCCGCAAAGATTATTGCAATTGATCCATTGCCGGCGCGGCGAGCCCTGGCGATGAAATTCGGGGCCACGCATACGGTCGATCCGACGGAGGAAGATCCCGTCGAGGCGGTGCTGAATATGTCAACGGATGCCGGTGGCCTGTTGCAGGGCCGGGGTGCCGATTACGTATTCGAATCGGCGGCAGACTCGCTTGCTATCCAGCAGGCATGGGCCATGACAAGAGCAACCGGCCACGTGACCCTGTGCAGTGTCTGCCTTGACATGACCACTGCCCAGGTCACCTTTCCGGCTCTTCCGTTTGCACTGGCGGGTAAGACAGTGCATTCCTGTCAGTACGGATCCCTTGACCAGCGGCGTGATCTACCTTGGCTGATTGGATTGGCCGAGCGAGGGAAGCTCGATCTCGAGGCGATGATCGATCGCCGCTATCCTCTTTCCGGGACTCTGGATGCAATGCTCGATGCGAGTACAAGAAGTGTTATCGGACCGACACTGTTGCCATTCGCCTGACCCGCATTGAATCCCATTTTTATAAGCAAGTACCGATCTCAAGGAGACTATGAAATGCAGGTAGAGCAACAATTGACGATGGCCGAACAATCGCCGATTTCAAGCCGCGAGAGTGACCAACTGATCCCCGATGCGGACACGCTGATTTCAAGGGCAGTGGCGTTGCGCGAGACGATCCGCGCGCAAGCAGCGGAAGCGGAAGTTCTTGGCCGTTACACCCCCGGTATGCACGAAGCCTTCCTGGACGCCGGTTTTTATCATATGCTGACGCCCCGCATGTACGGGGGCTACGAGACCGATCTTCGGACCTTTGCCAAGGTCATTATCGAGGTCGGAAGAGGGGACCCGGGCACTGGCTGGTGTCTCTGTCTCGGCCATGGTCATGCATTGACGACCGCGGCGCGCTGGACCAAAAAGGCACAGGATCACGTTTTCAACAACGATACCGGCTACTTTCGTGCCTCGCACAGTCTGGTGCCAGCCGGCAAGGCGTTTCCCGTTGACGGCGGATACCGGATCCAGGCACGGTCGCCGTACCAGTCCGGGGTGCCCTATTCGACTCATGCAACGGTCAACGTTCAACTGGTCGAGGACAACACAGACCCTGACGCGCCGCCGCGCTTCCTGCAGGTTCTGATCCCCGCCTCGCAATTCGAGATCCTGGATGACTGGGGTGGCGACAAGATCATCGGGATGCGTGCGAGCGGTTCAAATACCGTAGTGGTTGACGACAAGTTCGTGCCCAGCGAATTCGCGATCGAAATCGATTGGCTCGCTGAAGCTGAGCTCTGGGAGTCTGAGGGAACGCGTATTCACCACAACCCGATGTACCTTGGTGTCTCGCAGGGGTTTCTGAACCTTGAACTGGTCAGCTGCGTGGTGGGAGCTGCGCGGGCGGCTGTCGACGAATATACGCGCCTGATGCTGTCGAAGCCGGTTGCGATGCCGCCTTACGGTTCTCGTCGAGTAGACCCCATGTACCAGCGCGACCTCGGCACCGCAGTGCTGAAGACCAATGCCGCGGAAGCTCTGGTACTGCATGCCGCCGAAGTCTACACCGAGCATTGCGCCGATGCGGTGAACGGAGTTCGTGCATTCGACCGCAAAAGTGACATCGAGGTGTTCGGGCTCATGCAGGAAGCCGGAAAAATGGCCTGCGAAGCAGTGGAAACGTTGTTCCGCTCCGCGGGATCCTCCTCGGCGGGTAAAGGCCAGCCGATGCAGCGCTACATGCGGGACGTGCTCATGTATCGCACTCATACCACTGCGCAGTTCGACGTCATGGCACAGCGTGTTGGGGCGGTTCAGATTGGCGAACGCAACTCGGTCTGGTAAGGAGCGTCGCACATGGTACATCGTGGACTCACATCCAAAGTATTCGTCATTACCGGTGGCGCGTCCGGTATCGGACTCGCAACGGTGCGGCGACTGGTCGGTGAAGGCAGCAGGGTAGCGGTCGTCGATCGTTCTGCGCAGGCATTGCAGCAGGTCGTGGGCGAATTCGACCAGAGTCAGGTTATCGGTATTTGCGCTGATGTGGCAGACCCCAGTGATGTCGAACGTTATTTTCAGGCAACTCTCGAACGCTTCGACCGGGTAGACGGCCTCTATAACAATGCGGGGACGACTGGAAAAAATAGTGAGCTGGTTGACCTCCCGCTGGAAGCATTCGAACACGTTCTGCGGGTCAATGTCGTTGGCACGCTACTCGGAATGCAAAGGATGCTCCAGTTAAGTAAGGAGCGGGGCACTCCCGGGGTTGTTCTTAACACAGCGTCGGGGCTGGCCGTACGGGCGGCGGTGCAGCAGGGCGCTTATGCCGCCAGCAAGGCCGCCGTGATCTCGCTCACCCGCACTGCCGCCCTCGAAGCGGCATCTTTGGGTGTACGCGTCAACGTGATAGTGCCGGGCCCTACGGCAACACCGATGCTCATGGCGAACCCTGCAGAGATGATTGAAAGGTTCGAGCAGCTCATGCCCTTCAAACGGTTTGGTGAACCGGACGAAGTGGCTGCGACCGCGGCGTGGCTGTTGAGTGACGAAAGTTCGTTTTGTACAGGTGCGGTGTTTGTCGTTGACGGAGGACAAGGCGCGTAGTGACCTGTTCGTTTGGTCGGTGTGGCATGTGTATTTCGTTTCCCTTGATGTCGTGAGGCTGAGATACAAACGGTGTCCCAGTTCAATCAGGGCGGAGGTGAGGATGGCGGACAGACATCAAAATGACGCTGCCTCGTTCAGGGTTTTACTATCAGAGGAGTGTGAAAAGCCGTGAGGGATTTGACGGGAAAAATTGCCATCGTTACTGGTGGCGCGCGCGGTATTGGTCAGGCCATTATCAGGCGCCTGGCTGAGGATGGCGCAGATATCGTTTGCATCGACATTGGTGCGTCGGATGAGACGTGTTCGATGGTGAAGGCCATAGGCCGCAAGGCGCTTGGCCTTGTCGCAGATGTTTCGTCGCTCGACGAACTCGCGACTGCTGCCGCTGAGGTCGAAAAGCAGTTTGGGCCGGCCCATATTCTGGTGAACAATGCCGGACTACACCCGCATATGACGACCTTCGATAAGCTGACGCCTGAACTCTGGCGCAAGACGATGTCCGTGAACTTCGACTCGATGTTTTACGCTGCGAAGTGCTTCGTGCCGCAGATGCAGCGAAATCGATGGGGACGGGTTGTCAACATGTCGTCATCCGTGGTCAATGTGGCTCCCCCGGGGGGCATTCACTACGTTGCCTCGAAGGCTGGCGTTCTTGGTCTGACCCGTGGCCTCGCGCGGGAACTCGGTGAGTACAACATTACAGTTAATGCCATCGCACCGAGCATTGTCGAAACGCCGGGCTTCGAGGCCATGGGCCTGTCTCAGGAAATGCTCGATGCTGTCGTTGCGCAACAGTCCATCAAGACGTTGACACAGGTAAGCGACCTGACGGGAACGGTCGCCTTCCTGTGCTCGGAGGATGCCCGGCTATACACAGGTCAACACGTCCATATCGACGGCGGCATCGTGTTTGGAGATTGACGGGCATTACCAGTAGCTCACGGTAAGCGAGGAAATACCTTGCAGTTACCCTTTTGCCAGGTTTGGAGACCGAGGTGCGGGTGATTGTAGGGGAAGGAGACCGCAGCAAAATACCTGGCAATAGAAAATCGCGGCGACTATCGCTGCAGCTGCGACAAAATATAAATCTGGAGGAGCACGTGATTAACGAGAAAGGCCGGACCCTGCGACGCAGGCTGTCCGCGATGGCGTACATTCTTTTTTCCGCGGGGTCGTTATTTGCAGCCCAGTCGGCGCGCGCCGATGGTCCGCTTGCA
The DNA here is from genome assembly GCF_031570135.1 of Paraburkholderia sp. USG1. NCBI lineage: Bacteria > Pseudomonadati > Pseudomonadota > Betaproteobacteria > Burkholderiales > Burkholderiaceae > Paraburkholderia > Paraburkholderia sp. USG1. The sequence continues at coordinate 47,026 of NZ_JAMWXW010000015.1, read as the reverse complement.
GGTGTCGCGAAGCAGCTTGAGGATGCAGGCGTGACACCAAGCCTGTTTACATGGAACATATACACCAACAACCTGGCAGTCGGGCCACGTACGTACCAGTCGAGTCTTTCCACCAACGTCGCGGCTGGAGCCGATTTCGATCTCAACAAGCTCATTGGCATCCCAGGGGGGACGTTCCATTTTCAATATATTTTCTTTCCCGCCAACCGCAACACCGATGCGACCGCTCCCGACGGGGGATACTTCGGCGCGGCCGGTGGATATTATGCGGGCCAGCAACAGAGCGACATCTCAAAAGGATACCTGTCCAATTTCAGCTATGAGCAGAAGTTATTCCACAACGTCGTCGACGTTACAGTAGGGCGGTTCAGTGGAGGTGTGGAGTTCTATCACAAAGGTTCGCTCGACTGTCTTCTCAAGGTCGATTGCCTGGATCCGGTCTTTGAGAAGTCGAGCGGCACATTGCCTCCGCCATACGGTAGCTGGGCCGGTATGATCCGGCTGAATCCTACTGACCGGTACTACGCCAAGGCGGCCGTATTCCAGCTCGATCTCAACCAGTACCTTGATAAAGGGAACGGCTTTGATTGGAGCTTTCATCACAGCCTTGCCTCCAGTCTTGATCTCGAACTCGGGTACGAAACGAATTTCTCTCAGGATCGATACCCTGCGCACTACTGGGCCACGCTATTTAGGAATACATATGCTTTGACCTCGGACGATGGAAGCGGCGACCATGCGAATGGAACAAACGGCTTTATGCTCAATGGCCGGAAGACGATCTGGCGGGCTGATGGCGGTACGGGGGATTCGCCGTTTCCGGAGTCCATCGTGCTTTTTGGTTCGTACAGCGCTGTGATCGCTCCAGACACGGTATTGAGCCTGGAGCAGCGTCCGTACAAGCATTCAGGAGAAATTGGAGTGAGCTATATCGGACCTTTCGGGCGTCCGCGCGACGTTGCCTCGATCGCCTTGTCAACGAGCTCGCTTTCTGACCGTTACTACAATTTCGTTAAACGTCTGGTTCCCGATGCAAAGCAAACGAGCTACGCGATACGAGGAAAGTACGACGTGATGCTTCCGCACGGGTTCTTCATCGAACCCGGCTTCTCGTACATCTTCAATCCCGACGATACGGCGAATGCATACGGAATTTTTCGTCCGTCCGCGACGCATCAGCTCCGCGACGGGTGGACGGTCCGCGTAATGATTGGATGGAATATCGGTCAGGCGCTGGGCTTCTGATCTGATAAGTCCTGACTGCACTCGAGGAATTTGGACATGAAAATAGATACGGTACTTCCAATGGCAAGGCAGGATTCCAGGACCCCACGCACCACCGGGGGATGGATCAGGGTACTCATCATTCTTTTGCTTTTGACTGAGCAGACTGGACTGGCCACGGCGCTTTTTGCCTCGGCACTGCCACAACTCGGTGCATCGTTCCGCACGCCGCACGTCGTCTGGGTGCTCTCGATGACGACCCTGGTCGGGGCCATTGTGACACCGCTTGCTGGACGTCTCGCCGATCTCTACGGGAAAAAAAGGATTCTGGTCGCACTGTCGGTTTTCGCGACGCTTGGATCAATTGTGAGTGCTACTGCGGGTTCATGGTATGCGATGCTGGCCGGGCGAGCGCTCAGCGGCACATCAATGGCCTTTCTGCCACTGGCTTACGCACTGATTCAGGATATTTTCCCCGAGCGGATGAAGGCTACCGCGATATCCATTTCGAGCAACGGGCTGGGTCTCATTACGGTCATCGGGCCCTTGATCGCTGGGGAAATGATCGACCGTCTCGGTGTGATGTCCATCTTCTGGCCAATGGTCGTCCTGTCATTGGCTGGCATGATCCTGATGATGCTGTTTGTGCCGGAGACGACGCTCCGCGCTTCGGGCCGTGTCGACTGGGTCGGTGCGATCCTCCTTGGCGCAGGTCTTGCTGCAGTTCTTTACGCCCTTGACATGGGCATGTCGTGGGGTTGGGCGAGTAGCAGGACCATCATCTACGTCGTGAGTGGGCTGGCGCTGGTACTGGTCTGGATCTTGTGGGAAAAGGCGTTCCCGGCACCGCTTGTGGACGTTCGGGTTCTGGGCAACGGGGTCGTGCTAAAGATCATTCTTGCCGCTGCAGCGGCAATGACTGTGATCCCGGGGATTGCCAGCATCTATCCGCTCATGCTGATGACACCGTCGGCACTCGGTGTGGGCTACGGGTTGGGAACGAGTGCGACGGACGTTGCCTTCCATACGCTGCTTGGCGGCTCGCTCCTTATGCTGGGTGGATTGTACGTTGGAGTCACCGCCCGGCGTGTCCATCCGGGTACGCATATCGCTACAGGCGGGCTGTTCCTGGTTGGTGCTTCTGTGTTCTTCGCATATATGCATTCCCAGTCATGGCACTACGTCGTCGCATATGGGTTGATGGGCCTCGGAGGGATGATTCTCGCCGCCTGTCCGATTCTCATCGTTACCACGGTGCCCGCTGATTTCAGGGCTGTTTGCGCCGCCATGCTTGGTGCGACCACGGCAGTCGCTGGAACGGTGGGGACGCAGCTTACATTTGCAATAGCTGGTACACAGATGGTGTCGTTTTCCCGAGGACTCCCTGTCTATCACAGCTCGGCCTTCACCGCGGCGTTCCTGGTGTTGGCGGTCATCGCCGTTCTGGCTGTTGCCGCGGGACTGTCGCTGCGCCGGCTGTCACTGATGCCCGGGGAGGTTGCCGCACAGTGCTGATGATGCAGTAATGCGCACGGTTGCCGGTCGGGGTGGCGCTTGCTGAACCGGCCGGTCTCGTTGACTATCGGCGTTCCTTTCGCTCATCATCAGCCTCGGGCTTGAGGCACCGCCACCAGATATCTGTCAGAGCGTCGATGAGGACCGAGCGACCTTGAGGAAGTTCTCCCCGATTCAGGATAAAGCACATCCGGTCCAGTTGCAGTAGCAACATGCCCATCCTCATGCGTGCCAGCGGGAGTTCCCTGGTGCTGAAGCGGCTCAGATAGTTTGGCATGGCGTTGACCGCCTGGACATTCAGTTCGACCCACGGGCCTGTCATTTGCGGGTCGAGGGCCAGTACTTGGGCGGTAAGCTCGACCATATCCGCCGACTTTTCCCAGTATGACACTGCCTTATCGATCCATTTCCGTAGAGCGCTTCGCGTTGGATAGGCGCCGAGCGCGTCGAAGTCGGCAATTATTTTAAGAATGTCTTTATCGATTGATGTATGCCAGATCTCGACCAGCACTTCGACCTTGTTGGTGAAGTGAATATAGTAAGTCGCGCGACTGACCCCCGCCCGGCGGGCGATGCCTTCAATGGATGCAGTTTCGTAGCCAACCTCCAGAAACTCTGCCTTTGCGGCCGCGGCTATCCTGGCTCGTGTTTTCTGACGTGGAGTCTCAGCGGTTCGGCGGTTGGCGGGCTTGGGTGAGATGGGCGAAGAGCTCATGAATTGTATTAAAAATGCGCAGTGTCGATCGGCGGAAGGATCGCACGTTGACGGGTGTCTGACAAGGTGTCGGACACCCGTCTTGCAATAGTGGTGGCCTCCGCTCAGGTTTGGAGCCGGGACGTTTCGGAGAGTGCGTGCCACGCCCGGTCGTGATAGATCAGCGGGCTCGCCGCATCACCGGACTGGTTCTCATGGGTGGCGCTGATTTCCGATGCGCGTACCGCGACAAGCGTTGATCCGTGAATGTTCATTTGGTCGATGATCGTTCCGCGGATCCATACGGGCGCATCGACGAGCACCGGTTCTCCAGACGGAAGCCGTTTCCATTTTGACGTGTCGGAAAAACGGTCCGTCCCGCTGGTGGAGCACAGGCGTGCGATGTCCAGTTGTTCCGCCTGCAGCAGGTGTACGACCAGGGACTTCGCTGCCTTGATGTGAGTAGCGCTTGCTGAGTCAGCGGACAACGAAAACGCAAGCACCGGGGGATCCGCGCTGACCGAGATGACGGATGTAGCGGTCAAGGCGACCGGCCCTTGCTTGCCCTCTGCCGTGATTATCGCAACTCCCGCTGCGTGGCGGCGGAAGGCGCCCTTGAACAGTTCACGCATTGCCGGCTCAGCCGCCCGGACAGCATTGCAGGGCGTCGGATGATTGGGAACACCGTTCACCGTACTCATGTTGAATCTCCTCCGATGTGATGTCGTCGCCACGGACCTGGGGTGGATCGACAAATTAAAAAATATACAATCGACTAGACACTTGTCTATTATGGCATGTGTGGGCGGCACGATGCCAGAGCTCGATTGATGACTCCCCTCGAGATATCTCTGCGAGACCGTTTTGTTGCAGCGCATGATTGACATGTGTCTAGACGAACGATTAATTTATACAAAACGGAGGAGCATTTCGGAATGCAGGCGTTCACATATGAGGCATTGCCCGCTCGGGTTGTTTTTGGGGCCGACACACGTCACGGTATAGGTGATGAACTGGCCCGACTGGATTGTCATCGCGCGTTGGTACTGACGACCGCAGCACAACGTCAGATCGGCGAAAACGTCAGGAGCTCTCTGGGTGAGCAGTGTGTGGGTCTGTTCAGCGAAGCGGCAATGCATACGCCAACGGACATTACCGAGGCGGCGGTAAAAGTCGCTCGCGACCTGGGTGCGGATTCCGTCGTCGCCGTGGGAGGGGGGTCTACCATCGGTTTGGGTAAGGCGATTGCCTTCCACACCGATCTGCCGCAAATCGTCGTCCCCACCACGTATGCCGGATCGGAGGCGACCCCCATCCTCGGCCAGACCGAAAACGGACTGAAGACCACGCAGCGCTCTCTCCGGGTTCTACCGGAGGTCGTCGTCTATGACGTCGATTTGACGCTCATGCTCCCGGTCGGGATCTCGGTGACTTCGGGGCTTAATGCCATTGCTCATGCCGTGGAAGCGCTGTATGCCCGGGACGCCAATCCAGTGATCTCCATGCTTGCGGAAAAGGGAATCGCGGCACTCGTACGAGCACTGCCAGCAATCTGCGCAGCGCCTGAAGATCGCGAGGCCCGATCTGATGCGTTGTTCGGCGCGTGGGCCTGCGGTACCTGTCTGGGGGCGGTCGGTATGTCACTGCACCACAAGTTGTGCCACACGTTGGGTGGCACGTTCAACCTTCCGCATGCGGAAACACATGCGGTCCTGCTTCCCCACGTGATCGCATACAACAGGGATTACGCGCCAGAGGCACTCTCGATCGTAGCGCGTGTATTGGGCGTCAGCGATCCAGCGGCAGGTATGTTCGATTTCGCAAAGCGTCTGGGTGCGCCGACGCAGCTTGCCGCGCTCGGGATGAAGGAGAGCGACATAGGGGAGGCCGTTGCCATTGCGTCGCGTGCCGCGTACTGGAACCCGGGGCCAATCGAAGCGGACAGGATCAACCGCCTGCTGCACGATGCCTTTTCAGGACAGCGTCCCATTTCACAACCGTCCGTGTCCGCGGGCGGACTATCAACCACCAATGAAGCTTGACAATCCAGTAAGGAGGAAACGATGGAACCCAATCCGCATATCCTTAAGCATCACCACATTACATTGAACGTCGGCGTGGCACAGGATGACTACGACTTTCACACGAAAATTCTGGGGCTAAAGAGCGTCAAGAAAACAGCGCTCTACGACGGTGATGAGCCGATTTATCATCTGTACTACGGCAATGACTTCGGAGAGGAAAGCACGCTGATCACCTGCTTTCCCATGCGTCAGTCCGGTCGTAAGGCAACGCGCGGCACCGGTCAGATCAAGACGCTTGCACTGTCTGTGCCGGCGTCATCCCTGAGTTTCTGGGAACGCCATCTGCGCGAGCACGGTCATGACGTGAAGCGCAGTGAGCGTTTCGGCGAAGCACTGCTGAGCCTGGCCCATCCTTGTGGTATCCAGTACGAGCTCGTTGCGATTGATGATGACGACCGCAAGCCGTACTCAAACGGGATTATTCCGGCCGAGTTTGGCATTCGTGGTACGCATGGGATCACTGTTTCTGTACGCGATCTCGAGATGTCCGACGAATTCATGCAGGTCGGCTGGAGCGGGAAAAACCGACGTACGGATGGGGCGTTCACACGTTACGAGGTTGGTGCGGGCGGGACCGGAACGATTATCGAGTTCGAGCACGAGCCAGATGTGCCACAGGGTTCGTGGGCATACGGAGAGGGCGTCACTCACCACTGCGCATTCCAGGTCGCGGACCTCGACGTGCAGAAGAACGTAAAGTTCCGTCTCGAGGGGCTTGGCTATACTGATACCTCGGACCGTAAGGACCGCGGCTACTTTGATTCCGTGTACGTCCGTACCCCGGGCGGTGCGCTCTTCGAGGCAACGGTGTCTAAGCCGCAGGGGTTCCTCGTTGACGAGCCCTACGAGCGACTTGGCAGCGAATTGCAGATTCCGCCAGTCTTCCAGAGCCGCAAGGACAGCATCAAGTCCCACCTCGAGCCGCTTCTCTACTGATGAGCCAGAACAGTCATCTCCAGACCCCGCCAATCTGGCGGGGGGCGGTTGCCGACGGCGCCGGAATTGCCGGTATCCTGGTGCACGGCCGTACGCTGACGCCGGATTTCATGTTCGAGCAGGCGGAGCGCCTCCGCATGGAGCACATTGCCTGGTGTGCGCTGGCTGCACACGGAAATAGCTGGTATCCCGGCAAGTTCATGGATCCGGTCGAAGAGAATCAGCCGATGCTCGATCACGCCCTCGCGTGCGTAGATCATGCGATCAGACAGGCCTTGGCGAAAGGCTACACCCACGACCGCATTGCACTCGTCGGTTTTTCGCAGGGAGCCTGCCTGCTAAGCGAGTACATGTTCAGGAATCCAGCGCGCTGGCGTGCGTTAATCGCGTGGACGGGTGGGTTGATCGGACCGGCTGAGATGCAGTGGCCGGTTCGCGCCGACCAGTTGAAGGGGGTCCCAGTGCTGCTCAGTAATGGCGATGCTGACCCGTGGGTGCCGCTGTCGCGCTCCCGGGAAACTGCCAATGTCTTTCGCGGCATGGGTGCTCTTGTCTCCGAGCGAGTTTATCCCGCTCGCGACCACGGCATCAGTGACGATGAGATCGGGCAGGCCCGCGTTTTACTCGGAGACTAGGCGATCGTGGGCTGCGGTCCGGGTAGTCGGCCTCGCCGTTCGGCACGCCCGGACCGTTTGAACGTCAGAACTGGCCTTGGTGGCGAGGCCGGCCCGATGCAGTCAAGATTTCAGGCAGGTCGTTGCAGCGGCGCCAACACGATGGTCGGACTTGGCACAGGTGCCCCATGTCGGCGCGAACCGATGTGACGCCCGGCACCTGTCCACATTTTCCGATTCGAGTCGCGATGCTCCGAGTCCTGCAGTGAGAGGAGCCTGTCGGGCGGCACGGTAGGCATCAGCTGCCTGTCGTAATGGATAGCGAACATCCAGTGAAGGAGAGGGGGAGCAGCGTTCGCAACTCGGCCGTGAGAAGAGGTTCTACATGCTGGACCGCGACAATCATGTCGACCGGCCGCGCTGCTTGACGCTGTCCAACATCCAGATTTTCTGTGCGCCATGCCCCCAGCCCAGCCGATCTGATGGCGCACACCTGTCGCAGACATACTACATCTGCAGGCAGCGCTCGCGTCTCGCAAGTCCGCTTCATCTTTCAGACCGGGCTCGCCCTATGAGCAACTAACAAGACGCTACGGCCGGGAAATGACCACCTTGCCAAAATGCCGGCCGTTCGCTGCATAGCGGTATGCAGCTTTGGCTTCATCGAACGGGAATGCAGTGTCGATAACGGGTTTAAGCTGCCAGCGTGTAATGGCGGCGTTCATCTGCTCGAACATTTCACGGCTTCCCGTGGAAATCGCCTGCAAGGTGAGCCGGCGAGTCAGAATGATGGATGGATCGACCTGGGATCCGCCTGCCAGCACGCCGATGATGACGACCCTGCCTGTGACCGCAGCAGCGCGCATCGATCTGGCGAGCGTTCCCGCGCCGCCTACCTCAATGACACGATCCACGCCGAGGCCGGCCGTGATCCGCATGACTTCCTTGTCCCATTCGGGAGTGGCCGAGTAGTTGATAACGTTGTCAGCACCCAGCGCCTGCAGTGCATGCGCTTTCTCTTCAGTGGAAGTGGTAGCGATCACGTGGGTGCCGATGTGCTTCGCAAACTGGAGAGCAAAGAGGGAGACGCCGCCCGAGCCGAGAACAAGCACGGATTGCCCCGGCAACAATGCCTCGCCAGCGTGCAATGCATGCCATGCAGTCACGGCAGCGCAGGGCAGCGTTGCCGCCTCCTGATCGGAAAGATGGGCTGGCACCTTTACGATGTTTTCGTCAGTCAGCACGATGCTTTCGGTCAGCATGCCGTCGCGGCTGCCGCCGAGATCGGAGTCCAGCGCGCGCAATGGCATCCTGCCGCCGAGCCAGTTCTGCCTGAAGATTCCTGCTACACGATCGCCGACGGAAAATCCGCGAACACGCTCGCCGGCCGCCACGATTGTGCCCACGCCGTCCGACAGCGGGACGAGACCCGGTTTCGGGCTTGGGCCGCCATAGCCACCAAGCAGGATCGCGATGTCCCGCGCATTCAGCGAGTTAGCGGCGATCTCGATACGAACTTCGTCGGGACCAGGGACAGGTACATCGCCATCCCTTACCGTGAGCCCATCAAGGTCGCCAATGTGATCGATGTGGTAACTACGCATTCCGGTCTCCGGTGACTCGCCAGACGTTCGCGAACAGACGGCCGGGCGCGCGCTTGATTGGCGCGAACGGCCAGAAAATCGACGACGATATTGTGTCGCTCGAACTGCTCATAGGGCGCCCGGTACGGCCGGTTCATTCTCGAGCAGACCGAGCCGCGCCCATACCTCCTGGTCGGTTACGACGAACAGCCGTGCGGGCTCTGCTGACGTACACCGATGCGTGACGCGATTGCCCGCAGGAAGGGTAAATATATCGTTCGGTCCCCACGAGAAGGTTGATTCTCCAATGGTGGACTCGCCGTGCCCGTCTACCACGCAGCACACCGCGCTGCCGGTTGTTCTGACCGGCACGGTCGCCTGACCCGTGGGATCAATCTGAACGAACCAGGCATCCAGCAGCGAGACGCATGAGCCCCCGCTCAACGGGTTCGCATAGCGGACGCGACGTGTTCCGTCGGCGGCCAGGGGTGCCGCCGCGACGGCCGCGCACGCATCGGCGTAGGGATAGCGAAAGACGGGCGAATAGGATCGGGGGACGCCGCTGATTTCGGGCACCAAATTCGGTGCAGCGAAGGCATCCTCTGCAATCGCGTGCGGCATTTCGTCGGGCGGTCCAGGCTGGAATTTCGCGGACCCAAGATAGTTGTGCAGTGGTACGTCGAGTACATCGAGCCAGATCACGGGTCTGTCGCCGTCATGCCGGTGACCATGCCAGGTCCACGCGGGATTCAGGATGAGATCGCCCCTCGACATTGGACACGGTTTTCCGTCGACAACAGTGACTGCGCCGCTTCCCTCGAGAACGAAGCGAAGTGCGTTCATCGAGTGACGATGGGGACGTGCCGACTCTCCTGGCCGCAGGCTCTGAATGGCGGCGGCCAGAATTCCTGCCGTCGATTCGTCCTCGGGTGTGCGTGCTTGCGGATTGACGAGCTGCAATACCCGGCGCTCGACGACAGACGGCGAGGTGATGTTCAACGCTTCGGCCACCATGGGGCGCACCATTTCCCATTTCCAGAGATGGGCCGGGACCGGTCCGGGTGGCCGCTTGTGAGCGGTGGGGCTTTCCCATAGTGGCACCAGGTGTGCCGCTCGCCATGCCTGCCGGACTGCGTCGAAATCAAGCGTTTCTTCTTCCATCGGGTCTTCTCCTGCGCGTTCGGGACGCGCTGCGGTGAGATAGTCGGGCCAGGCGTTCCTGGTCGTGGTATCGGAATGCGTTGCGACCTTGCTTCGAGATGTCGCGACGGGGTAAAAGTCAAACAATCATAGATGTGACAGTAAGAAAAAGTCAACGAAGCCATCTTGAATGGCGGAATATAGAGCTTAATTCGCCGATAAAAGATTGGGCAAGCTAACAATTGACAGCACACTGATCGTAACCTAATGTTCCCTGTGAACGTATTCCGACAAATACCAGTGCGGCGCATTGATGCCGAAGGAGACATGTGGATCATGGACGAAATGAAACTTCGGACAGGCCTTGGGTTGAGTCCGGCAATTGCTACATTCGTGTCACAGGTGCGCTATGAAGACCTGCCGGCGCCGGTGATCGACAAGCTGAAACTCTGTCTGTTCTTCAATCTCGGGATTGCGACTGCCGGTTTTCGCTCGTGCGCAGGCTCCCTGCAGGCGTTGCTCCCATTTGCCCTGCCGCAGGGCCACAGCGGAGCGCGGGTTCTGGTCGACGGCAGCCTGATGTCGCCGGCGGACGCCGCCTTCATCAACGCGACGATGATGCATGCCCGGACGCAGGATGATTTTCATCATGCCGCTGGTTCCCATGTGGGCGCGGTTGCGATTCCCGCGTGTCTGGCCATCGCGCAATGGCGAAAGACCGACCCGCGCAGGCTGATGGTTGCCCTGGCGGTCGCTTACCAGGTCGCCGCGGCGCTGGGAAGCGGATACGCGGCGGGCGTCGCATCGCGTGGTTTTCGACCGAGCGGCGTGTTCGCCAGCGTGGGCGCAGCGGCAGCCTGCGCAAGTCTGCTCGGGCTTGAGAACGACGCTATCGCGAACACGCTGGGCCTAGCGGCAAATTTTGCCTGCGGGCTGGGGCAGGCATGGATCGCCGGAACCGACGAATGGCGCGTGCATATCGCGCAGGCGAGCCGCAATGCCGTCCAGTTCGCCCTACTAGGGGAGGCGGGACAGACCGCTGCGCCAGATGTATTCGAAGGGGAATCGGGGTTTTTCGCGGCCTATCTGGGTTCTGTGCCCGATGTCGAAGCGATTATCGAGCGCCTGCGCGGGCCCTGGTGTCTCGACGCGATCGGATTCAAGCCATTGCCCGTCTGCGGTATCAACCTGGGGCCCGCGCGAAGCGCTGCCGCACTTTCGCGCGCGCATCGCCTTCAGGTATCAGAGATCACGCGGGTGGAAATCTCGCTGCCCGAGGCAGAAGCCGTATTTCCGGGAATTGCGGCCACCGGCCCCATTCAGGGTACGGGCGCAGCCCTGATGCGTACCGCTTACGTTGCCGCCGTCTGCCTGTTACGTGGCAACCTGCGGTTCGTCGATATCGAGGAGCGAACTGATCCGGACATTCTGGCGCTTGCGGAACGAATTACGGTTACTGGCGAGCCTGGGCTGGGTCCCATGTCACACACGATCCGAATTTTTACCCCGCAGGGAATGATCGAAGAGCGGTATAGCCCTGGCAGCGCAGATTTTGAACTCGACCGGGAGAGCGCGGCCGCGGCGCTTGCGCGGATCGCCGAAGAACTCGCAGTTCCATTCGGATGCATCGAGCGCCTGGAGCGTGCGGTATGGAGCGCGGATGGGGTGGTTCAGCCTGACGTACTTGTCGACGCGCTGATACCCGACAGGACCGGCGTCTGAGCGCCGGCAGATCGCCGTGTTATCACCGGGCGCGTTGTTGCGGGCTTCCGCATGTCTGTCTGGGTAGGCTCGAAAGTTGTGAGTGCCCGGCGATCGTTGAATTGGCTCGCAGATCGATGACTCACAGGCACGGCGGCGGCTTCTGTTCAGGGTTGCGGGCGCGCCCGCGTAGCAGGAATAAGGCTGTGTCTGTGCTACCGGTTTGATCTTAAAAAAATATTGATCAGCATACTGATCTTGTGAATATTCATGGAGCAATTTATGAACCGTGTCACACACGATATTCCGGATTGTTCGCGGTGAGTATTCCGAAATTAGGGGGAATACCTATAAAACGGGGATTGTCGTAGGGGTGAGTTGATGAGTATACTGAAGCTATTGTTGGTGTACTGAATGTATTGATTTTTGGAAGCTGGATGAACCCCGGAGGAAAGACAATTGTTTCCCCTTAACCAGTGGTATGTTGCGGGCTTCAGCTGGGAGCTCGAAGAAAAGCCGGTCGCCCGGACCCTGCTCAACAGACATGTCGTTCTTTTCCGCCTGAAGGACGGTAGCGCAGCGGCACTCGAAGACCGATGCTGTCACCGGGGGCTGCCGCTTTCGTTCGGCACGCTCGAGTCGCGAGGGATCAGGTGCGGCTATCACGGACTGCTGTTCAATGGCGAAGGTCGCTGTATCGAGATTCCTGGTCAGGAGCGGATTCCGGAAAAGGCGTGCGTACGAAGCTTCCCGGTCGAGGAGCAGGACCAGATTGTCTGGATCTGGATGGGTAGCGAGGAGGGTGCCGCTCCCGACTCGTCACCGCCTGCCTATCCATGGCACAACGATGCGCGATACGAATTCCGCGGCGATGTCTATCACTACGAAGCGCCTTATTACCTCATTCACGATAATCTGATGGATCTTAGCCATCTGGGCTACGTGCATCTGGCGACCATCGGTGGCAACCCCACCACGCATATGACGGCGGAAATGCGCATCGAGCAGACGGGCGACATCGTAAAAGTGCGGCGCTGGATGAAGGATTCGATTCCGCCAAAGACGTACACGGATGCGTGGCCGTTCGCGGGCAAGGTTGATCGCTGGCAGGAGATCGAATTCGACGTTACACACTTGCGGATCTGGACCGGAGCCGCTGAAGCAGGCGCGGAATCGCTGGAGAATCCAGAACGGGGAGGGTTCCATATGCGAGGCTTGCATGGCATCACGCCGGAAACCGATACGACGACCCACTACTTCTGGACGATTGCAAGCAACCACGCGGGCCCCGAACATCGCAATATCGACACCGTTTTTGCGCAGACCGCGCAGACCTTTGGAGAGGACAAGGTTATTGTCGAAGCTCAGCACCGGAACCTGGTCAGGTTTCCGGAGCATGCGGGAGTCGATATCCATGTCGACGGTGGGGCAAATCGCGCGAGACGGGTTGTGGAGCGTCTGAGCGCGGTATCTGCGGCGCGGACGCCGCAAGCAGCCACGTCGCGCAATATCGACGTGGCGCAAAACGCTGCGCCGTCGCCGGCATCGTCTCCCACGGCTGTTCAATCCTGAACGGGGAGCCATGAAAGTTCTGATTCACGGGCGACGGCCCATTGCAGACGGAATCTGCGAGTTCGACCTGCGATTGCCAGATGGTGGACCGCTGCCTGTCTTCTCCGCCGGCTCGCACGTTGACGTATTCCTCGCCGGGGGAATTGTTCGTCAGTATTCCCTTTGCAACTCGCCCGAAGAGCGGCATAGATATGTGCTCGCCGTACTGCTTGACAGCAACACGCGTGGTGGCTCGAAAGGCATGCATGCGTTGAACGTGGGGGACCCGATCGACATCGGTGAGCCCAGAAACCACTTCGCGCTCGATGAAACGGCCCGGCACTCCATTCTACTGGCGGGTGGCATTGGCATTACGCCGATCAAAAGTATGGCGCACAGGCTGGCATTGCTCGGCGCATCGTTCGAAGTACATTACTGTGCCCGTGAACCGGACAGGATGGCGTACGGCGAGGAATTGAAGCTGGGCCACCCGGCGCCACAGATGATGTTCTACTTCGACAGGGACGCACCGGACCGGCAACTCGACATGCGTCAGGTACTTGGCCAACGTACGCCAGGAACTCACCTTTATGTGTGCGGCCCCCAGGGGTTCATCGACGCGGTGATGCAAACCAGCGTCGAACTCGGATGGCCGACGGAAAACGTTCATCGGGAGTATTTCGGTGCAAATCCCGCGAGCCAGCGCGCCGGCGATCGTCCGTTCCAGATCAGGATCGCGAGTACAGGCGACGTGATTGACGTGGCGGCAGACATCACTGTCGTTCAGGCGCTGTCGCGCGCGGGCTACGCGGTACCTGTGTCCTGCGAGCAGGGAGTATGCGGGACCTGTCTGACCCGGGTTCTCGATGGCATACCCGATCACCGCGACGCTTACCTGACCGATGACGAGCGGGTGGCGAACGATCAGTTTACGCCGTGCTGCTCCCGGTCGAATTCAAGCCTGCTTGTGCTCGACATCTAGCGCCGCATCGCGGGTACGTGTAGCGGCCGACGTGTAGCGCCTTTTGCACCATGAATCCACATCGATAAAAAAGGAGAGAGCGATTGGGACTTTCATTGACAGTAGCATGCTGGGATTACGACCGGACGAGGGCGTTGTTTGACGGCCGCGTGGAGATTGAAGGGTGCGATGCGACGTTCCTGAATCTGCCGGTCGAGGAAACGTTCTTTCGCGCATTGCGTGGCAGGGAATTCGACGTCGCTGAACTATCGCTGAGCAGCTATACGATGCTGCGTTCAAGAGGCGAATGCCCGTATACGGCGATCCCCGTCTTTCTGTCGCGCATGTTCCGGCACTCGGCGATTTATGTGCGCCGTGGGGCAGGAATCGAAAAGCCACAAGATTTGGTGGGCCGGACAGTGGGCGCGCCGGAATACCAGTTGACCGCTCCGGTGTGGGTTCGGGGCATCCTTGAGGACGAGTATGGTGTGAAGCCTTCCGATATGCGCTGGCGCACGGGTGGGGTCGAGAAACCGGGGCGCCACGAGAAGGTGGCGATGCAGGCTCCCCCCGGAGTAGAAATCAGCCCCGTCCCGGCGGGCGAGACGCTTGTCGACTGGTTACTTGACGGCAAGCTTGATGCGCTCGTCGCGCCTCGGGCACCAGGAATTTTCGCGCAAGGGCATCCAGACATCATTCGTCTCTTTCCAGATTTCCGGGAGGTCGAAACGGGATACTTCCGCTCAACGGGGATCTTCCCCATCATGCACGTGGTGGGAATCCGCAATGAACTTGTGGAGCGCAATCCGTGGTTGCCGTCCAGCCTCCTGAAGGCTTTTACCGCGGCGAAAGACCATGCGTTGCGCGAGCTCGGGGAAGTCGGCGCGTTGAAAGTCTCGTTGCCATGGCTGGCAAGCGATTATCTCGACGCGGTCAACGCGATAGGGCGTGATTTCTGGAGCTATGGCGTGCCCGGGAACGAGGCTACGTTGAATGCGTTCCTGCGCTACCACCACGGACAGGGACTGTCGGCGAGGCCAATGACGATCGAAGAACTGTTTGCGCCACAGACACTGGAGCAATTCGTTATCTAGGGCAATGCTGATCTAGTCGGGAAATCGCTGCCTTCCTGAGGCTGCAAGGGCTAACAGTAATACGACTCGCTTTCACAGTGAAATGGCGATGAAGAGTCGGTGGGGCCTAGGTTTCGTGACCTGATCAGCCCGGCTTGAAAATGTATGCCCAATTTGGAGCGTGTTGCTCGTCGTGGAATTACCTTTACGCGCGCTCCGAAAGCAACACTCGGTAAGCGCGCCTCTGGTAAGCGCCAGGCCCGATCGGAATGGGCAACGCACAGTCGTCGGCTCCTGTCGTTTTATGGCGTTCTTCGCATGCGTGAGACCAGTGCGAAGACCGGACGTGTGGCCGTCTCTCATCGGTCCGGGATGGACCGGACGGACGCCGCCGATGACTTGGGTGGCTTCACGGCGAGGCTGCAGTGTCTGGCGCCCCCCCGAATCATCCCCGGCGTCTTCAGATGCCGGTGCTGGACGGATTCCGAAGTCGAAAACAGCGGCTGTTTCCCGACAGGACAACGCCGTCATCTGCATGAACGGCAGCACATTCAGCTTTTTCCTGAACGCTTCATTGCCGTGCCTCCGCGACGCCGCGCCCCATTTTTGCGCACGGTGCCATCGTCAACGTCATGCCGGCGGGCAACGTGCGCGCTACTGCCACCTCTGCCAGTCAGATAGCCTTTGACAACGGAGCGTTTGAACTGCGCGCTTTACCTACCCGTGAAAAAAACACCCCAGATCGATGAATGGGCATCCAACGATCTGGGGTGCAGTTCATGCGAAGCACATCGACGTGCGAGCGTGGCCCGACACGTTTATCGGGGGCGTTCGCGATCCATGACGGACATGCGGTGCATGACGCGCAACTGACCGGCGTAATCGTTCACCGCATAATGGACCAGGCAGCGGTTATCCCATACGCCGAATACGTTTGGCCGCCAGCGATACCGGTACTGGAATTCGGGGCGCTGGAGATGGGCGACGAGGTAATCCAGAATTGGCCTGCTCTCGGCGACTGTCATGTTTTCAAACTGGATTGCGGCACCCGGATCAACGTACAGGCACTTGCGGCCGGTCTCCGGTATGGTTCTGAACAGCGGATGGGGGCAGGGCGGCACGTTCTTCAGGGTGTCGTACGCATCGTCGCGCGCAGCTGGCGTCGTTCCAACGAGTTCAAGATATTTGCCGGTGGCATTCAGTAGCCGCACGCCATCGAACAATTTTTTCATCCCATCGGACAACGCATCGTACGCGAGATAGAGGTTGCAGAACATGGTGTCGCCACCAAATTCGGGCGTAATACGCGAATAGAGGGAATTTGCGGCGACGGGCTTCTCGATGAAAGTAAAGTCGGTATGCCAGGCGCCACCATAGTTGTCTTTCTCGGTTGGCTCCTTGCGCAACTCGTGCACGAACGGATAGTCCTTGTTGACCGTCTTGAGATACGGGTGGACGGTCGGTGTGCCGAGTCGCTCCATGAACGCGATGATGTGCTCGGGCGACATCTGCTGGTCAGGGAAAAAGATCGAGTGATGTTGCAGCAACGCGTCGTGTACGTCCTGCCACGTCTCGGCGGACATCTTTTTCGAAAGATCCACCCCGAATATTTCTGCTCCGCCTGCGCCCGTGAGGCGTCGTACTTCAATACTCATCTGTCGTCTCCAAAAAAATCATCATCCGCGCCCGGCAGGCAACTGCCGGGTGCAAAACAGGTTCTTCAATGTAGTGCGAGCCGGGCGGCACGGGCTACCAGGCCGCGTTAGCATTGCAGTCTACAGATCGATCTGGCTAACCGTCGTGCACATGCCAGCCGAACTTCCCGGCTTCCCACCGGCATACCCGGCCTTCCTGTCGGGTCGTGCTTCCGGCGAAGCATCACGAGTCGCTATCAGATTGCAATCAATCCAGTCGATCAGTCCACTGAATGATAGGTTAGATGGGTGCGAGCGAGATGTACTCGTTTTCCCTGACTCGCACCGTCTGGTCGGGACGAAACACTGCCAATAATCGCCGGAAATCCTCGTATTGTCTCGCTTATTCCCGTAAGCGCATGTGCGAAAGAGGTGGTCATACTGGCATATTTCCCTGATTGACAGTGCTATGACGATCTACTATTGTCCGGAACATAGTCAGACACAGCGCCGGAGTGCGAGAGCATCCCTGGTGCGGACAAGGGTAATGGAGACAGTCCGATGATGGCGGCAATGGCGCAGCGGGTTACGTGACGGGCGCAGCGGCCGTCGGCCGCATTTTCCTTCTTCCTGTCGATGTCCAAAGATACGAGCCTTTGTGCTTGCACGGCGCGCGGTTGCGGTCTGGCAAATTCTGACGCGCTGCGCATGCCTATAGATGAACGATCCTGAGGAGACTATTTCATGACACGCGATGCAACACTTTCGGTTCCCGGGCAAAGACACAGGCCGCTGCAGAGGCCAATGACCCGCGGTGTCCATCATCTGGTGCTCTGTACCGACGACATGAAGAAGACGATCGACTTTTATGTCGACGTCGTAGGAGCTCCGCTCATTCACGTGATGAAGGTGCCGCCAGGTCTTGGTCTGGGTCCCAGGAACCGGGGCAACCCGCCGTATGAGAACTGCCGTCACTACTTCTTCGATATGGGCAACGACAGCATGCTGGCGTTCTTCGAAATACCCAAGGGAGCCGAAAGTCAGCACAACCGGAATGCGATAGGCGCCATGCAACACGTTGCGTTCGTGGTGACGGCTTCGCAGTTTGCTGGGCTCGAAGCCCGTCTCAGGCAGCACGGCGTGCAGTATATTCCTTCAGTTGAGCAGGGGCCGGGCATGTTCGGAATCTACTTCTACGACCCGCATGGTACGCGACTGGAATTTGCCTGCCAGCCAGAGGATGGTGACGAGCAGCAGATCGTCGGTTTTTTTACCCAGACAAAGTCGCAGGCCAGAGCGGAACTTGAATCGCTTCCCGGGGTGACGGACGAGTGGGTCGCGCGCCGACTCTCCGCCATGCCCGGGCAGGATTAACCTTTAGGCACGCTATTGCGTGTGAGCAGACACTCAACAATCGGGGATGACTATGAGTAAACGTCTTGATGGACAGGCAGTCGTGGTGACAGGCGGTGGCTCGGGTCTTGGGCGGTACATCGCGGAACGGCTCGCGGACGAAGGTGCGCGTGTTCACGTCTGTGATATTGACGCGGTCGCGCTTGATTCGTTGCGCACCAGCAACCGGGGAATAACGACGACGGTAGCGGATGTGAGCGATGCGGAGGCGGTGAACAGGCTCTTCAAGGATGCACTGGAGTCAATGGGCCGCCTCACCGGACTCGTGAACAACTGCGGAGTTGCCGGGCCTGTGGGACGCGTGGAGACGCTGTCGCCTGAGCAATGGAACGCAGCGATGGCCATCAACGTAACGGGCTCATTCCTGTGCATGCAGCACGCCATCCCGCTCCTTCGTGATGCAGGCGGTGGCGCGATCGTCAATATGTCGTCAGTCGCAGGGCGGGTGGGCTTTGCGCTGCGTGCATCCTATTGCACCACGAAGTGGGCCGTCATCGGCCTGGCGAAGGCAGTTGCGCAGGAAGCCGGAAGCGAGGGCATTCGGGTGAATGCGGTGCTACCCGGCGCTTGCGACACCGACCGGCTGACACGAGTGCTCGCCGCGCGTGCGCCGGTCGAGGGCAAGTCGGTCGACGAACTGCGCAAGGAGGCATCGGAGATATGCGCGCTGCAACGGCTCATCGATCCTGCCGAGGTCGCGGCCACAGTTGCCTTCCTGATTTCGGCGGACGGTAAAGGCATTACCGGCCAGGCGATCAGTGTTTGTGGCGGCGCCATTGGCTCCTGATGCCACGTAACCAACTCTCATGCGTGCCGCTGCGTGCGGCGCGTTTTTCTCTCATACGGGCGTCGCTGCGGACGCTCAACTAACACAGCGTGATCATGATCGATTGCTATGCTGCGGGAACCACGAATGGGCAGCGCGCCGTATGCGTGCTCGAGGAATCTGGTGTTCCGTACCGCCTTCACGACGTCGACATCGCGGCGGGCGAACACAAGAGCGCTTCGTTTCTGGCGCTCAATCCTGCTGGGCAGATACCGGTGATCGTCGACCCTGACGGTCCGTCCGGGCAACCTCTGACACTGGCGCAATCCGGCGCCATCTGCATTTACGTGGCGGAAAAGTCTGGTCATCTGCTTCCTCGGGACGCCGCTCGGAAAGCACAGGCGGTGCGCTGGCTTATGTTCGTATTGACGGATCTGGGTGCGACTGCGACATCGCTGTTCCATCTGTCGCTGATGAAGTCGCCGCCCGAGGACGCCATAGTGCTGCTACGCGCTCGCCTGCAGAATTTTCTGAGGCTGGCGGATGCGCAACTGGCAACCGACGGAAATTTCATCGGGGAGTTCTCGGTCGCGGACGTGGCGCTATACCCGTTGATGGGGTTTCCGGTTGTGAGGGCGGCCGTTGAGGGCATTCCGGAACTTGTCCATCTGAAACAGTGGCAGGCGGCGATGGCGGCGCGACCGGCTATCGCGCGAGCGATGAACTCCATGCCTGCGCCTGGCTCACGCACTCGTGCACCCGCTTAAGGAGAATACGATGACTGCCTATTGGCTTGCACGGGTGACGGTGAGTGACCCGGAGCGTTTCAAGGGATATGCCACGCGGGTGCCACACATTATCGCCCGGTACGGTGGACGCTACCTGGCCCGAGCCGGCCGCAGCCAGGTTCTGGCCGGCTCGCCTGGCTTCGACCGCTTTCTGGTGATTGCCTTTCCATCCTTTGAGCAGGCACTCGACTGCTACTCGTCCGCCGAATATCAGGAGGCGAGCAGTTTGAGGGAAGGTGCCTCCGAAGTTGAAATCGTGATTGTCGACGGCGTCCCGGAGGAATAGCCGGTCCGTTCGGCTATGTCAGCCGCGTTGTGGTTGCATTGACGAGGGGTAAATCGGATGTGCGTGCGTCGCCCGGACGCCTGGGTGGAAGGGCGACAACAATATGAGAAATCTAATAAGGATAACTATACGGAAAGCAGAAAATAGACATCTCGATCAGAGATGTCTAGCGCGGGGTGGCCAGGTTCAGGAAAAGATGGAGTAACTGCTGTACAGCGGAGCAGAAAAATCAGCGACCGCATGTACATATGATGGCTGAAGGGACGCTATCAGGTAGATCAAGGCGCGCGAGTAATGCTTCCTTGAGCTCGTCTGAGCTGCCTGGTATCGAGACGGACAAAACACGGAATTGTTGGGCAACGTGAGCCTGCCACATTCCATGAATCGTAATCTAATTAAATAAATTAGGAATACTATGTAATATGGAAATATGAGGAAATAGAAAAAAAGGAAATACATTCCAGTTAAAAAATATATGGAGGCGACGTTGAAAAAGTTCTTGATTGTACTTGCGGCAATCTTTGGCGTGAGTGGAAACGCTATGGCACAGGGCAGCGTGACGCTCTATGGCTTGATCTCAGCCGGACTGCAGTATTCGAATAACCAGGGCGGCCACTCGTCGTGGCAGATGGCCAGCGGTACCATGCAACCAAGCCGTTGGGGAATAAAGGGATCGGAAGACCTAGGTGGCGGCCTGAAGGCGATCTTCACCTTGGAGAACGGGTTCAACGTGATGAATGGAACCCTGATGCAGAACGGCCGTGAGTTCGGCCGGCAGGCCTATATCGGATTATCGTCCAATACCTGGGGTACGGTCACGTTCGGCCGCCAGTACGATGAGATGGTGACGCTCTGCGGGTTTTCGTCGGAATGCCAGTTTGCGTCGACAGCGGCGCACATCGGCGATAGCGATAACGTGTTTGACACGTTCCGCATCAACAATGCCATACAGTATAAGACCCCACAATATCGTG
This sequence comes from Paraburkholderia sp. USG1, assembly GCF_031570135.1. Taxonomy (NCBI): domain Bacteria; kingdom Pseudomonadati; phylum Pseudomonadota; class Betaproteobacteria; order Burkholderiales; family Burkholderiaceae; genus Paraburkholderia; species Paraburkholderia sp. USG1. The sequence goes on along the minus strand of NZ_JAMWXW010000015.1, from coordinate 26,089 downwards.
GACTGCAAGCTGAGGGACTGTATGGATTCTCTAACGACCCGGGGGGCTTTTCAAACAACAACGCATATAGTGCCGCGGTTCAATATCGGACGGGGCAGTTCTCGGCAGGCGCCGCATTTCTATTGATCAACCGTCCAAACGCGGCAACCAATACCAATGGCGCAATCGTGAGCGACTATGGCTACACGTCCCCCTTCGTGACTAACCCGGCAACGCAATCCGGGGTGCTTAAGCAGCGCGTTTTCGGGGTTGGAGGTGCTTATTCGTTCGGCACGACGAATGTATCTGCGTTGTACACGAACGTGCTCTTCGATTATCTCGATGCGTCCCGCCTTTCGCTGCAAAATTATGAGGTTTCGCTGACCCACTATGTCAGACCTGATTTGATGCTTGGCCTCGCATACATATTCACCACAGGCCAATATCATCCTCAGGGCGACAGTCCAAAGTACCATCAGGTAAATGTCGGTATCGACTATTTCTTGAGCAAGCGGACCGACTTGTATCTGGCGGGGAGCTATCAAAGGGCAGCGGGTGACGCAAAGAATGCCGAGATATACCTGCTTTCGCCATCGACAACCCGCTCTCAGGTATTTGCTGTAGCCGGCATCCGACACAGCTTCTGAGGCTTCTTCTTTGCAGTGCGGCATCACATGCCATGCGTTGCGTTCTCCGACGCTAGTCCGGTCGCCTTTGGCTATGGAAGCAGACGGAGCGAAGAACTCACGTACCGCATCGAGTTACCGGGCGGAAGCACACCTAATCGCGGGTGCGTTTCCGTCTTGATTCCTGGGCTGAATGTCAGTATAGTGAATGTACGGTTTCTGCCTATCTTGCAATTTTGGCCTGATGCCGCGAAGTAATCGGTCGTGGAGCTTCTTCCGTCGGCATATTGATCAATCAGGTCTTCAAATCCATCGGGAAATTACGCGCCGATGACGGATCTGTCGGATCGGACGGCCTGACGGACATTCCTTAAGTACGAAGGTTAAACAGGGTAACGAATTATCATGACAACAGCGAGCCAGTTCGTAGAAGTCCAGCCGACCGTCAAGCGCTTTCTCGAGCGTGAACACGGTTTGCTGATCGGCGGCAGGTGGGTACCAGCCAGTGACGGACGAAGGTTTGATGTGGAGGACCCGGCCACGGGTAAAGTGATTGCTACGGCCGCGGCGGGTAACACTGCTGATGTCGATGCGGCGGTGCGCGCGGCGCGTGCGGCTTTCGACGGCCCATGGTCCCGGATGACTCCGCCACAACGGACCCGTTTGCTGCTCCGTCTCGCGGACTTGATCGAGGCCAATGCTGCGGAGATCGCGCTTATCGAGACCCATGATGTCGGCCAGCCGGCATGGCTGTCTGTGGCCGGGGCAGCCGGCGCGCCGGACGTAGTCCGCTATTTTGCGGGCTGGAGCGGAAAGATCGGCGGTGAAACCGTTACGCCGAATGCCGCAGGCGAATGGCATGCGTATACCGTGCGCGAGCCGATGGGTGTCGTCGGGCTGATCGTGCCGTGGAATTCACCGTTCGGCACAACCATTCACAAACTCGCGGCGCTGCTCGCTGCGGGCTGTACCACGGTGATCAAGCCTGCGGAAGAGACGCCACTTTCGACCATCCGGTTGGGCGAGCTTGTACAGGAAGCCGGCTTTCCTGAGGGCGTGGTCAACATCGTAACGGGCTTTGGCGAGACAGCGGGCGCGGCGCTTGTTGCTCATGACGGCGTCGACAAGATTTCGTTTACCGGTTCCACCGAAACGGGCAAGGCCATCCTGCGCGCATCTGCGGGAACGATGAAGCGGGTCACGTTGGAGCTGGGCGGCAAGTCGCCCGTGATCATCATGCCGGACGCCGATCTCGACAAGGCGATCGAAGCGACGGCGGGCGGCATCTTCTTGAACTCGGGGCAGATCTGCGTCGCGGGTTCCCGACTTTTCGCGCACAGGAAGGTGTACGACCAGATCGTTGAGGGTGTCGCCGCGCGCGCGGCGCAGATGCGGGTCGGACCGGGTACCGAAGCGGAGACGCAGATGGGGCCGCTCGTCTCGCGTACCCAGCTCGAGCGCGTGATGGGGTATGTGGAGTCGGGCCGCAAGGAAGGGGCAGAGGTCGTCGCCGGTGGGACACGTCTGGGCGAAGATGGCTATTTTCTGCAACCGACCGTACTCGCGGACACGCAGTCGACGATGGCTGTGATGCGGGAAGAGATTTTCGGGCCGGTGTTGTGCGCGACCGCCTTTGATGACGAGACGATCGACCAGATCGCTGCAGAGGCAAACAACACGATCTATGGTCTTGCTGCCTGCATCTGGACACGGGATCTGAGCGCCGCGCACAAGCTGGCACGACGAATCAAGGCCGGTACTATCAAGATCAATACGCGGGAATTTCCCGAAAACACCTTGCCGTTCGGTGGTTTCAAACAGTCGGGCTTCGGGCGCGAGCGCGGCCGCGCCGGGGTCGAGATGTACACCGAAGTCAAGTCCGTCCTTATTGGCCTCTAGGCTCGCCCCCGGGGCAGGCTTCTGCTAACGCTTTCTACGTCGGCAGAAGCCCAACAACCCTGCAGAAGCACTATAACGATTCCAGGAAACATGACATGAAGATTTGCCGTTTCGAGTCCGATCGCGTCGGGCTTGTTCAGGGAGACGCCGTATATGACATCACGCAACTGGCCCGGGAGGTGGAACGCCAGCGCGATCCTTCCCTCCCTGGCGACCCGCTGATCGCTCAGCTAGAGCAGCTCCGATCGTTGATTCCCGCTGATCTGGACGGTCTTGCAAAACTGGACCTCGGCGGTATCAATCTGCTCGCGCCCGTTGCGAGACCAGGGAAAATCGTCGCAGCGCCGGTGAACTACCAGGAACATATTCAGGAAATGCAGGAGAACAATGTTTCTCCGGGTCACGATATTCCGGAAATCGGCAAGGCCGGCCTGTTCCTGAAAGCCGCGTCGTCACTTGTGGGGCCGTCGCAGGGCATCGAAATCCGTTTTCCCGAACGTCGTACTGACCACGAACTGGAACTCGCCCTGGTCATTGGCAAGACCGCAAGCGAGGTCGAATGGGAGGACGCGCTGTCCTATGTAGCCGGATACTGCATTGGGCTCGATATCACACTCCGGGGCAGGGAGGATCGCAGTTTCCGTAAATCGATTGACAGCTATTCGGTACTTGGGCCATGGCTGACCACTTCGGATGAGCTGCCATACCCCGATGCGCTCGATCTTCGGCTGAGCGTCAATGGAGAGGAGCGGCAGCAGGCGTTGACGAACCAGTTGATCTTTGACGTGCGAAAGATCATCCAGTTCGCCTCGAGTTTTTACACGCTGCATCCGGGCGACGTCATCTACACCGGCACCCCAAAGGGCGTTGCACCGATAGCGTCGGGGGACGTGATTGAAGCGCAATGCCCACAGCTCGGTCTCATGCGGGTGAGGGTACGTGCTCACGAGTCGGCGAAGGCTCGCAGCTAATAATCTGACATAGGGCGCGCGCGTTGTGCAACGGCATCTACCTGTTGCTAGCGGAGCATGTAAACGGGTGAGTCACCGCGGTAGCGGTTGCGCGCGCGTGCCGGACGCGTGCGTTCTGTCGTGCCGGTATCGGTCTGACAAGGTGATTGAATCCAGCCGTGCCGCGTGGAGGCAGAGTGCGGGGGGCAATGGACAGCAGGGCCTCAATATTGGGTCCGGATGTTAGCCCCGGTTCTGCTTGCGGTCTCGGTGTGCATTTTGCCTGGATCGTGCTGTCTTGTGATATTCCGGCGGTACGAGCAGGAACGCCGCCATCCAATCAACAGCGGTGTCAGTACACTGATCGCAGATTGACCCGTAAGACTGCTGGAAGTTATGATGGATTGTTGCTGACCGACAGCAGCCCGCGATGAAAGCCGCGGGTGATTCCGCTGACCAGGATAACCTCCGGGGTGTGAAGGCTACGTGCGGTCGCTGCAATGCTGTGACTGAAAAAGGGAATAAAAAGATGACGAAGGATAGCGGGAGCGCTGTCGAAACAGCGTTTGAAGACAGCCAGCGTGAACTGTACAAGCATCCTGGCTACCTGATACGTCGATTGCACCAGATATCGGTTTCCATTTTTCTGACCCAGGCGCAAGAATACGATCTGACGCAGGTGCAATGGGGAGCGCTGACTATGATTGACGCCAACCCCGGCATCGATCAGACCGCGCTGGGTCGGCTGATTGCAATCGATCGCCAGACAGTCAGTACGGTCGTACAGCGGCTATGCGAGAAAGGGCTGTTGCGGCGTGAGCAGAAGGATCGGCGTTCGAGCGCCCTGTTCGTGACGGGAGCGGCAAAAGCGCTGATCAAGATCATGCGTGAGCAATTGCCGGCAGTCGATCAGATCCTGCTTGAACCTCTTACCGCGACCGAGCGGCGTGTTTTTATGGAGCTTCTGACCAAGCTCGTCAATGTAAACAACAGTCTGAGCCGGGCGCCGCTGGGACCCGGCGAAAGTCCGAAGCGCAGCAGGAAGGTGTCGACGGACGCAAGCGTAATCTGAAACATTGGCGCAGGGTGCCTCCCGTCGTCTGGCGGGAGTTCTTTGAAAACCACCGCCTCCGTTGCCCCAAGGTCAGCCTTTCAACTGGCGGTGTCTGTCGTTCACTGCTGTGCGAAGGGTTCCTCATTGACCGACGGCATTGAGAACCGGCCACTACCGGCTTCACTGACGCACAGGATCATCGATATCGTCGCGTACTGGCCTAGCATGATCGTCAGGTCCGCTACCCCCTGTTCTCCAAGCACGCCAAGTACCGCGGCAAACCCGTCATCGGGGACGGGGCGACGTTTTACGAGTCGCACGGCGAAATCGAAGATACTCCGTTCATCATGCGGCATTGTCGCTGGCGTTTGACCAATCCGCAGTGCCTCGATCGTATCGGCGGTGACGCCGCAGGACGCGGCACGCCCGGCATGCATATCCCACTCGTACTGATCACCCCAGATGCGGGCGTGCACGAGGATGGCCAGTTCTGCGAGTCGTTGCGGAATAGCGGTGCGAAAGCGCAGATAGTCGCTTAGCTGAAGGATGATATCCGTGGCGTCCGGGCTTCGCAGCATCATGTTGAACGGCCCGTTAAGACCATTCAGCGAAAATCCCAGGATCTTCTGTGCTACCTCCTTCTGTCTGCCTTCGAGCTGTTCGATGGACAGGCCTGCAAAGCGTGGGGGTCTTGCATGAGCATCTGTTGTTGCCATCATTTCCTGTGTTTCCAGTTTTGTTGATGTCCGCGCCTTGCCAGCGCGAGGAGCGCGTTCGGGCAGAGCGGAGAGCCCTCAATTTTAATCATCACAATACTGCCATTCTTCGGAATAAACCGCAACACACCCGACGCTGTTCCTTCGGGAATTAAGGGTCGTGCATTGATGCTGGAGGGTTTTCCGGCAGCCGATATTGATGGAAAAAGCCAGAAAATTTGCCCAACTGTGTCCCACTGACCCGTGGATCGAGCATCTCATACGGGAAACTCCCTAGCATCTGCGATTGAATGGTCTGCAGGCTTTTCGCTATACTAAAAATACATTCAGTGAACTGAGTGAATTAAATTCCGGCGGGGTGCGCGGCGAAGATTCTGGCCGTGGCCTGTCATCCGATGGCGCGCACATTGGTGAGTGCCAGACGCGAGGACGGTATCGCCGCCGTATCTAGTACAAGGAGTGCTTCCGGTATTGCCGGAAAGCGCGACTGGAGACAGGAGGAGCACATGGAGTCGTTGTCTGCCGCGGGACGCCGTCTGATAGACCGTAAGATCCTGCTGGTGTTCTGTCTGGGGAACTTCATCAGCTTTGTTGATCGCATCAACGTCAGCTACGCCGCGCTCGAAATGAACCGGGAGATCGGACTGACCCCGGAGCTCTTCGGTTTCGGGGCAGGTCTGTTTTTCATTGCTTATGCGGGCTTGGAGATTCCCAGCAGCTATTTTCTTGTGCGCCTCGGTGGGCCGAAATGGTTTGCCCGCATAATGATCTCTTGGGGAATCTGTTCTGCTGCAATGGGACTGGCCACGGGCCATGTGAGTTTCAGTGTGCTGCGTTTCATCGTTGGAGCTTGCGAGGCCGGGTTTGCGCCGGGAGCGTACTACTACTTTGCGAGATGGTATCCGGCGTCACAGCTCGGGCGCGTCTACAGCCGCTGGATACTGGCCTCGATCATTGCTTCGATCGTTGCAGGGCCGCTTGCCGCCGTTCTGCTGAATGTGAACGCATTCGGTCTGAGCGGCTGGCGCTGGATGTTCTTCGCAGAGGGTATTCCTGCTGTGGCTCTTGGCCTCTATATCCTGAAGTTTCTTCCCCGGGATCCAGCGAGCGCGCAGTGGCTTGCGCCCGGAGACCGGCGTGTCCTGCTGCAGTTGGCGGAAGTCAGGGACGGACATGGTGTAGCGCTGCGCACCTTCTGGACCGCATTTCTTTCCCTTCGGGTCTGGACCTACGCGGTCTGTTTCTTTGTGTATCTGTGCTTCGGTTTCGGATATACCCTCTGGTTGCCACAGGTCGTCAAGTCGCTGTTCGCGGGTTCGTCGAGCGTCTTCATTTCGTTGATGTCGACAGTTCCGTGGCTTTGCGCAGCGGCAGGAACCCTGCTGCTCGGGTGGAGCTCGGACCGTCTGGGGGACCGTCGGTGGCATCTCGCGGGCGCCGCGTTCTGGGCTGCGACCTTTCTTCTTGTCGGTATTTCGACCAAGGGAATGGCCACGTTTATCATGCTCTGCCTCGTCGGGTTCGCCCTGAATGCCTTTATTGCGGTGTTTGTTTCTGTTCCGACTGCGGAGCTCAAAGGGGTAGGTGCCGCGAGCGGACTGTCGATCATCAATGCGGTCGGCGGTATCGGTGGCTTCATGGGTCCATACGCTTTCGGCGCGTTGCGCCAGGCTACGGGGTCTTTCTATGACGGGATGCTGTTTTTTGGTTGCATGGCAATTATCGCGGGCCTGATCCCGGTCGTGTTCAAGGGTGCGTTTCCTTCGTTTGGTGCTGGCAGGAAAGCGGGCAGTGTCGGCGCCGTTGCCGTCGGCGAACTGGATTCTCCTTGAAGTGAACGCGAAGTCTTATCGGAAAGAGCATCAGAAGAGGGCGCGGCGGCCAGTTTCTGCCGGCCAGACGAGAGATATTTGATGGAGTGGACTGTGGAATTTGATTACATCGTCGTGGGCGGCGGTTCGGCTGGTTGCATAGTCGCGAACCGGTTGTCCACATCTCCGACGAACAGGGTGCTTCTGCTTGAGGCTGGACCCGATATCGTGGAGGGGCAGGTGCCGCCGGACGTGGACGATACGTACGTTGGCCTGGCGTTCAACAATCCACGATTTCACTGGCCAGATCTCAGCGTTACAACGCAGGGCGTGCCACCGGCGCAGGCAGGGTACCCGACGCAGCCAGTACCACGCAGGAAGTACATTCAGCCGCGCGTGCTCGGCGGCGGCTCGACGATAAACGGGCAGGCTGCGAACCGCGGCGCGCCGGATGATTACGATGAATGGGTGCGGTTGGGTGCAACTGGCTGGAATTGGGATGCGGTTCTTCCCTATTTCAGGAAGCTGGAGACCGATCTCGATTTCGACGGCCCCCTTCATGGCAAGGATGGTCCTATCGCCATTCGCCGTATCCCGCGTGACCACTGGTGTGGACACGCGCGTGCTGCGGCACAGGCATTCGAGATGGCCGGATACCGTTACCTCCCCGATCAGAACGGCGAGTTTCGGGATGGGTATTTTTCCATGGCAATATCCAATCGCGATGAGCGCCGTGTTTCAGCGGCGACCACTTATCTGGATGGTTCGGTGCGCGCACGCACGAACCTGCGCATCATGACCGGAACACCCGTAACGGCCCTTCGTTTCGAAGGAAAAATGTGCGTTGGTGTCGAAGCGCTGGTCGATGGCGCTCCGACATCCATTCGCGCGCGCGAAGTGATCCTGTGCTCAGGGGCGATCTATTCCCCGGCTCATCTGCTACGTGCGGGAATCGGGCCAGCGCACCACCTGCAGGACCTCGGTATTCCCGTTCTGGCAGACCGGCCCGGCGTCGGGCGCCGGCTCATGGATCACCCAGCGATTGCGGTCGGCTGCTTTGTGAAACCCGAAGCGCGGATGAATCATCACACCCGGCGCCATATGCAGGTGGGCTTGCGCTATACGTCGGGTATTGGCGATCGTCCCAGCGATATGTCTGTGGGGGTCGTGAGCAGAACCGCATGGCACCCGGTCGGTAGCCAGATCGGGGCGATGGCGCTGCTGGTCAACGGTACGGAATCTGACAGCGGCGAAATCAGGCTTGCGAGCCCGCACTTCGCGGATGCTCCTCTCGTTGACTTTAATCTCCTGTCCAATCAGCGCGACGCCCAGCGCCTGATGGACGGATTCCGCCGCATGGTCGAAATCCATGCGTTGCCGCCACTCAGAGCGGTGTGTGGCGAAGTGTTCCCGGCGTCCTATACCGATCGCGTCCTTCAGTACGGAGCAGTAACTGCCAGGAACAGGCTGGTGACGGGCTTCGCGCGCATGCTGCTTGACGGCCCTAATGCGATCCGTCGGTACATCATCAACAATATGGTCATCGATCAGTTCGATCTGGCGAGCCTTATGGACAGTGATGAGCGTCTCGAAGCATTTGTTCGAAAGACCGCGATCGGCGCGTGGCATGCGTCGTGTTCCGCGCGCATGGGCCGGGCAGACGACCCTATGGCGGTGACGGATCCTGCAGGTCGCGTCTACGGCGTATCGGGACTTCGCGTAGCCGATGCATCAATATTTCCAACGGTCCCCCGCGCAAACACCAATCTGCCGACGATGATGTGCGCGGAGAAGATATCGGATGCCATTCTCAACGATACCCGGCCGGGCATGCTCCCGGCGGGCGTTCTGGCATATGCGCGGTAGAGGCGCGAGGTCGCCCACGTGAGGCCGGACGGGGCCGGGTATCCGTGCTCACGCGATGGTGCAGGCGGCGTATTGGACACAATCGACGTTTTCTGAGGGGAAGCATGGTGAATTTCAGGATGGGCCACATGACGATAGACAAGATTCCGGAGCTCGAATCCGTGTACATGCCCTTGTCGTTCGCGCTGCCCGACATCGAGGGAGAAGACGTGCGCCGTCTGCGCGAATGGTACTGGGACGAGGGCATGAACGAGGATCTTTCTCTCGCGAAGATCCATATGCCGTTTCAGAGTTACGTGCTGCGCGTGAACGGCAAGAATATCCTGATTGACAGTTGCAATGGCAATCACAAGACGCGGGAGCTTCCCTTCTGCAACAGGCTCGACACCCCATACCTGGCAAGACTGCAGGAAGTGGGGCTTTCGCCGCGCGATATCGACCTTGTATTGTGCACGCACCTGCATTTCGACCACGTTGGCTGGAACACGCAACTGGCTGACGGGAAGTGGGTTCCGACATTTCCCAACGCGCGATATCTGTTCACCCGGACCGACTATGAATTTTTTGAGAGCCGCTATTCAGACACGCTGAACCGGGCGGCGTTCGAAGACAGTATTCTTCCGGTCGTCGAGCATGGCCTGGCCGATCTGGTCGAAACGGATCATGTCATCGAACATGAGCTGGGCAGCGGAGTGTGGTTGCAGGGTGCGCCGGGGCATACGCCAGGTAGCTGTATTGTTCATGCGCAGTGCGACGACCACAAGGTGATCTTCTCCGGTGATGTGTTTCATCATCCTCTTGAGCTGGTCCGTCCTGAAACGCGATTCTTTGGCGACCACGATTCACCATTGGCGGGCCGTACGCGAAGTGAACTCTTCGAGAAATACGCTGATAGTTCCACGGTCTTTTTTCCTGCTCATTTTTCTGGCGTTTCGGGCGGCCGGGTTTGTCGGCATAAGGGGGCGTATAGGTACGAATACCTGGATGTCCCACGGCCGTCGTGGCAGTCCACTGCAGTGGCGGCGCACCGCCGATGACGACGCTCCTTCAACGATTCTTTCTAAACGAAACGCGTTGAATCCCGCTAAGTTTGCATAGGGCCAACGTCGGGGGTGTTCGACGTCTGCTCAATTGGCGTCGCCAGCTCAGTTTCAAACTGTAGTGTCGACCGGCCGAACGGTACGTGATTCGCCGGGCGCGTTTCGATAGCCACGGTGCGCCTTGCGCGGCGGCTCTTGGTTGCCGTGACTGCGACACGCAACGAGCCATTTAGGCTGGGCAGCTATTCCGTCATGCACGCGACTTGCGGCCTACAGTCGAGAAGCGCATTCGCGTCACGGAGGGTGATTGCTAGCGGATACAGGTACGTGTCGGGGACATCAAAGGGACGTGCGGGACATGTGATCGTTTGATGGCCACCAGTTTCCCTACAGAACGCATGGTGCTTTTCATACGATATGCCTGGGAGACATGTTGTGGATCGTCAACAACTGGAAACGCTGGCTGCAGTTATCGAGCACGGGAGCTTCCGGGGGGCGGCATCCGTCCTGAACATTACCCCGGGCGCGGTTTCGCAGCGGATTAAGGCTCTTGAGGAGCACGTCGGATGCATGTTGCTGATGCGGGAAGGGGCAGTCACACCGACGCGTGCTGGTGAAGCGATGTTGCGACACATCGTGGCGCTGAGGTTACTTGAGGAAGATACCCTTCAGTCGATCCGACCGGATCAGTTTCCTCCCGTCTCGTTTCCGCTGGCGGTCAACGCAGACTCGCTTGCGACCTGGTTCGAGCCGGTCGCCTGGGAGCTCGCGAGGCATCATATCGCGCTAGAACTTATGGTGGACGATCAGGACCATACGCTGGGCGCGTTAGCCCGGGGCGATGTCATGGGCGCCATCGCAACTCAATCGGATCCTCTGGTCGGCTTTATTGCCAAGCCTGTCGGCTGCATGCGCTACCAGTGTGTCGCGACGCCGACCTTCAGGCACCGGTACTTTATGGACGGGTTCACGGTTCCGGCGGTGTTGAAGTCTACCGCCATCCTTTTCAACCGGAAGGATGCCTTGCACGACACGTTTCTGAACTCGTTCTTTGGCCTTCGGGTCGGCCGATATGTGAAACACTACTTCCCTTCACCTGTGGCGTTGCTTGGCGCGATCGTGGGGGGAATTGGTTATGGACTTGTGCCGTCACTTCAGGCTGCACCACTTATCGGGAACGGTGTGCTGGTGGACCTCACACCATCGCACGCGCTGGACGTGGAGTTGTACTGGCATCACTGGAAGTCAGAGCTACAGCCGATGGCTGGGATCAGCGAAATCGTGATGAATGCGGCGCGCGCCGCACTCATACAAGCGACGTAGGATGATCGGCACTGCGGGCGCCTCATTTTAGCTGGATGGGGCGAAGGCGAATCAGTTCGCTGACCACACCAGTGACCACAGATGCTGACAGGCCTGCAACGAGCGGAGTGACCGATGGTAGCGTGACCAAGTCGAACCACCGGACCATCTGAAGTCCCATCGAGGTCGATAGTCCGGCGATGCCCATTGACCACGCGCTGCGAGGCGATATGGGAGCCTCCACCTCGTGCAGGATAAATAAAGCACCGACCGACGCGACGTACGCGATGTTCATCGACACAATTGTTTCAACCATTGGATGGTTAGCTGCGGCTACCGTTCCGCCTGTGCCAAGAATGACGATAGAACCGATGGGCCGACGCAGCAACGACGGGGACCCAGCAACTGCCGAGAGGGCGTCGACCATGGCGCGCGTGACCGCCGCGGCCGAGCCTAGCGCGGCAGCAAGGAGAATTGCCAGCATCGCGAACTCCGCGTTGTGCCCCCCCGGAGCGGCGGATTGCGACAACAAAAACGGAATGACCTGCGCGGTATCCGTGGTTCCGGCTCCGCGCAGGCTGGCCTGATTCGCGAGCACGGCGCTAGCCGGAAGAAATCCCGTCGCAAAGAGGATGACTGCTGCCAGAATTGTGCCGAGGTACGCGTCCCTGGGGCGACGCGCGGCGATGATGAACTGCTGATAGTCGGCGCCTGTGACAACGAGAAATGTCACCGCGACGACCGTTGTTACGACGTCGAACGGTGGCAGTTTTCGGGTATCTCGTGCGAGTTTGGGGATGGCGTTGGTGTAGATGCCAAGTCCGTTCGAGTGAATGACGACGTATAGCAGGACCAGGTTGCTGGCGAGCAGGCAACCTGCAAAGATTGTTGCGGCAACACCGAGCCTGAGCGATGTGGCCGTTAGCACAAGCGCGAGGATTACCGCCAATGCAACGCCGTGCGGCAAGCCACACAACGTCGCAATCGCGACGCCCCCTTTGATCTGTGCCGCCAGTACACCCGTCATCCAGATCAGAGAGAGCACGGCGATGCCGTTTCCGACCTTTGCGCCGTAGGCACGTCCGAAAGTGCCCCAGATTGGTTGCCCCCGGAGCCACAGCGGGCGCGCCAGGAACGCGAGCACCACCATGCCGCCCGCGGTGGCCAACGGGTAGAGGCTGCCAGCCATTCCCTCACGCAAGGCCATCTCGCCCGAGCCGAAGAGAAATCCGATGCCGCAGCTGGCCGATACCAGAAGCGTCGCGACCCCTAGTGGGCCAAGCTCTTGTTGGACGATCATTCAGGCCTCGTCGGTAGTGGTCCAGGCTCGCACGACCGCGCCATCTCCGCGAAAGTACGCGTCGGAAATTGAGGCGAGGCCTGCAAAGCCGGGAAGCGTCCGGAAAATCCCGTGTGCCGTCGCAAGTCGATGATAGGGGATAGACGGTATCAGATGGTGTGTCAGGTGATATCCATTGCTGCGGGGGTGGATGACCAGGGACCATAGATCTGAGGCCGAAACATCACGAGTGAAGCTGAATATGCCACCAGGCTGAAGGCCGAAATGATCGGACATCTCCCGGAAGGTCGTGACGAGATGGAACGACGTTGCTCGGGCGATGATCCAGATCGCGAGCAACGTGATCGCGTACCCGGGGGCGGCGGCGAGCGCGATCGTTGTCAGCAAGGCTGTCCACCAGAGTAGGATAGCAGCGCGCTGCAGACGCGTAGCAGCGGACGCGTAAAGATGTCCCAACAGCGAACCCAGCCATGTTTTCTTGGAGCATAGGACGCGAAGGTAGTGCTTCCACCATGGCCAGCTTTCGCCCTCGTGCTCAGTCGCAATGTAGTCTGGATCCCGTCTGGAGTCGCCAAGCCACGCATGGTGGCGAGCATGCAACTCTCGATAGACAGCAAGGCTGTTGCAGAGCGCCGGTGCCAGAAAGATACGCGCAATCAGATCGTTGACTCGGGACGAAAGCGCAAGGTTTCGATGGCCCGCATCGTGTAGCAGGTTTCCGAGTGCGCGTTGTCTGTTCCCAACCCACATGACCGCAATCGGACCCAGCCACCACCCTGTCCGGTGAACGGCGAACACCATGAAGACAATACTGGCCCAGTCGAAGCCTATATCGGCAAACACGCGTCCGATGTTTGGACGCTGGAGCGCACGCAAATCCAGCCCTGCCGCCCACAGCATATCGCGCAGCGCATTCTGGTCCGTAATCACGGAGGAATTTAGATTCGGCTTGTCCATGGGCTGACCTCACCGTGCATGGTCATGGCAGGCTTCCGCGTAACCACGTGACATTCCGACCTTTCGCGAGAGCGAGAATGTCACGGAGATCATCATAGGAAAGGACAGTACGCGGAGAAGTGAAAATAGGAAATTTAGACGGCGCTTAGTTTTGTTGAACGGTTGCTATCTTCGGGCCTGTTCGACGTAGGCTATGCGAAAGGGGGAGTCCCATGCGTGGAGAATGTGACGTCGCGACGCTTTGTGCGAGCCTACAACCAAGGCGCGCTGGTTCGACGTACGTCTACTGTTGTCTACCGGATTTTGTCGTTCCTGACGGAATCGCCAAACAGGATGCGCTTCTTGCATTCCGCGAACGGGAAGGTCTGACGTTGGTCATCGAAAAATCCGCGGCAAAGCGCTTGGAACTGGCATATGAATTCGAGGCGACCCTGATCACGCTGGATATCCATTCGAGCCTGGATGCGGTCGGATTCATCGCGATCATTGCTGCGGAGCTTGCACATGCCGATATTCCGTGTAATGCCGTTGCTGCCTATTATCACGATCATCTTCTTGTTCCGGAGCACCGCGCATGCGAAGCAATGCGGGTGCTAACCCGTCTGCGCAGCAGGGCACGCCGCGAACTTCAGTCGGACAACAATAAAGCCACGGGCTAATTGTCTGGGCGGCTTCCCTGGCAGACGGTTACTTCGATGCGCCACGGTCCCAGTGCGGTATCGGGAGGGAATATCTGAACGCTGACATGGCCCTGGGGAGGTGGTGAGGTGGCAATCCGCGGGCTTCCTCGCGTGGTCTCAATGTCCGACACGATTTCCCTTTCAAGCTGCTCAAGTTCGGCACGTACATCTTCGAGTCGGCCCATGGGTTCCTCTCCCCCAGTGGTTATCAGCAAACAGATGGCAACATGATGAATGCCATGTCTGAAGATTAACTATGTGCGGCGTTCTATAACCAGCGTTTAATTCTTCTTCTGCCCAATTAGCGAAACGCACGGATGATGGCGGTGTCGGTTCTAGCGGCGCGGTCGCGACCGTAGCATCGTTGTGAGTACCGCATCGTCCAATGAATCTCCGGCTACCTGAGCGAGTAGCTGGGACTGCTCATAGAGGAGTCCGATAAGTCGTGACTTTCGGTTTGCGTCGAGGGATTTTCCCAGTCTGTTCTCGATGCGATCGACTGCGGCGACGACGCGGTCGAGTACGCGCTGTTGAAGACGGTAGCGTACGTTAGGATCAAGGATCATTGGTCCATTGCCGGTAAGTAACCACACGGGATCGACCGAGAACTGTTCATACAGCGCGCGCACCAGTTCGATGGGAATCGAGCGCTCGCCGCGCTCGTAATTGGCGTACGCGCGAAGCGACGCGCCGAGACGCTCAGCCATTTTCTCCTGCGACAGTGCGAGGTACTCGCGCACCTGCGCGATACGTTCATGATAGTCGCCACGATCACTAATGCTTGACATGTTTGCCCCATGTTTCTAGAGTGATTTTGTGCCTTGATTATAGGCACCATTGAGTATTGGACAAAGCTGGACGTACCTGGACGGAGGAAGATAGCGCTGGACAGGTTGTGTATTGCGGAGGCTCTGACAGATATGCGGTTCTACACGCTGGAGGAAATTGCGCGCGAGTTGCATATCGCACCTGCCACCGCGCGTAACCGGTTGACGCTCGGGCAGCCCATGCCACCGTCGATCCGCATCGGCCGCCGCCGCCTTTTCCCTGCGGATGAGTACGAGAAGTGGATTGCATCGCAGCTCGCGCGTTCCGATGATTTCGATGAAACGAGCCACCATCCAGCTCAGTCAACCAGATCCTGATTTCACAGCATGACGTTGCAACGGAACATTCACCGTGCCGGTCGTTATCTCTTTTGTCTCCACCAAGGGCGGCGTCGGTAAGACGACCGTCGCCGCCAACCTGGGCGGCCTGCTCGCAGCCTTCGGACTGAAGGTCCTCGCGATCGATGCAGACGTCCAGCCGAGTCTAAGCCGGTATTTTCCCGTCCATTACCGTTCACCGCGCGGCCTGACTGCTGTGGTGACCTCCGGCGGCAATCCGTCCGCGGACTGCATCAGCCGCACGATCTTCTCGAATCTGGACCTCATCTATTCAGACACCGCGGACGCGGGACTGCAGTCGTGGCTGAACCGCCGCGAGGATCGTCTGATGATCATGCGTCGTGCGATGCGTAGTCCGGTGCTTGAGTCCTACGATGTCGTGCTGATCGATACACAGGGCGCGGTGGGGGAGTTGCAAAAGTCCGCTGCGATGGCAGCGGACTACATGGTGTCCCCGGTCAAGCCCGACGCGCTGAGTGCGGGTGAGTTTACGTCCGGCACGCTGTCTATGCTCGATGAACTGAACCGCCTCGCGGATTTTGGCATGTCATTCCGCTCGGGAGACCTTCACGTGCTGATAAATGCACATGAACGGACCGTCAACGCGCGGGTGCTGACGCAGGCGGTGCGCGAGCGCTTTACCGGATATCCACGGGTCCGGGTACTCGACACCGTGATCCCGTCGGCCGCCGCCTATGCGGGGGCAGCGACGTCACGTGTCCCGGTGCACGAATATGATCGGCGCCGGGCGTTCACGCGCTCCGCGTGGAACATCATGCACCAACTCGCCTGGGAGCTGTTTCCGTCACGGCATGGGCAGTACATCGACGGCAGCAGCACCGGCCGTCCTGCACCGAGGGATGACGTCTCGCTGGAGCGCGTGGCATGAGCGGGCTGTCACAGGCCGATATCCGGCACAACAGGCAGGGCGGCGACGTTGCTGACGGCGCGGTGGCACTTGCTGTCGACCGGATCGGTGTCGTAGCGCCCGGCCCACGTACGGGTGAAGCCGCGCTGGTATCGACTATCCGGCTGAAGGTGACAGAGGTCGCGACCTACGAGCGTAATCCCCGGCGGGCTTCGCCGGACCGTATCGTTGAACTGAGGGAGTCGATCCGCGTCAACGGCATCGAGCAGATCGTGACGGTCACGCGGCGACCGTCGGACGCGCATTACGTGGTCGCCAAAGGCGGTAACTCGCGGCTGACGGCGGCCCAGGCGCTTTACGCAGAGATGCAGGCTCCCGAGTTTCTGTATCGCGACTTCCTGTACATTCCCTATCCTGGCGAAGCAAAACTGCTGGCGGCACATCTACGCGAAAACGAGCAGCGGGCAGACCTGTGTTTCTGGGACAAGGCTGCCGGATATCTCGCGCTGAAGGCCGATCTTGAGCAGGAGAGGGGCGGCGCGCTGTCGTTGCGCGAATTCGCCCGCCTGCTCGCAGAAGACGGTGCGCCGGTCAGCCACGTGTTGCTGTCGCTGTTCCAGTTCGCAACGCAGCGTCTGGCCATGCTCGGTCCTGCAACGGCGCTGCTCAGTCGCCGCAACGTGGTCGACGTGATCCAGCCCGCGATGGGTGCAATGACCCGACTTGTCCGGCGCTTCGGACATGACGACGACTGGCTGCAGCATGAAGTGGTCAACGTTGGATTGGAGCAGTTCAGTCTCGGGCTGAGGGCAGAACCTGCATGGGGTTCTGCCCAGGAACGTCCACTGGACGCTGAAGCGCTCGTGATGAGCCTGCAGCGACGTTGCGCAGAAGCACTGGGCGCGCCGGCGGCGGCCGTGAAACCGATGCTCGCGCTGCTGGCGCGTGAGCCTGAAATTTCACCGGACCGGCTGCGCGAGCTGGCGGATCGGGCGGTGGGCGACGCGGGTGCGTTACTGACGACGGCTCGCCCGCTCGCCGCCAGTGCAATAGGTCAGGTCGACAGTTCGCAGCAGGGACATGATGGTGCGGGTGGCGATGAGCCGGACGCAGTACCGCTGTCGACCTCGTTAATTCGCGCGGCAGCGCCACGTTCACCGGCCGCGGGAGATGATGATGGTGCCGGTGCGCGCGATGGCAAACTTGACGGCCCAAAAGTTCCGGCACCCCGCGCGGTCGCATCCTCTGTCGAGGTCGATACCGCAGACGATCTCGTCACCCTGCATCGGGAAATCAGATCTTTCGCGGCCCTGTGCGGTCTCGAGAGCACGTTGCACGATGCGCCGGAATTGCCGTACGGTTTTATGGTCGATCTGCCGGACCCGACGCAGACGGACCCGCCCCTTGATACGCAGGCCAGACAGCATGAGGAGGGATTCCGGCGCTACGTGGGCTGGTGGTGGCTCGTCAACCTGTCACGGCAGAACACGCCGTGTGGCCTCGCGCATCTTCCGGCCGGCACCCGTTTTGGGGAGATTACGGGCAGCGAGGAGCCCTGGTCGCATGCGTGCGATACCCACATTGGCGAGCCGCTGCTTGCCGACCGGTTCGACCTTTTCTTTGACACGGCCCTGAATCCGGCCAGCGAGATTGGCGGCCGCTATCTGGAGCTGGTCGGCATCGCCCGCAGGTTCCGCGCGCGCCATCCGGGGCGTTTCCAGCCGCCGCGATGGACCGAACTGGATGCCGACGAACTGTTGCGCAGGGGAGAGCGTCGATGAACGAGCGTCTTCTGACACTGCCATATTCCCCACTGCAACACATGACGTTGCTGCTGCTCGCGGCAAGTGTTACCCGCTCTGGAACGCATTGGACTGTCCTGAACAATAAGGATGACAAAGTTTCATGTGAAACATTGAGGAGCGAAGACTGCTGGCCCTCCATTGCTGTTCCACCTGTTGTCGCCCGGGTACTGGGCGATCCACGCGTGACGCAACAGATCGACGACCTGATTGCCTCCGGCACGATACGGCTGTTACTGGACGCCGATCTTCTGGTTCGCCGCTGCGAACTCATCGAGCGCCAGTGGCGTGACGAGTCGCTGCTCGCGGGTTTCGTACGGGCGCAGGCGAGCCTGCCGATGATCCGCCGGTTTTTCCGGACCGCGACGCGTGCGAAGGTGTCGCAGTTGCGGCGGCAACTTGACGTTACGGCACCTGTCAAGCCGCGCGTGCTGGTGGGCTCGGACCTCGATGCGGTGATGGATACGTGGCGGCACTGCTCGGAGATAGAGGACGCCCGCGAGCGTTATCTCGCGATTCACGATTACCACGATGGCCGGTACACACTGGCCACGATTTTCTCCGCGCTCGATACCGGGCCGGAGCAGCGCGCTCCTGACAGTCTCTCTTCAACGACCAGCAAGGAGCCGTGCGATGTTTGACATGCGTGTTGACCCAGAAGGAAATCTGCTGCCCGGTAAAACGTGGGACGACTCACCCGGCCTGCCTCCGGCACAGACCCATATGCTGCTGTCGATGCTCGACGCGCCGATCACCATCGACCGGTGTTTCGTCGAGGCGTGCGAGGATTTCGTGGCCGGTGCATTGCTGACCGAACTCTCGGCGATCGAAAGCGAGACGACGGTCCCTGGTGCCTGGATCACTGTCTCACCGGAAGACATCGAACGACGTATTTCACTTCCGGCCGCCCAGCAGGTTGCAGCGCTTCGTCTGCTTCTCGATCAGCGACTCGTCGAGCATTGCCCGCGCGACACGCAGGCGGATGGGTTCCGCATCTGCTGGCCGGAACTGCTCGCGCTGATCAAGCGCCGCGCACAGGAATGTACTGCCGGCATTCCGTGGCCACCAAAGCGGCCTGATGAGCCGTCGACGACAGAACCCGCCGTGGTGTCGGGAGACCGGTCATGAGCGCAGCCGACTACCTGAACCACTTCGAGGACCTGTGGCTACGCCTGAAGCCCTTTCGCCCGATTGCGTTCGGCACGCGTCTCGCACGCATCACCGGTCATCCCAAGGACGCCATGCTGCTTTCGCAGATGGTGTACTGGACGCGACGTGGACGGGACGTCGGCGACAACGGTGGCTGGATCCACAAGACGCGCGAGCACTGGCGTATCGAGACGGGCCTCTCGCGCGATGAGCAGGAGGGCGCCCGCGCGCGTCTGCGCAAGCTGAACCTGGTGTCGGAGTGGCGAGGCGGGCGGCCCGCCTGCCTGCATTACCGGATTAACGTCCCGCTCATGTCCGAACTGATCGATGGGTGCTGTACGTTCGTGCGCCGCCTGCCGATGAGCATCGAGGCGATGCGCGAGGACGAATCCGCGGCAAGGGAACTGCTCGGGCCGGTGGTGCCGTTCAGGCGCGCGCTGGTTGACCTCACCGGCAGCTTCAATGCGGGCCTCGTGCTCTCGCGCATGGTCCAGGTGCAGCGCCAGACGGCTGACCGCCAGGGCATCTGGTTTTCATTGACGGCGTGGGAGTGGAACCGCACGACCGGCATCAACCGGCGTCAACTCGACAATGCGAAGCGGCGGCTTCGGCAGATGGGCGTGCTGCGCGAGGTGAGATACGCGGGACGGGGGACGCGCCTGTGGAGCCAGATCGATCCCGTGCGGTTGCACGCGCTGCTGGACGAACATGCCACGCGCACTGCGCGCCTCTCGCCAGCCCGTAAGCTCGCGCGCGCCGACGAAGCTCCCGCCGATGGCTTGCCGCGCCTGTTGGACATCGAGTCTCCTGTTACTCGGGGTAACGCGGCGGTGCGCGTTGCTTCTTCGCCCGTTGAAAGCGTGATACGCGGTCCTGCCGCCATCGGAATTTCGCCAACCAGAATTCGCCAACCGGGGGCCGCACGGTGTGCGCTGTTACCGTCGGCGGGTTTGATCCGTTACCGTTGGCGGCAAACGTACGATCCCAACGCGCGCGCGTATACGAGGATTACATATTCGACTACAACCACCACCGGTGCGATCACGTCAGGATGGCTGCGCCTGCTCGGAGACGGCCGGCCGGATGTGGGGGTGGGTTTCCCGGATGGTGGCGATGAAGACGGGGCGCAGCCCGGCGCTGGTGTGCTGGTGTGGCCCCCGGTGGTCAGTCCAGCCGAGCGCGGACCGGTCAGCCAGTACCTCGCCAGGATTCCCGCACACGACCGGCAACTGTTGCTCGACGAGATGGCGGCGGGCCATCGCCGTCAGATCGTCCGCTTTCCTGTCGCCTACATCGGCGAGCTCGTGCGCCGGTATCTGGCCGGTGAGTTTGTGCCCGCAAGGGCGCACCGTGAAGCTGAGGCTCGCCGGCGATCAGGACGTCACGATCGCGATACGTGCCCAGGCGACGCGCCGGTCACGCCTCCCGAGATTGCCCGCGCCCATCTTGCCAGCCTGCGTGCACAGCTCGGCCACGGTACCACCGGAGTCTGCCATGCGTGATCCGACCGTTTCCACACCCGCCCCATGGCGTGTTACCCCGGGTAACGCGCCGGCTTCGGTAGCTCGACTACCTGTTACCCCGGGTAACAGCATCGCCGGTGGGCCAGTCCGGCACTGTCCACGCCTGCGCGTGGCGGTGTTACCCGGGGTAACACCGCAGGTTCAGCGATTGAGGCACGCGGCGTCAACCCGACGTGTTTTCCCGGGTAGCAGTGGACAAACCGCGAGGTGCTGCGGCCCAGGACAGCGGGTCGCCTGGCCATACACCGTGTTACCCCGGGTAACACAGCGAATTCGTGGTGAGCATCGTCCGCAGTCGAGGCACCGTGTTACCCGGGGTAACACGCCACAGGGCATCGTGCGTGTGCCCGGCATCCGGCAGGGCCGGCTGTTACCCCGGGTAACACGACGGGCGGATAGCCGGGATGCTGTGCCAGACAGTTTTATTTCCGTAAGGAGGAACCGCCCATGAGCAGCGAGACCACTTCCATCGACGTGTCCCTCGACGCCTTTGCGCGCTCGGCGACGTCACCGTTTCCCGACGGCTACGACATCGACGCGGAGCGCCACACCCTGGCGCAGCTTGTCGAGTCCGATGACCCGGACCCGGCCGATCCGCTGTTCGGTCGCTACCAGCTTTTCCTCGAGCGCGAGGAAGCGCTGCGTGACGCGCAGGCGCGAGACGCATTGCGACAGTCTGCCGACCCGCTCGTGCCGACCGCGCAGGCGCTGGAGATCACGCGCATCGGGCAGCTCACAAGCGAGGGCGGTGACCGTATGCACCTGCATACGCGCGATGCCATGCGGCTGTTTCTTGGGCGCACCGTGGCGCCCGGTGAGGCGGGCCACCCGATGGCAGGCGGCCGGCGCGTAGCCGCCGCCCTGCGTGCGCTCTGGTCCCTCTCCGGCGACGACAATCCGTACGCTGACTGGAAGCTTGTCGAGATCGCGGAGCGCATCGCCGGCATCCGGCGCGCGGGCGAACTCGAACTGCAACACGCGAACGGCTTGCTCGATGCAGCACGGCAGAAGGGCCTCGACTACACGATCCTGCAGTCGCGCGAACCGGCGAACGTGTCGCTGGGTTTCACATCGCCGTATGGCTACATGGTCGTCATGCTGCTCGCCGAACTCGATTACCTGGTGCGGGTGATCCGCTCGGCCATGCTGCGCGATCTGCTTGCATCGGGAGACGGACAGCGGCGGATCGGTTCGGCGAGACATCGTTGTCTGTCCGTGTTCCATTTCGCGGTGCACTGCCAGCGCGTGCTCACCCGCCCAGAACTGCTGCCGCTTGCGCGCCACGACTTTCTGCCGGGTGCGGACACTGCCGCAACGCGTCGCGTGGAGGCGGCGAGAGCGTTGCTCGGGGTGATCCCGCGCGACATCTTCACCGGCGAACGGCAGCCGCGGCACAGCCGGCGGCGCGTGAGCCGCCTGTCGGATGCGGAACTGCGCCTGCTCGACAGTGTGCCGTTGTCCGGCGATGACGCAGTGGCGGAAGCTGCGGCAGCGGCGCTGGTCCAGTGACATTGACTTCGACATGAGGACTGCGGCAATGACGAACCGGTTTCCGCCTCTGGATAGACGTTCAAAGGCCTTTAAGGGTAAGGGGGAGACGACCGTGTCGCTGCCCGTTGCCCAGGTGGCAGGACGCAGTGCCTTTCGCGTGCTGCTGCGTTCGTACGAGAGCTGGCTCGACGACACCGTCGCGCAGATGCAGGCGCTGGCGCACGAGAGCAGCGAAGCGGGTCTCGATGCGTCGCTGAGATGCGCGCGCATTGCGCTGGCAAGCGGCGCAACGCGACACCGGCTTGACTGGTTCCTGCGCGGGGAGCCGCATGCGGTGCCGTATGCACGGGTGCAGTCCGGTTTCGGCCGCATGCCGGCGCCGCTGCGCGCATACCTGCAGCAATGCGACGCGCGCTCGCGTGATCTCAACGCCCTCGAATCGGTCTTCCGCTATGCGGCGAGCCAGATCGCCACGTACCTGACCCACGGCACCGTGAAGATCCGGCGCCGCGAGGACTGATGGCCGCCTGCTGATGACGTATCAGGCACCCCAGGCTGCCGCAGAGCGGCCATATACAGCAGCATGGAATGGACAGCGCGTTCGTAGCACAGGGGTTTTCCTTGTCCATGAACGGAGTCCGCAATGGGTATCTATGCAGAACTGGTCGGCAACGTACTGGCATCGCCGACGATGAAACAGGTCAACACGGCCGGCGGCACACGGCGCATCGTCGAGTTGCGCGTGATGTCAGCAAGCTACCGGCGCCTCGACGACGGGACGCTGGAACAGCGTGACGGGCGCACCTTTCCGGTCGACGTGACGATCTGGAACGAGCGTCTCACCGAGCGCGTCCTCCAGCACATCCGCACGGGCGCAAGCGTCGTCGTGCGGGGCGACTTCCATGTCAGCCCCTGGATCAACCGCGACAACGAGGCGGACGCCGGCGCGCATATCGACGCGGAATCCATTTCGCTGAATCTCGTGCGTATCGATCAGGTGGTCTATCGCCCGCGCCAGCCACGCGAAGGGGCTGATCCGGCATCGGAGGGGGCAGCGGACGATCCAGCGGCCGGTGTCGATGCTGGATCACAGGAGTCCGCCAGGCAGACTGGAGACGAACTGCCCCAGGGCGGCGGAGGCGACGGTACCGGCGAGCCGGCACAGCCTGCCGGCCGGCGTTCGCGTCGCGCGACCGGTACCGCCGCACGGTAGTCCACGTTTTCATTCCACGCGCACGGTGGGTCGATATGCACTGTGCGCGGCTACCCTGGCGGAGGAAGACGTGGAACTCACGTACGTGGTGTGTCCGGCATGGCCGGACGCGGCGGAACTCAGGATGTTGCGGGCACTGGTGGCCGAGGGCGCGACCGCGTCCCGGAGTCGCGCGTATTCCGCACGGTTTCACGGTTGGCACATCCACGTCTGGCACGCGGGTGGCTCGCTGGGACGTCTGCTGCAGATCGAGATCCGGTGTCCTGACGGAGCGTTGTGCGCGCGGACCTGGCGGTGGGTGACATGCGGCCTCACTGGCGAGGTGTTCCCATGACCGCGAAACGCTGGATCGATGCCTGCCACTTTGGGGACTGCCGGTTGCTGATGGCACGCATGGCAGCCGACGGGGTGCAGGCACACACCGTGGTGACCAGCCCACCTTACTACGGGCTGCGCTCGTATCTGCCGGAGGACGCTCCCAACAGGCAGCACGAACTCGGGCTTGAGCGGACACCGCGCGAATACGTGAACCGGATGGTCGACGTGTTCCGGCATGTCCGCAGCCTCCTCGTCGAGGACGGTACGGTCTGGTTATCCGTCGGCGACAGCTATGCGGCCAGCCGTTCCTGGCAGGCGCACAGCACCCTCGGAGGCCGCAAGCACGGACCGGCGCAGGGCGTCGCTGGCCGGTCCAGCGCGGTTCCGCCCGGCCTGAAAGCGAAGGACCTGATCGGGATCCCGTGGATGCTGGCCTTCGCACTGCGCGACGATGGCTGGTACCTGCGCTCGGCCATTGTCTGGGCCAAGCCGAACGGGATGCCGGGCAGCCAGCTTGACCGGCCCACCTCGTCCTTCGAGTACGTGTTTCTGCTGTCGAGACGTGCGCGGTACTACAGCGACTTCGGTGCGATCAGGACACCGCCACGTGAGTCGACGCTCGTGCGTCTCGCCGAGGATGTGCAGGCACAGGCTGGTAGCCATCGTGCCAACGGTGGCACGCGTGCAGCGCGTCCGATGCGGGCTGCCGCCGGAAGTCGCGGTGGGCACCACTGGACAACCCGGGACGGCCGCAGGGAGATCGCCACAGGCAAGCAACGTTGGCACTCACGCCGGCACGCCGGGTTCAACGAACGATGGGCCGCTGACCCCAGTGGGGCGGCGCAGCCCGTGATGATGCGCGACGTCTGGTTCGTGGCGCCCGGTGGCTACCGTGGCGCGCACTTTGCCGTGATGCCGCCTGAGATCGCACGGCGTTGTGTACTCGCTGGCAGCCGGCCCGGCGACATCGTGTTCGATCCGTTCATGGGCAGTGGAACGACGGCAGCCGTAGCCGCAGGTCTCGGGCGTCGTTTCGTGGGTTGTGAGCTCAATCCCGCCTACGCCTCGCTGCAGCGCGAACGCCTCGCACGGGCGGGTTCCGGCGGTGGCACGCCATGACGGCCTGGTACAACGAGCACGATCCGTACGCTGCCCAGTGGCTGCGCAACCTGATCGCCGCGGGCCTGATCGCGCCCGGCGACGTTGACGAAAGGGATATACGCGATGTCACGCCACAGGAACTTGTCCGCTATGACCAGTGCCACTTCTTCGCGGGCATCGGCACGTGGTCGTACGCGCTGCGTCTCGCCAGATGGCCGGACCGCCGCCCGGTCTGGACCGGCAGTTGTCCGTGCCAGCCGTTCAGCGCGGCCGGCCGCGGGCTTGGCTTTGCCGACGAGCGGCATCTCTGGCCTGAGTGGTTCCGCCTCATCGCGCAGTGCCGCCCTGGCATCGTGCTTGGCGAACAGGTTGCAAGCCGCGACGGCCTCGGCTGGCTCGACCTTGTTCACGCTGACCTGGAAGGAGCGGGTTACGCCGTCGGGGCGGTCGATCTGTGCGCTGCGGGCGTCGGTGCGCCGCACATCCGCCAGCGCCTGTGGTTCGTGGCCCACGCCCATGGCGCAGCAGGCCAACGGCACGCCCGAAGCCTTCCTCGAGCGCAAGCGCAGGTCGGTGGCGCGGGGCTCGCGCATGGGCATCTCGCAGGGGTTGCCAATGCGCGACCTGCAGATGGTTGCGCAGCTCGCGGCGCACTGGCCGACACCGACGTGTCCCGACGGAGGCCGCAGCCCGCGAGGCGGCCAGATGTCGCCGACCGGCCGCACGTCCGACGGGAAAAAGCGGCAGGTCGACCTGCAGTGGATCGCAAGGCTTGCGTCGTGGCCGACTCCGCAGGCGAGCGACATGACGGGCGGCGGGCAGGCGCGGCGCGCGTGCGGCGTGACGAAGCACGGCGCGAACCTGAACGATTTCGCGGTACTCGCAGCGTGGCCGACGCCCACAGCGGCGCTCGCCACGAAAAATGTGCGAACCGTTGCCGGCGCACTCGCGGAGATCGAGAGAAAGGGCGGCCCGCAGGACCTGTGCGCGGCTGCACTCCTCGCCGGGTGGCCGATACCCACGAGTCTCGCGCCTGCTGCGAACGGTCACAACGCCGCGGGCAATTCGGCCGGGCTGGTCGCGATCCGGGCGCTGGCGTTCTCGATGCTGCCGGTCCGGCTAACGGCTTCTGGCGCGCTGCTGACTGGATTGGATGCCGCGACGGCCGCTTCCGGCCAGTTGAACCCGGCACATTCCCGCTGGCTCATGGCGCTGCCTCCCGCGTGGGACGACTGCGCGCCTATGGCAACGCGATCGTCGCGGAGGCGGCCGCAACCT